>NZ_JBBUTI010000005.1:0-390617 GCF_038066635.1 Ideonella margarita | reverse complement strand
ACGCCAACCATCCTGATCATGACGCCGGTGCTGATGCCGGTGATCAAGGCCGCGGGCATCGACCCGGTGTACTTCGGCGTGCTGTTCATCATCAACAACGCGATCGGGCTGATCACGCCCCCGGTGGGCACGGTGCTCAACGTGGTGGCGGGCGTGGGCAAGATGAAGATGGATGAGGTCACGCGCGGCGTGCTGCCGTTCATGGCCGCGCAGTTCGCCGTGATGTTCCTGATGGTGTTCTTCCCCTGGCTGGTCACCGGCCCGGCGAAGTGGTTCGCCAGCTGATCCTTTCCCTGCGGTTTCAACAGACGCCACGTTGACGTGGCCACAACTTCCCACTGGAGACAAGCATGACCCGTTTTTCCCGTCGTACCCTGCTCGCCGTCGTGTCGGCCCTGGCCCTGTGCAGTGCTGCCCAGGCGCAGGTGCAGCAGCGCACCATCAAGTTCGCCTTCCAGAACAACAAGGGCCATCCGCAGGCCGAGGGTGCACAGAAGTTCGCTGACCTGGTTTCAGCCAAGAGCGGCGGCAAGATCCAGGTGCGTCTGTTCCCCGGCGGCACGCTGGGCGGTGACCTGCAGACGGTGTCGGCCCTGCAAGGCGGCACGGTGGAGATGACGGTGCTGAACGCCGGCATCCTGTCGGCACAGGCCAAGGAATTCGGCATCTACGACTTCCCCTTCCTGTTCAACAGCCCGCAGGAAGCCGATGCGGTGACCGACGGTGCCTTTGGCCAGAAGCTGCTGGCCAAGCTGCCCGAGAAGAACCTGGTGGGCCTGGGTTACTGGGAGCTGGGCTTCCGCAACCTGACGAACAACAAGCGCGCCATCAACAAGGCCGATGACATCGCCGGTCTGAAGATCCGCGTCATCCAGTCGCCGATCTACATCGACATGTTCGCCGCCCTTGGCGCTAATGCCGTGCCGATGCCCTTCCCGGAGGTTTACCCCGCGCTGGAGCAGAACGCGATCGACGGCCAGGAGAACCCGGTCACGACCATCCGCGCGTCGAAGTTCAACGAAGTGCAGAAGCACCTCACGCTGACCCGCCACATCTACAACCCGCAAGCGGTGGTGATGAGCAAGAAGTTCCACGACCAGCTGAGCGCCGACGAGAAGAAGATCATTGCCGATGCGATGGCTGAAGCCACCACCTACCAGCGTGGTGTCTCGCGCGTGCAGGCCAACGTGGCCTTGGACGAGCTGAAGAAGTCGGGCATGCAGGTGACCGAATTGCCGGCGGCCGAGCTCGACAAGATCCGCGCCAAGGTCAAGCCGGTGGTCGACAAGTACGCCGAGAAGGTGGGCGCAGACACGGTGAAGGAGGTTTACGCCGCCATCGCCAAGGTGCGCGGCGGCAAGTAAGCCTGCCCGACGACGCTCACGCCAACCACACACATCCATGAACGCCACGCTTTCTCCGCCAGCCCTTGCCTCTGCCGGTGCAGCCGCACCGGTGCGCAAGGTCTTGATCGGTCTGATCGGGGCCGGCATCCAGAAGTCGCTCTCGCCGGCCATGCATGAGCAGGAGGCCAGTCAGCATGGCCTGCGCCTGCATTACCAGCTGATCGACCTGGATCGCACCGAAGGCGCCAGCGCGAGCGACTTGCCGGCGCTGCTTCAGGCTGCCCGCGTAATGGGCTATGCCGGCTGCAACGTCACCTACCCGTGCAAGCAGGCGGTGCTGCCGCTGCTTGACGAGTTGTCGGACGAAGCGCGGGCCATGGGTGCCGTGAACACGGTGGTGATCCGCGACGGCCGCCTCATCGGCCACAACACGGACGGCTCGGGCTGGGCACGCGGGTTCACCCGTGCGCTGCCTGATGCCAACCTGTCGCGGGTCGTGCTGCTCGGGGCCGGTGGTGCTGGCGCCGCCATCGCCCATGCCGCCCTGCGGCTGGGCGTGGCTGAGCTGCGCATCGTGGATACCGATGCCGAACGTGTCGGCCGCCTCGTGGCCGACGTGAACGCCCTCTACGGCGCCCGCGCCGCGGCTGTGACCGATCTGGCCGCAGCGATGGCCGACGCCACTGGCCTGATTCACGCCACGCCGACGGGCATGGACAAGCTGCCCGGCCTGCCGCTCGACGAAGCGCTGCTGCGTGCGGACATGTGGGTGTCGGAAGTCGTGTATTTCCCGCTCGACACCGCCTTGCTGAAGGCGGCCCGCGCCAAGGGTTGCCGCGTCAGTGACGGCGGCGGCATGGCGGTGGGTCAGGCCGTGGGCGCGTTCGAGTTGTTCACCGGCCTGGTGCCCGACGCGGCCCGCATGGAAGCGCACTTCCGCGCCCTGGTAACGGCCGCCAAGCCCTGACCTCGACCCCGTTTCCTCTTCAACACCGCCATTGCCCGACCGGCCACCCCACCATGACCCTGCTGCCCACCAATGGATTGTCGATGGCCCGCGAGCGCCTGGGTGACATGCCCAACCCGCTGGGCCTGCAAGGCATCGAGTTCATCGAGTTCACCACTGCCCGTCCACAGGCGCTGGGGCAGACGCTGGAGCGGCTGGGCTTCATCCCGGTGGCCCGCCACCGCTCGCGCGAGGTGCTGCTGTACCGCCAGGGCGACATGAACATCATCGTCAACGCGCACGAGGCAGACGCGGGCGAGCCGGTGATCGCCGCCGTGGCCTTCCGCGTGGCGGATGCCGCCGGGGCCTACCGCCGTGTCTTGTCGCTGGGGGCCTGGGCCGTGGCCACGCAGGTCGAGGTGATGGAGCTCAACATCCCGGCCATCCACGGCGTGGGTCGCAGCCGCATCTATTTCGTTGATCGCTGCCAGGAGTTCTCGATCTACGACGTCGACTTCGTCGCAATTCCCGGCGCTGATCGCAGCCCGCCGGCCAGCCACAGCCTGCACCTGTTTGGCCTGGTGCAGTACATCGGCCTGAACCGCCTCGACGACTGGATGGCGTTTTATGGCGAGCTGTTCGGCTTCATCGAGTTGCCGGCTGAACAGACGTTCGGTGTGCTCACGGAGGGGCGCATCCTGGCCAGCCCGTGCGGCACCGTGTACTGGCAGCTGATCGAGCCGGCACTAGACGCGTTTGATGCCGACCCGGAAGAGCTGCTGCAGCGCGTGGCCTTCGGCACCGACGATGTGCTGGCCACCGTGGCAGCCCTGCGCCAGCGCGGCGTGAGCTTCATTGAATCGCCGCAGGGCGTGCACAGCGACCGCCGCGGCGCCTTGAGCCGCGCGGAGTCGGGTGGCGTCAGCGTCGAGCTCGTGCTCGACCCGCGTTGAGGCCCGCAGCCATGCACACCACTCAAACCGCCTTGCAAGGCCACATCGCCGATTTCGGCATGGACACCATCACGCTCGCCGGCCCGCTGGAGGCCAAGCTCAAGGCCGTGCGCGCTGCGGGCTTCGGCCAGATCATGCTGGCGGCCCGCGACATCGTCGGCCACCCGCAGGGCATGGACGCCGCGGTGCAGGCCGTGCGCGACAGCGGCCTGCGGGTCACCGGCTTCCAGGTGCTGCGCGACTTTGAAGGCCTGTCGGGCCACCTGCACAGCTACAAGGTCGACATCGCCAAGCAGATGATCCTGATGGCGCGCGAGCTGGGCGCCAAGGTGTTGCTGGCCTGCAGTTCCACCTCGCAGCATGCGGTGGGCGACATGGATGCCGTGGCGCGTGACCTGCGCAAGCTGGCCATGCTGGCGCTGCCGCACGGCATCAAGGTGGCGTTCGAGGGCTTGTCCTGGGGCCGGCACATCAACGAGGTGCACCAGGCCTGGGAAGCGGTGGAGCGTGCCGACATGCCCAACCTGGGCCTGGGCATTGATTCTTATCACCAGTTCGCCACAGCCACCTCACTCAGCCTGCTGGACGACGTGGACCCCGCCCGCATCTGGCTGGTGCAGCTGTCGGACTTCATGTGGCAGGAAACCCGCACGGTGCAAGAGCGCATCGACACGGCCCGCCACTTCCGCGTGTTCCCAGGTGAGGGCGTGCACACCCAGGCGCTGTCGAGCCTGGTGCGCAAGCTCGACGGCATGGGTTACCGCGGCGACTACAGCTTTGAAGTCTTCAACGACGACTACCAGCAACTGCCGCTGCCCGTGGTGGCCGAGCGTGCGCGACAAAGCGCGCTGTGGCTGGCGGAGGGTGTGCTGCGCCGGTCGGTGCCGCTGCCCGGCGCGATGCGGCTGCGGGCCATGTCGCCCTGATCCGCTGCCCGCGGCATGGGCGCCGCGGTGCCGGTTTGGGGCACACTGTGCGGCCTGCTGAATCCATTCACTCACTGACCTGCGCACCATGAGCCTCCTGCTGCTGAACGGCCCCAACCTGAACCTGCTGGGCACCCGCGAGCCCCACATCTACGGTGCAGACACGCTCGCCGATGTCGAGCGTCGCTTCGTTGAAGAGGCCACCGCAGCCGGCCATGCCGCGCAGTGTTTCCAGACCAACCACGAAGGCGCGATGATCGACCGCATCCATGCGGCACGCCTTGACGGCACGCGCTACATCGTCATCAACCCGGGCGGCTGGACGCACACCAGCGTGGCCCTGCGTGATGCCCTGGCTGGCGTGGCCCTGCCGGTGGTGGAAGTGCATGTGAGCAACGTGCACAAGCGCGAAGAGTTCCGTCACCACTCCTACATCTCGGGCATCGCCGAAGGCGTGATCGCCGGCCTGGGCGTGTTTGGCTACAGCGCTGCGCTGCAGTTTGCCGTGCGCAAGCTGGCGGCCTGACATGCGGACCGCCTGGATCATCGACGGCGCCTACCTCTTCAACGTCGGCAAATCGCGGCCGTTTGACTATCTCAAGCTCAAGAACGAGCTGATTCGGCTGAACGGCGGGCCGATCTACGAGAGCTACTACCTGAACTCCAGCCGCGATCCGTCGGCCGACCAGCAGAACGCGTTTCACACCTGGATGAAATCGGCGCCGCCGCGCGGCCCGAAAGTGCGGGTTGAGCTGTTCCGGCTGAAGGACTCGCACCAGGACTGCCCGAATTGCGCCGAGCACTTCACGCGCGAAGTGCAGAAGGGCGTGGACGTGGCCATCGCAACGCTCATCATCAAGCTGGCCGTGCAGGGCGTTTATGACCGGCTGATCCTCTCGGCGGGCGATGGCGATTTCGAGCAGGCGATCTCGTATGTCAAGTCCGACCTGAAGAAGGAAATCTGGGTCAGCGGGCTGCACGCCAACATGTCGGCGGACCTGCAGTCGTACTCCGACGAGGTCGTCTGGATGGAAGACCTGTACCCGGCCATCGCGCGCTGAAACCGCGGGCGCGCCGGAGACCCCGCCCAAGCGCGGTGCTGGCCGGCCGTGTCATCATCCTCGCCCAATGGACAACGTCGATCTTCAAGTGCTGCGTCAGGTTCAATCCTGGCAGCAAGCCGGCCATGCCGTGGTGCTGGGCACCGTCACCCGCACCTGGGGTTCTGCTCCGAGGCCGGTGGGCGCGCTGGTGGCGATTCGTGATGACGGCCTCGTGGCCGGTTCGGTGTCAGGCGGCTGCATCGAGGACGACCTGATCACCCGGGTGCGGGAAGGCGCCGTGGCCACCGAGTTGCCACAGGTGGTGCGTTACGGCGTCAGTGGCGACGAGGCTGCGCGCTTTGGCTTGCCCTGTGGCGGCACGCTGGAGCTGGTGCTGGAGCCGGTGCGCCCGCACAGCCAGATCAATGCCTTGCTGACGCAGCTGGATGCCGGCACACGCGTTCTGCGTGAACTCACCCTGGCCACTGGGGCAGTGCAGTTGAGCACCGCCACCGGCCCCGATCAGCTGCGCTTGAGTGTCGATCAATTGATGAGCGTGCACGGGCCCAGCTGGCGCTTGCTGCTGATCGGCGCCGGCCAGATGACCCAGTACCTGGCCAGCATGGCGCTGGCGCTGGATTACCAGGTGGTGGTGTGCGACCCGCGCGAGGAATACCTGCCTGACATGCCGGGCGTGCAGCGCCTGCGCAGCATGCCGGACGACGCCGTGCAGGCCTTTGCGCCCGACGCGCACACGGCGGTGATCGCGCTCACCCACGACCCCAAGCTGGACGACCTGGCGCTGATGGAGGCGCTGCGTTCACCGGCGTTTTATATCGGCGCCATCGGCTCACGGCTGAACCAGGACAAGCGCAAGCAGCGGCTGGCCGAACACTTCGGTTTGACCGAGGCTGAGCTGAGCCGGCTGCACGGCCCGGTGGGTTTGAAAAACGGGGCGCGCACGCCACCGGAAATCGCCGTGGCCATCCTGGCCGAATTGACGGCCGAGCGTTACGGCTTCCGCATTCCCGAGCCCATCCGCCTGCAGCCAGGCACTGACAGCGGCCCGGGTTGCGTGGTTTGAGGCGCTTGCCGGCCGGCTCAGTTGAACTCAGCCGAGGTCAGTCGATCCGGCGTTCACTCAGGCACTCGCCCGGCATCGATCACGGCTTCATCGGCCGCGTCATCCGCGGCTTCCTCAGCAGGCTCACCAGCAACGGCCGGCCGTGGGCTGCGGTAGCTCCACCAGGGCAGGGCGCGGGTGAGTGACAGCACCTCGCCGCTGCGCGCCGGCAGGTAGCCGGGCAGGGTGTCGAGCTGGGTTTGCCAGGCGCTGCCCGACAGCGCATCACGCAGCTTCAGCACCGCCGGGTGGTCGAGCGCGTCTTTCAGGCAGACCAGGAAATAGTCTTCCTCGATCAGCGGAATGAAATCCAGGCCGAAGGATTGCGCGGCGGCCTCGATGCCCACGCCCACATCGGCCACGCCGCTGGCAATGGCCGCGGCCACGGCCAGGTGGCTGTCTTCGGGCGGGTCGTTCCAGCCGTGCAGCAGGGTCGGCGCGATGCCTTCTTCCTGCAGCAGGTGTTCGGTCAACAGGCGTGTGGCCGAGCCCGCCTGCCGGTTCAAAAAGCGCACGCCGGGTTTGCTCAGGTCTTGCAGCAGATTCAGGCGCAGCGGGTTGTTGCGCGCCACCACCAGGCCCTGGGTGCGCGTGGTGCAGCCGATCAGCTTGTGGCGGCCCGGCTTGAGCAGCGGCTTGAGCGCCTGCGAAAACAGGCCCGCCTGGCCTTCCAGCCGAGCCACATGGAAGCCGGCCACCAGGCAACGGCCTTCGGCCAAGGCGCGCAGTGCGTCGAGGCTGCCGGTGAATTTCAGGTCGATGTGCAGGCGCTGCTGCTGGCTGGCCACGTCGCGCAGCAGGGGCAGCGCCATGTCGTGGCTGGCCATCACCGTCAGCACATGCTGACTGCCGTCCAGGGCTTCGCTCATCACGCGTTCCAGCTCGGCGCGCAGCGCCTCGATGTGCGGCGTCAGGCGGGTGCGGGCACGGGTTTCGGCCCACAGCAGGCGGTCGGCGAAGGGGGTGAGCCGGGCTGGCTGGCCTTGCGCCCAGGTGACGAGCTTCTCGCCCAGCACGTCTTCCCAGTGCTTGAGCGCGCCCCAGACATGCCGGTACGACGCCCCCATGGCCTTGGCCGCGTTTTGGATGGAGCCGTGCTCACGCACCGCGTTCAACAGATCGAACAGCGGGTTGTGCAGCTCGGAGCCCCGCTGGTCAGCGGCCTGGTAGGTGTATTGAAGGTGAACGCCACGCGATTGCATGGGCTGGATTGTGCCGCGCGATGCGCAAATGCGTATCAGCCGCCGCCCCGGTGCATGTGCAGGTCAAAAACCCGCATGAACCGGGCGCGTTCTTCATCGGGCACGCCGTCAAACCGGTAGCGCACCAGCAGGTGTGGCAGCTTCGTCAGGCCGAGGCGCCGCGGCGGCAGCGCCTGCCAGTCCAGCGTCAGGCTGCCTGCGCCCATCTGCACCTGCGCCTGCTGCGGCCCGGTGAACGTCAAGGCGTGTCCGTGGCAGGCCGGCGGCAACCAGCCGTGCCAATCGGCGAGCGTGCCGCCGGTGTCGCGCTCGAACTGCTCGGCCACCACACCCATCTGTGCCCGCTCAGCCGCCGGCAATCGGCGGCCAGATGGCCAGGGCGTCTCCGTCGGCCAGGGCGCGTTCCGCCCGGTCGGCCGGCGCCACATAGGTGCCGTTGATCAGCACCAGATGCACCAGCTTCGGTGGCAGGTTGAACGGCTCGATGATCTGGGCGATGGTGGCGCCGTCGGGCACGGTCAGGCTCATCTGGTTGCCCACCCGCTTGTCGGGCGGCAGGTGGTCGGTCAGGCTGGCGAAGAGCTTGAAGGTGATCTGCATGGGCTCAGTGTGCCCCCGTCTTCAGCAGGCCGGGGTGCTGCTGGGCCTGCGCGCAGGCCAGGTAGGCGGCCATCAACTGCGTCGGGTCGTCCAGCAGGCGGGCTTTCCAGTCGCCCAGCGGCACCTGGCCTTCCACCAGGCCGCGCATCACGCCCACATGCTCGGTCCAGCCAATGGCATTGCAGCCCACCAGCCGGTTCTGATCGAACTGCAGGCTGAGGTGGCGGCCGGCGGCTTCGTCCGTCAGCTCCACATGTTGCCCGCCGGGCACGCCGTCCCACAGGCCGAAGCTGGCGGAGATCATGCCCAGCGTGTCGAGCACATTGATCTGGGTGACACCCTTCAGCTCGGCGCCGCGGCCCACCATGTTCAGTGCAGCCACGCGGGCCTGCTCAGCCGCGTTGGGCTGGATGGCGCTGACGATGGTCTTGCCGCTGACCTTGTCGAACGCCTCGGCGCAATCACCGGCCGCATAGATGCCCGGCACATTGGTTTGCAGGTGCTGGTCGGTCAGCACACCCACCAGGCAGGTGATACCGGAGTTTTCGAGAAAGCCGATGTTGGGCCGCACGCCGGTGGCGCTGATGACCAGATCGGCGTCCAGCACCGCGCCGGTTGAGAGCTTCACCTGCATCGGCGCACTGCCGCCAGGTTGGCGCTCCACCGCGTCCACGCGCGCACCGGTGTGCACCCGCACGCCCTTGGCTTCGCACCAGTCCTTGATCATCCGGCCGGCGGTGGGGCCCATCATGCGGGGCACCATGCGGTCGCCCATTTCCACCACCGTCAGCTGCACGCCGCGCATCGCGAGCGCTTCCATGATGATGCAGCCGATGAAGCCCGCGCCCAGTTGCAGCACCCGTGCGTCCGGCTGGGCCAGGGCCATGATGGCGCGCGCATCTTCCAGCGTCCAGCAGGTGTGCACGCCGGGCCCCTGGATGCCCGGAATGGGCGGCGTGGCGGGCGAGGATCCGGTGGCGATCAGCAGCTTGTCAAAGCCGTGCCGCGCACCGTCGCTTGTTTCCACCGCGCGTGCATCGACGTCGATGCGGGTGGCGCGCAGGCCACGCAACACGCGTACGCCCAGGGCCTCGAAATGCCCCGGCGTGTGCCGCAGGTGCGTGCCTTCTTCACCCACCTTGCCGATCAGCAGGTAGGGAATCGCCATGCGGGAGTAGGGCGCCTCGGGCTCGTCACCGATGACGACGATTTCATCGTGCGGGGCGTGCTTGCGGATGGTCTCGGCGGCGATGACGCCCGCCGGTCCGGCACCAAGAATGATGTGTTTCATGGGGCTGCTCTTTGCCTTTGAAGAAGGAACGGGCGGCGCAAGGGCCGCCCGTGGGCATCAGGTGCCTGGCCACTCAGGGCTCAGGGGTTCACAAGCCGAGTCGGCTGCGGGTCTCCGGCTTGAGTTGGCCATCGGCGTCCCAGCCGCGGATGTCGTAGTAGACCGGCAGCATCTCGCCGAGCTTGCTGACCATGCCCTTGGCCGGGCCGGTCTTGGCGGGTTCGGTCAGCAGGCGCTTGGGCAGGCTGTCGTCCTTCGACGTGAAGCCGGCGCGGTTGTTGAAGTCGCGCTCCATGTTCCAGATGCGCTCGCCGATGGTGTTGAGGTTGTCGAGCGTGAACTCGTCACCGCAGGCCGCGGCCACTTGCGGCTGCACATCGGCCAGGCCCCAGGCGAAGCTGGTGAAGATGCAGATGCCGGCGGCGTCGAAGGCGGCAGTGGCGTCCTGGAAGGCCTTGACCAGCTCGGGCTTGCCGTTGCTCTCCAGCGGGTCCGTCTTGACCGGGATGCCCAGCACTTCCGAGGCGATGGTGTAGCCGCGCAGGTGGCAGGCGCCGCGGTTGCTGGTGGCGTAGGCCAGGCCAATGCCCTGGATGCCGCGACCGTCGTAGGCCGGGAACTCCTGGCCCTTGACGCTCATGCTCAGGTCGGGGTGGCCGTACTTGGCGGTCAGGCGCTTCGAGCCCAGACCGATTTCCTTGCCGAAGCCTTCGCCCTTGGCCGTGATTTCGGCGAAGTAGGCCAGTGCCTGCGCCGAGCCGAACTTGGCGTCGATGCCGATCTGCTCCTTGGTCAGCACGCCCATTTCATACAGCTCCATCACGGCGCCGATGGTGGCGCCGAAGGTGATGGGGTCCATGCCGTGCTCGTTGCACAGCACGTTGGCGTATTGCAGGGTGTCGAGGTCGTTCACGCCGTTGGCAGCACCCAGCGCCCAAGCGGCTTCGTACTCCAGGCCGCCCGAGGCGCCCCAGTACTGCGGCTTGTTCTCGACCGTGAAGTGGCCCTGGTCGATCTTCTGGATGCGGCCGCAGGCGATGGTGCAGCCGAAGCAGGCCTGGTTGGTCACCAGCGGCTTCTTGCCGTCGGTGGCGCGCGGGGTGGCCATGGCCTCGGCACCGATCTGGCCGGCGCCTTCAAACTGCACGTCGCGGTGGTTGCGGGTGGGCAGGGCGCCCACTTCGTTGATCACGCTCATCAGCACCTGGGTGCCGTAGGTGGGCAGGCCCTGGCCGGTCACGGCGTTCTCGTGAAGAATCTTCTTCTTCTCGGCCACCACTTTCATGAATTCCTTCGGGTTGGACAGGTTGCCCACGCCCAGGGTGCCACGCACCACCACGGCCTTCAGGTTCTTGCTGCCCATCACGGCGCCCACGCCCGAGCGGCCGGCCGCTCGGTGCAGGTCATTCACCACGGCGGCGAACAGCACCTGGTTCTCACCGGCGCCGCCGATGCTGGACACGCGGGCCAGCGGGTCTTGATGGGCGGTCTTGATGGCGGCTTCGGTGTCCCAGACGGTCTTGCCCCAGAGGTGCGCAGCGTCCTTCAGCACGGCCTGGTCATTCTCGATCGACAGGTAAACCGGCTTCGGTGAGCGGCCTTCGAAGATGACCATGTCCCAGCCGGCCATCTTCAGTTCGGCGCCCCAGTAGCCGCCCGAGTTGGAGCAGGCGATGGCACCGGTCAGCGGGCCCTTGGTGACCACGGTGTAGCGGCCGCCGGTGGAGGCCATGGTGCCCGTCAGCGGGCCGGTGGACCAGATGATCTTGTTGTCAGGCGACAGCGGGTCGACCTTGGCGTCGATTTCCTCGACGAGGTATTTGGTGGCCAGCCCGCGTGAGCCGAGGTAGGCGCGAGCCCAATCCATGCGCAGCGGTTCGGCACTGACGGTGCCGGTGGTGAGGTTGACGCGAAGCAGTTTTCCAGCCCAGGACATGAATGTCTCCTTGAATTCGTTCAGACCGAGGTCTGGTTGCCCAGCTTGTTCGCCCACGCGGCCATCTTGTCGAGCCCCGTCCAGTTGGCGTCGACGTAGGTGATGGCGCCCGTCGGGCAGGCTTCCGCGCAGGCAGGCTCGCCGCCGCACAGGTCGCATTTCTGGACCTTGCCGGTTTCCTGGACGTAGTTGATGGTGCCGAACGGGCAGGAGATGGTGCAGACCTTGCAGCCGACGCAGGTGGTGTCGTTCACCACCTTGGCGCCGGTGGCCTTGTCGACCGTGATGGCCTCGACCGGACAGGCATGCAGGCACCAGGCTTCGTCGCACTGGGTGCAGGTGTAGGGCACCTTGCGGCCTGTTTCATGGAAGTCGAACACCTTGATGCGCGACTTGGCCGGCGCAAACACACCGTAGTTCTCGAACGAGCAGGCCATTTCGCACTGCAGGCAGCCGGTGCATTTGTCCGGGTTGAGGTGAAGGCTCTTTTGCATGACCAGGTCTCCGTGTTGGGGCGCCCGGGATGCGGCCACACTCGGCCAGCTTCCTGAAAACGCTATGCAATCATCTGCAGAACCTATGCAAACAAAAACCTAGGCTGAACCCTGATTCCGGGCGTGAAAAAGCCGCAGGCGTACCAGACTGGTACAGCTGCGGCTCAGGTTGAAGCTCCGGCTGCCGCGGCGCCGGCACAGGCGTGCCGGGCTGCAACGGCGTGGTTTTTGCGGGTGTTTTACTGGCCGGCGTTCGGGAAGAACAGCTGTTCGCCGTTGATCTTGTAGGCGGCAATGTTGGCCTGGCCGGCGGGCGACACGACCCAGTCAGCGAACTGCTGCGCCAGTGCGGCCTTCACATGCGGGTGCTTGGCCGGGTTCACCACCATCACGCCGTACTGGTTGAACAGCTTCTTGTCGCCCTCCACCAGCACCGTCAAATCAGCGCGGTTCTTGAAGCTCAGCCAGGTGCCGCGGTCGGTCAGCACATAGGCGCCGGTGGACGCCCCCATGTTCAGTGCCGGGCCCATGCCGCAACCGCATTCCTTGTAGCCCGCCGGCTTGGCGGCTGCCAGGTCGACGTTTGCGCCCTTCCACAGCCGCAGCTCGGCCGCATGGGTGCCGCTCTTGTCGCCGCGCGAAATGAACGAGGCCGTGCCGGTGGCCAGCTTGGCGAAGGCGGCGTTGATGTCGCGGCCCTTCACCTTGGCAGGGTCCGCCGCCGGGCCGACCACCACGAAGTCGTTGAACATCACGTTGCGGCGCTGGGTGGCAAAACCTTCGGCCAGAAACTTCTCTTCAGCGGCGGTGTCGTGCACGAAGACCACGTCGGCGTCACCGCGGCGGCCGGTGTCCAGCGCCTGGCCCGTGCCGACGGCCACCACGCGCACGTCGATGCCGGTGGCCGCCTTGAACGCCGGCAGCAGGTGGCTGAACAGCCCGCTTTGCTCGGTGGACGTGGTGGAGGCCATCACGATGAACTTGTCTTGTGCCCAGGCGGCAGGGCTGGCCAGCGTGGCGGCCAGCAGCGTGCCCAGCAAGGTGGTGAGGGCGTGGCGGCGCGGAGTGTTGTGGTGCGTGGTGTTCATGCCCATGGCAGTTCTCCTTTGAGGAATTGAGTGGCTTCGGCGGGAAGGTCGTCGTTGAAGAAGCGGTCGGTGGGCAGGTCGCACACCAGCCTGCCTGCGTCGAGGTAGAGCACGCGGTCGCACATCCGCTTGACCTGGCCGAGGTTGTGGCTGCTCATCACCAGCGTCACGCCGTCGCGCGCAAATTCGCTGATCAGGCTTTCCACCTCGCGCTTGGCGGACGGATCAAGGCTGGCCGTTGGCTCATCCAGAAACAGGATGTCGGGCTGCATTGCCCAGGCGCGGGCCAGCGCCAGCCGCTGCTGCTGGCCACCTGACAGCGCACGGGCGGGCAGGCCGCCCTCGGCCGCCAGGCCCACGCGTTGCAGCGCGGCTTCTGTGCGCTGCTTCCGCTCAGGCTTGTTCACGCCGCGCAGCCAAAGCGCCAGCGCGATGTTGTTCCGGGCGGACAGGTGCATCAGGAAGGGCCGCTGGAACAGCATCGCGGCCACCGGCGCCGTGCCCTCAGGCGCCAGGCTGTGCAGGGTGCGGCTGCCCTGGCTGGCCGGCAGCAAGCCGTGAAGCAGCCGAAGCAGGCTGGTCTTGCCCGAGCCGTTGGCACCCACCAGCGCCACGCGGTCGCCGCGGCGAATGACCAGGTTCAGGCCGCTCAGGGCGGGCCGATCACCGAAGCTCACGGAGGCGTCGCTCAGGCTGATCAGGGCTGGTGCGGTCATGCCAGGGCCTCCGGGGCGCCGCGGCTGCGGCCAGGCGCGCCCTGCACCAGGCCGATCAGCAGGTTGATCACGCCGACCACGCCCAGCAGCACCAGGCCCAGCGCCAGGGCCAGCGGCAAATCGCCCTTGCTGGTTTCCAGCGCAATCGCGGTGGTCATCACGCGGGTGACGCCGTTGATGTTGCCGCCCACGATCATCACCGCGCCCACTTCGGCGACCGCGCGGCCGAAGGCTGTCAGCAGGATGGTCAGCACGGCGCGGCGCTCGTGCAGCAGGATCAGCAATGCGCTCATCAGTGGGCTGGCACCCATCGAGCGCAGCTGATCGCCGCCCTCCGCCAGGCCGTCCAGCACCTGCCGCCGGGCCAGCGCGGCAATCAAGGGCACGACCAGCATGGTTTGTGCAATCACCATCGCCGTGGGCGTGAACAGCAAGCCCCAGCTGCCGAGCGGGCCGGAACGCGACAGCAGCAGGTACACCAGCAGCCCCACCACCACCGAGGGCAGGGCGAGCAGCGTGTTCAACAGCCAAACCAGAGCGCGCTGGCCGGGGAAGCGGGCGACAGCCAGCCAGGCGCCGAGCCACAAGCCCAGGCCCGCGCCCAGCAGGCAGGCGCTGCCACTCACGCGCAGCGACAAGCCCGCAATGCGGAGCAGCTCTGCATCAAGGTGCAGCAACAACTGGAAGGCGAGGGCGAGTGCGTCGGAAATGGCGTTCATCAAGGCAGCGCGGCAGAACAACAGGCCGCGTCGAGGCGGATTCTGGCGTCCGGCTGCACCGCGAAGCGATATGTTCAATCGTGCATAGGTAGAAGCCAGCGTGGTGCTGCAAGGGCCTTGTCAGGGGGCGGCTTGTTCATCTACTCACGGCCGTGCCCGCTGCCCGGCGCAAAATGCGCCCCAGTCATCCGCCTGTTTCACGCGCGCTGCCCTTGCGGCCGGTGCCCGAACCCTTGAGCCTCACCATGTCTGAACTCGGACCTTCCCCGCTGGCCGCCGGCCATGAACTGCCTGTTGAAGCCGCGCGTGCCCTGATCGCCGCTGCCCTGCAGCCGCTGACGGACACGGAGACGGTGCCGCTCCAGCAGGCCCTGGGCCGGGTGCTGGCCGTGGACGTGATCTCGCCCATCGACGTGCCCGCGCATGACAACTCGGCGATGGACGGTTATGCCTTTCGGGGCAGTGACCTGCTGCTGGAGGCTGCGACCACGCTGACGGCGGTGGTCGGCACGGTGTTCGCAGGCAGCCCTTTGAGCGGCGTGCTGCCCGAGGGCCACTGCGTGCGCATCATGACGGGCGCGGTGATGCCGCCTGAGCTCGACACCGTGGTGCCGATCGAGCTGTGCACGGTGGAAGGCGACCGGGTGCAGGTGCAACCCGGCGTGATCAAGGGTGGCGACAACCGCCGCCGCCAGGGTGAAGACCTGCGCCTGGGCTTGCCAGCCTTGACGGCGGGGCAGCGCCTGCGTCCGGCTGACTTGGGGCTGCTGGCATCGCTGGGCGTGGTTGGTGTGACGGTGTTTCGCAAGTTGAAGGTGGCGCTGTTTTCCACCGGCGATGAGCTGCGCAACCCGGGTGAGCCGCTGCCCGCCGGTTGCATCTACGACAGCAACCGCCAGAGCCTGCTGGGTGCGCTGGGCTGCCTCGGCGTGGACGTGCTGGACCTGGGCCTGGTGGCCGACGACCCGGTGGCCCTGAACGCCACGCTTGACCGCGCCCTGGCCGAGGCCGACGTGGTGTTGACCAGCGGCGGCGTGAGCATGGGTGACGCCGACTACACCCGCGACTTGCTGGCTTCGCGCGGCGAGGTCGGTTTCTGGAAAGTGGCCATGCGACCGGGCCGGCCATTTGCCTTCGGCCCGCTGCGTGGGCCTGATCACGCACAGGGCCCAAAGCCGGTATGGCTGTTCGCGCTGCCGGGCAATCCAGTGGCGGCGCTGGTGACCTTCCATGTGTTCGCCCGCGACGGCCTGCTGCAGCTCTCGGGAGCCCGCCCGCAGCCGGTGCCGCGCCTGCGGGCGCGCAGCATGTCGGCCATTCGCAAGCGCCCGGGGCGCAGCGAATTCCAGCGCGGCATCCTCGAGCCGGGGGCTGACGGCCGCTGGCAGGTTCGCCTGACAGGCGCTCAGGGGGCCGGCATCTTGCGCAGCATGTCAGAGGCGAATGCGCTGGTGGTGCTGGGTCATGACCAGGGCTCGGTGGCGGCTGGCGATGACGTGGACGTCTGGTTGTTTGACGGCCTGCTCTGACACGCTCGGCGCTGCGCATTTCGCCGCCTGAAAAACACACCTCGTAGCACCGCCGGCAGCACCTGCAGGCCTCGGCGGCGGGTGCTGCTGCGCCTGCGCAACAGGCCAATGGCCTGCGGGTGTCTCCCCCTTCGTCGTGGATGTTGGTGTGGCTAACATGCTTCGCTTCAAACATTCAAAAACGATCGGGAGCGATCAACATGCAGATCTTCTGGAAGGCCGCTGTCATCGCGGCTGCCCTTCAAGCGGTGCCGGGCCTGACCCTGGCGCAAGCGCCCGCGGCTGCTCAGGCCGAGGCCGCCAAGCCTGCGGCGCCGCCGCCGCTGGCCGCCTTTGCCACCTTGCCTGCCCTCCGGGGCCTGTCGCTGTCGCCTAACGGCGAGCGCCTGCTGGGCATCATGAACCGCGACGGCAACTCCGTGCTGGTGACGGCCAAGTGGGACGGCTCCGAGATGCGCGGCATCATGGAGACGGACAACCGCAAGTTCAAGTTCAACTGGGCTCACTGGGTCAACAACGGCCGTTTGATCGTCAGCCTGGGTTATCCGTCGATCACCCGCGGCGACACCGCGGGTGAGTCCCGGGCGCTGGCAGTGGATGCCGACGGCGGCCGCATCATCAACCTGGTGCCACCGCCGCGCGACCGCAACATCGAAAATCTGGCCCAGTTCCAGGACCGCGTCATCGACTGGATGCCCGACGACGGCGAGCACGTGATGATGTCCATCGTTGAAGATTTCAACGTCTTCGCGCCGAGCGTGTTCAAGGTCAACGTCAACAGCGGCAAGCGTACCCAGGTGCTCGGCCCGCGCCGTGGTATCTGGCACTGGGTCACCGACTTCCAGCACCGTGTGCGCGCGGGTGTGCGCAACGAAGGCACCAAATCCGAGGTGATCGTGCGTGACGTGGACAGCGACAACTGGCGCACTGTGTGGAAGTACGACGCGTTCACCGCCGACGAAGTGGAGCCGCTGGCCTTCGGCCGCGACCCCAATCTGCTGTACGTGATGGCCAAGCATGAAGGCCGGCGTGCCCTGTTCTCGGCCCGTCTCGACAAGCTCGACGCGGCCGGTCTGCCGACGCTGACGCTGATGTCTGCAAACGACCAGTTTGACCTTGGAGGGTCGTTGCGGATTTCACGCACCACGGGTGAGCTGGAGTCCTTCGGCTCGACCTGGTACGGCAACGCCGCGAAGCGGTTCTGGACCGAGCCGCTGCGGGAGTTGGCTCGCGGCATCGATGAGGGCTTGCCCAAGCGCTACAACTACATCTTTGGTTTCAGCGAAGACGGCAACCGCTACGTGGTGCAGTCCAGCGGCAATGGCGTCCCCGACCAGATCTACATTGGCGACCGCAAGGCCGGCAGCCTCAGCTTGGTGGCCGACATGTACCCCGACCTGCCCGAAGAGCAGATGGTCGGCAAGCGCAGCATCAACTTCAAGGCGCGTGACGGCCTGAACATCACCGGCTTCATCACCACCCCGAAGGGCAAGAACCCCAAGGGCTGGCCGCTGGTGTTGCTGCCGCACGGCGGCCCGATGTCGCGTGACAACGCCGACTTCGATACCTGGACGGAGCTGCTGGCCTCGCGCGGCTACGCCGTGCTGCAGGTGAACTTCCGCGGCTCAGACGGCCTGGGTGACAACTTCCGCAATGCCGGCCTGCGCCGCTGGGGCCTGGAGATGCAGGACGACCTGACCGACGGCGTGCAGTGGGCGGTGGAGCAGAAGCTGGCCGATCCGAAGCGCGTTTGCGTGGTGGGTGGCAGCTACGGTGGCTACGCGGCGTTGATGGGCGCGGTGAAAACGCCGGACCTCTACCAATGCGCGGTCAGTTTTGCCGGCGTGTCGAACCTGATCGATCTGTCGCGGCGCGAGGCGGGTTACAGCGTCAACCGCACCTACAACGACGAGCAGGTCGGCAACTACTGGCGTGATCGTGACCAACTCAAAGCCACGTCGCCGAGCGAGCAGGCCGCGAAGATCCGCATCCCGGTGCTGCTGGTGCACGGCACGAGCGACACCATCGTGCCCTACGACCAGTCGGTGACCATGGACAAGGCCTTGAAGGCCGCTGGCAAGAATGTGCGCTTCGTGACCCTGGAAGGTGGCGACCACAACCTCGCCCGCCAGGCGGACCGCCTGCTGTTCTTCGCGGAGCTGGAAAGCTTCCTCGCCCGGCACTTGGGCACCACCAGCGCCAAGTAAGGCATCAAGCCGAGGACCAAGCCCAGGCAGCACGCATTCACGGCACGCTGCCTGTGGCTCAGCCCTCCCGCCAGCGCAGCTTGCGGTAGATGGTGTTGCGGCTGACGCCCAGCCGCTTCGCCGCCTCGGAGATATTGCCGCCGGCCTGCTCAACGGCTTGCCGGATGGCGTCGATCTCCATGTCCTGCAGCGATCGGGCTTCGGTTGCGGCGCCACTGGCCGCCATCGTGGAGCCAGCCGGCCATGTCGGCACGGTGCCCAGCATGCTCAGGCTGGGGCTCACTGAGGGCGTGGCCGCCATCACCGTGCGCTGCACCGGGCTGGAGCGCCGCACATCCTCAAGAAAATCGTCGGGCAGGTGGGCCTCCGTGATCACGGATTCGTCCGGCGCCATGACTGCAGCCGTGCGCAGCACATTGAACAACTGCCGCACGTTGCCGGGCCAGTGGTAGGCCTGGAACATCGCCGCCACGCTGGCTGAGAGGCTGAGCCGTCGGCCGGCCTGCTGCTGGGTCAAGATGCGCTCCACCAGCACCGGCAGGTCGCTGCGCTCACTCAGGCAGGGCATGCGCACGGCCAGGCCGTTCAGCCGGTAATACAGGTCGTCGCGAAACTGCTTCGCGTCCATCATGTCGCGCAGGTTGCGGTGGGTGGCGCACACCAGAGCCACGTCCACGGCCAGCGCCTTGCTGCTGCCCAGCGGCGTCACCTGTCGCTCCTGCAAGACCCGCAGCAGCCGCGCCTGGAAGGCCAGCGGCATGTCGCCGATCTCGTCCAGGAACAAGGTGCCGCCACTGGCCTGCAGGATCTTGCCGACCGCACCCTTGCGGCGCGCGCCGGTGAACGCACCTTCCTCGTGGCCAAACAGCTCGGCCTCGATCAGGTTCTCGGGAATAGCCGCGCAGTTCACGGCCACGAAGGGCTGATGGCGCCGGGCAGAGGCTTCATGAATGGCCCGCGCCAGCAACTCCTTGCCCGTGCCGGTGTCGCCCAGGATCAGCACGGGAATGTCGCGGTCCAGCACGCGCCGCACCTTGCCGATCACGGCCTCCAGTTGGCTGTCGCCGGTTTCCAGGGCGGCCAGCCCGCCCACTTCGCGTGGGCTGACAGGGGCAGGCGGCGGGCTGCGCAGCCGGGCGTCTTCCACCGGGGCCGTGCTGCTCGACAGCGCCTGGTCGGCGGCCTCGGCCACGCTGGTCCAGACCGGCCAGTTGAAGCGGGCATACACAAAGAACGGGCGCCCGTTGGGCAGGTGCACCGGCATCGGCACGGCCAGCGGCGAGCGAAAGCGGTCCACCAGCGCACCCACCGCAATGCCGAACAGCGACGCCAGCGAATGCATGCGCAGCGCAGCGCCTGACAGTCCCAGCTGGTCCAGCGCACCCCGGTTGGCACCAACGATCTTGCCGTCAGGCGCCACCGCCAGGATGCCTTCCATCAAGGTGCCGATGTAGTCCGCCCGGTGATGGAAATGCAGGCGCATCACATGCCGGTAGTCGTCGGTCAGCCAATGGTTCTCGATCATGCGCGCCGACATCTTCACCAGCGCCATGGTGTGCTGGTGATAGCTGCGCTGCTCCCCCGATACATCCAGCACGCCGAGGATGTTGCCGCGTGGGTCAAGAATCGGCGCCGCCGAGCAGGTGAGGAAGTGGTTGGCATGCATGAAGTGCTCTTCCGCATGCACCAGCGTCGGTACCTCGTCGACCAGCGCCGTGCCCACCGCATTCGTGCCCTTGTTGCCCTCTGACCAGTTCGCGCCCGGTTGCAGGGCCACCTTGGACGCCTTGCCCAGGAATTCGGCGTCGCCGATGGAGTGCAGGATCGTGCCGGTGGCGTCGGTCAGCACCACCATGCTGTCGGTGTTGGTGATCTGCTCATGCAGCATCTCCATCACCGGCGCGGCATGGGCATAGAGGCGGAAGTTGCGGTCGCGGGCGACGGCCAGGTCGCTCATGCCGATCAAGGCATGGTCCGGGCGTTCGATGCGTGACAGGCCCAGCGCCGCACAGCGCTCATGCGAATGCGCAATCGCCGTCTGATGGCCGGGGCTGACGTTGCCCAGCGCGTGGCCGGCCACCAGGCCGCGTGCCGCGCTGGCCGTGCGGCGGGGCCGCCCGCTGCGCGTGGGCGGGAACAGTCCGGTCATGGTCCACCTCCAAATGCAGGCTGCCATGGCCGCGCTGCTTGTCTCCAGATGGGTCTGGAATCTACAGGGCGGACCTTACGGGTTCCCGGCGGCAGCGGTCAATCGCTGCTTTCCATCCCTTCTGGCAGGGCGGAGGTGTCTGCGCGGGGTGCCGCGCTAGACGTTGCTGGTGGCGCGCACTTCCTCGATGGTCGTGATGCCTTGCAGCACTTTCTCGATGCCGTCCTGGCGCAGGGTGCGCATGCCCTCGGTCATGGCCTGCTGGTGCAGGTCGTCGGCCCGGGCGCCGGTCTGGATCATGTGGCGCAGGGTGCGCGACACGGTCAGCAGCTCATGGATGCCCGCGCGGCCACGCACGCCGGTCTGGCTGCACTTGTCGCAGCCGACGTTGTGCCAGCTCATCAGCTGGCCGTCCACGGCAAAGCGTTCCTGCCATTCGGCGCGCACGCTCTTGCGGCTCGGAATGTCTTCGCGCTTGCCCCAGGCATGCATCCAGTCGTCCATCAGCTCGCTCAGGCGCTCTTCGCTGGCCGGGCTGTGTTGCCGGCAGTTCGAGCAGATGCGGCGCACCAGCCGCTGCGCCAGCACGGCCAGCAGCGAGTCGGCGAAGTTGAAGGGGTCCATGCCCATGTCGAGCAGGCGGGTCACGGTTTCGGCGGCGCTGTTGGTGTGCAGGGTCGACAGCACCAGGTGGCCCGTGAGTGACGATTCCACGGCGATGCGGGCGGTTTCACCGTCCCGGATTTCGCCCACCATGATGACGTCCGGGTCGGCCCGCAGGAAGGCGCGCAGGGCCTTGGCGAAGGTCCAGTCGATCTTCGGATTGACCTGCACCTGGCGCAGCCCGGGTTGGGTGATTTCAACCGGGTCCTCGGCCGTCCAGATCTTGCGCTCCGGCACGTTGATGTGGCTGAGCGCCGAGTGCAGCGTGGTGGTCTTGCCCGAGCCGGTCGGGCCGACGCACAGCACCATGCCGTAGGGGCGCTCCACCGCCTCCTTCAGCGCTTTCAGGTTGCGGGGCGACATGCCGAGGCTGTCCAGCGGAATCGGCTTGGCCGAGGCCAGGATCCGCATCACGGCGTCTTCCATGCCGGCGCTGGTCGGGATGGTGGCCACGCGCAGCTCGATCGGGCATGACGGCACGTACTTGGCGAAGTTGATCTTGCCGTCCTGCGGCCGCCGCTTCTCGGAAATGTCGAGGTCGCACATGATCTTCAGGCGTGCGATCAGGGCGGTGCGGTAGGTGTGCGGCAATTCCAGGTAGGGGCGCAGCATGCCGTCGCGGCGGAAGCGGATGCGCACCTTCTCCTGGCCGGGGTGGCATTCGATGTGGATGTCGGACACGCCCTGCGCATGGCCCTCGAAGATCATCGTGTTGATGAGCTTGACGAGGGCGTTGTCGGATTGCTCGATCGGCTTCTCGTCCGCCCCGGCGTCGCGCTCGGCGGTGTGGCGCTCTTCCAGATCCGCCAGCAGCTTGCCCGTGCCTTCCTCCAGCTGCTGCAGGCCCGAGGCCTCGGCGAAACCAGTGTTGGGGGCCTCCTCCAGGCCGGCTTTCTTGTAGGCGTCGGAGATGGCTTGCGGCAGCTGGTCGCTCGACGGCAGCACCGGCAGCACCTTGCCCTGGGCGAGAAACTCGACTTCGTCGATGACGTCGCGGCGTGATGGGTCGTCCATCGCAATCACCAGCCGGCCTTGCAGCACCTGCAAGGGCAGCACGCCCAGCCGGCGAGCGGCTGATGCCGGCAGACGCTTGAGGGCCTCGGTCTCGATCGGGTAACTCAGCAAGTCGGCCACCGGATAGCCCATCTTGCGGGCCAGGGCCGTGCGCAGGTCTTCGCGTTGAACGCGGCCGCTGCGCACCAGCAACTCACCCAGCGGCACGCTGCGATTGGCCTTCTGCGACACCAGCGCTTCATCAAGCTGCTGCTGGCTGATGTAGCCCAGTGCGATCAGGGCTTCGCCGATGCGCACCATGGGCATGCGCGCCTGGGCTGCCAGGGCCGAGGCCATCTGGTCGGGGCTGACGATCTTGCTGCTGAGCAGCACATCACCGACGCGTTGCTGCCGCATGTCACGTTGTTCGGCCAGCGCCGCAGCAATCTGGGCCGGTGTGGCGGTGTTGGCCTGGATGAGCACGTCGCCCAGCTTGGGGCCGATCTCGAACCGTTCGTACGCGGTGCGCGGCACGAACAGCCGCTCCACCGTGCCACGTGTGTCCATCGGCGGGAACAGGAACAGGCCGAGCTGGGTTTCAACATGGCCGATGGTTTCGCCGGTCAGCTCGCCGGCGTCCTTCAGCACGACGCGGTAGTCGACGCTGGGGTGGAAGGCGAGCAGCGGGTCTTCGGGGCTGGCCTTGGACGCGTGCACCGCAGCAATCGGGCGGGTGAGTGTGACGCAGCGGAACTGCGACAGGCGCAGCGGCACGGTGGTGCGCGCCGGCGGCACCTGCACATGCAGCACGCCCTGGCCGGGGTCGAAGAAGGTGAGCCGACCTCGGATCGTCTTGCCGTTCTGGCCGACGATGTCGCAGGCTTCCGCATCCATCTGGGGTTCCGCCGCCGCATAGCCCGCGTAGGGCGGTGTCGGCCAGGCGAACGGCGGCGTGGCTGCAGGGCCCTGGCGGCGTGCGGCGTCGGCGTCGGCGGGAACCAGGCTGAGTGCGGGTTGGGAAAGGTCCGTCATGATCGGCAACTGAGCGTCTGCCCACCAACAAGGCGGGCATGGACGTGGGGCCGATCGTAGTGGCGGGTTTTGAGCGCAGCGGCGGGAAAAGCCGCGCTTTAGCGGCCCAGATCGTCAGGCCGGTCCTCGTCGACGTACTGGCGCCACTGGCCAACGGCGCCGCGCATCAGCTTCACCTGCCGCACGAAACGCGGGCAGGGCGTGCACATCATCAAGTGAAGACGCAGGCGCAGGCGCTCCGGCCATTCCAGGCTGCGGTCTTCGGCTTTCAACACCAGGGCGGTGGCTTGGCGGCAGTTCAACATCAGGTTCAAGCTCATGGACGGACTCCCTCGGTGCCGAACCAATGGGTCTGCAGGCAATCACGCAGCCGCAGTCGGGCACGGTGCAGCAGCACCCACAGGTTGGTCGAGCTGATGGCCAATTCCTTGCAGATTTCGTCGGTGTCCAGTTCCAGCCACTCACGCATCATGAAAACGCGCCCTTGAGTTGCGGGCAGTTGCTCGACGCAGGCATCGAGCACCGCCATGAATTGCTGCTGTCCAAGCCGGCGCTCGGGTTGCTCGTCCCACTCCACCGGGCTTTCGCGCCAGTGACCGGTGTCATCAAACAGCAGGCCGTCGAGGTCGCAGTCGTCATCGGCGCTCAGCACCGTGGCTTCACGGCGGTGGCGGCGCAGCTGATCCACCAGCTTGTGCTTGAGGATCCCGATGAGCCAGGTCTTCAGCTGTGAGCCGCCGGCGAAGGTTTGCGGCTTCTCGATGGCGGCCAGCAGGGTCTCCGACACCGCGTCTTCCGCCCAGGCATCGTTGCGCAACTGGCTGCGCGCGTAGCGCATCAGCTGCGGCCTCAGCTGCTCCACATCGCGGTGAAAGTTGCTCATGAAAGGGCGGAAAGTGATGGAATTGGGTGGCAGTGTAAGGAATTCGATCGCCGGTCGACTGACTCTTCGTGGCCGCCCGATGTGGCCAACTGATGTGGCAGCCAACCGGCCGCCGCGCTGCTGATCCCACCTGTTTGAAACCGCTTCAAGGAGCACACCATGTCTCAGCAACTCATGATCTCTTCCGCTCTGGCCGCCGTTCTGGCACTGGGCATGGCCTCAGGCGCCAGCGCGCAGGACAAGGCCAAGGAGAAGTGCTTCGGCATCGCCAAGGCCGGTCAGAACGATTGCGCCAACCTGAGCGGCAGCCACTCGTGCGCCGGCCAGGCCAAGGGCGACAACGAACCCGGCGAATGGAAGTTCGTCCCGAAGGGTACCTGCAAGGACATGAAGGGCATGACGGCTGATGAAGCCAAGATGGCCATGAAGAAGTGACTGTCTGACCCTGCCCTTGCCCTTGCCCCTGACCAGCGCCACGCCCATGTTGTCATCAACCTCGTCACCCGCCGCCGTGCCCGTGCATGCGCTGCCAGACGCGGCCGACATGGCTTCGGTGGGCGTGGGCTGGCGCCAACCGCATGAGCGGGCCTTGCTGGCGCAGCGGCCGGCGCTGGGTTTCATCGAAGTGCACAGCGAGAACTTCTTTGCGCCCGGCGGTGCGGCCCTGGCCGCGCTGGAGTTGGCTGCCGAGCGCTATCCGATCAGCCTGCACGGTGTCTGTTTGGCCCTGGGCAGTGCCTGCGGCCTGGATGCCTGGCATCTCGATCAGCTGGCGGCACTGGTGGCGCGGGTTGGCCCCGTGCGGGTGTCTGACCACGCCTGTTTCGCCCGCGCACAGCTGCCCGGGCACGCGGTGCCAGTGCATGGCAGTGACTTGCTGCCGGTGGCCTTCACCCAAGCCTCGCTCGGGCTGATGGTGCGCCATGTGCAGCAGGTGCAGGAGCGCCTCAAGCGCCCTTTGTTGATCGAGCATTTGTCTGCCTGTGTGCGCTGGGCGGAGCAGGACATGACCGAGCCTGCCTTCTTCAACGCCATATGCCGGCAGGCCGGCTGCGGCGTGCTGCTCGACGTGAACAACCTGGTCGTGAATGCCCTGAACGGCGGCGTGAGTGAACCGGTGCGCGCCGCCTGTGCCTGGATCGATGAGCTGGATGTGTCGACCGTTGGTGAGGTCCACCTCGCGGGCTTCAATGACGAAGGGCCGCTGGTGATTGACGACCACGGCTCGCTGGTGCGCGACGAGGTGTGGCAGGTGTACGAGCATGCGGTTCGCCGCCTGGGTCGGCCCATACCCACGCTGGTGGAATGGGACACCGACATCCCGTCGTTTGATGTGTTGCTGGGGGAGGCCGCCCAGGCGGCGCGCATCCAGCAGCGCGTGCTTTCACAAGGGGTGTTGGCATGACACCCCCACTTACGGACGAAGCGCTGCGCGCCGAGGCCCTGCGGCAGCAGACCTTGTTGCAGGCCATTCGGGCCGAAGCTGAACCGCAGGCCTTGGTGGCCCAGATAACCCCGTGGCCTGGCCAGCGCGGTGATGCGGCCCCCGACGAGGGACTGAAGGGTTACCGGCGCAATGCGCTGGCGCTGGCACCGCGCGCCTTGGGCAGCGTCTTTCCGGTGGTGCAGCAAATGCTGGGTGAAGCGGACTTTGCCGCACTCGCCCGGCAGTTCTGGCGCGACGCGCCGCCGGTGCGTGGTGACCTTGCCTGCTGGGGCGAAGCGCTGCCCGCGTGGTTGAGCCAGCAAACTGAGGTGGTGGAGGCCGGCCCGTGGCTGGCCAGCACGGCCGAGCTGGAATGGCTGGTGCACCAGGCCAGCCGTGCGGTGGATGCGTCCCCTCAACCCGACACGCTGGCGCTGCTGGCCAGCCCGGAGGCCGGGCAGGCGCTGCTGCATCTGCAACCGGGCAGCGCCGTGCTGATCAGCCCCTGGCCTTTGCGCCTGATCTGGACCGCCCACCAATGGCCAGAGGGCCATACCGAGCGCGCACCGGCGTTTGCGGCCCTGCGCGAGGCGCTGCAGCAAGGCCATGCCGAGCCGGTGCTGGTGGTGCGCGACGGCTGGCGGGTGGCTGTTGAGCCTTTGACACCGCCAGAGGCCAGCTTTACCCAATCACTGCTGCAGGGCCAGGCCTTGGGGCCGGCCCTGGAATTCGCGGCCGCCGAATCACCACCGTTGTCATTCGAAGGCTGGTTGGTGCGTGCCGTGCAATCGGGTTGGCTGGTTCAGGTCAGCCTCGGCAATGCGCCCGAGACCCTCTGAAAACACAAATCTGGAGATGGCCATGATGGCTTTGATCGCGACGACACGTACCCGCTTTGATGAGCTGGTGCATTGGTGCCACGAGCGCCTGGATGCCCTGCAGCCATTGGCGCAACTGGCGGCGCGCCTGTATGTGGCGCAGGTGTTTTTTGCCTCTGGCCTGACCAAGCTGCGCGATTGGGACACCACGCTGGCCTTGTTCGAGTCTGAGTACCAGGTGCCGCTGCTGCCGCCCGAGCTGGCCGCCTGGGCCGGCACCGCCGGCGAGCTGGTGTTGCCGGTGCTGCTGGTGCTCGGCTTGTTTGGGCGCTTTGGTGCCTTGGGCCTGAGCGTGCTGAACATCGTCGCCGTGCTCAGCCTGGCTGACATCGCGCCGGCCGCGCTGCAGCAGCACCAGTTCTGGGGCAGCCTGCTGCTGGCGCTGCTGCTCTGGGGGCCGGGCCAGTGGTCGGCGGACGCCTGGCTGGCAGCCCGCGGTTTTACTCGACGGGCTTGAAGCTGATCAGCATCACCGGTTCGACCTTGCCGTTGGTGTCGCGCGGCAGGATGGCGGTGCGGTCGATCGCGCGCAGCACCGTGTCGTCCCAGGCCTTGGAGCCGCTGGTCTTGGAGATCTTGCGGCCGATGATGGTGCCGTCGGCGGCCAGCCGCACTTCCACTTCGGCGATCGGGTTGCCAACGATGTCGTCGGTCAGCACGATGTTCGGCTTGATGCGGGCCTTGATGCGGCCGGCATAACCGGCGGAGGGGCCAGCGTCGCGCGCGGCCGTGCCCGTGCTGCCTGGCGCACCGGTGCCACCACCCAACTGGGCGTTCATGCGGCGGATCTGGTCTTCCCGCGCCGCCTTGGCGGCCTGGTCAGCCTTCTCGGCGGCCAGCTTGTCGCGGCGCTCCTTGTCGGCTTTTTGGGCCTTGTCCGCCTTCTCGGCCTTCAACTTGCGGTCCTGCTCGTCGCGTTCGCGTTCGTGCTCCCGCTTTTGTGCCTCTTCCTTCTTCTTGCGCGCGTCGTCCTGGGCCTTCTTCTTCTCGGCGGCCTGGCGCTCTTCTTCCTGGCGCTTCTTCTCGAGCTTGGCCTTTTCAGCCTTCTCGATGGCGATCTGGGCTTCGCGCTCCTCCACTGCGGGCGGCGGCGGTGGCGGCGTCGGCTTGCGTTCTGCTACTGGCGGCGGAGGCGGGGGCGGGGGCGGCTCGACCGCGGGCTGCTCAACAGGCGGCGCTTCGGTGCGCGGCGCGGCCAGTTCCGGCGTGGCGGCCCAGAGTTCGGCCTCCACGCCAGCGGGCTCTTCGGTTCGCCATTGCACGCCCAGCGTCAGCGCCGTCACCAGGCCGGCGTGCGCCATCAGCGACATCAGCAGGCCGAAGCGAGGCTGGTCCGCACTGGGCGGCCGCAGGCTTTCGCGCGGCACGCTGAGGGTGTCAAGGGCCGTGCTCAAGGGTTCAGCCGCCTTGTTTGACAGACAGGCCGACGCGCTGAACACCGGCGCGCTGCAGCGTATCCATCACTTTCACCACGGTTTCGTAGCGCACCTGCTTGTCGGCGCTGATCACCACAGGCACCTCGGCGCTGCCGCCCTGGGCGTCGCGTACGCGCCCGGCGACTTGTGCCAGGGTGATGGTCAACGCCTCGCCCTTGTCGACCTTGAGCTTGAGCTTGTCGTCACTCGCAACCGTGATCTCGATGACCGATTGCGGCCGTGTCTTGGCCTTGCCCACGCTGGGAAGATCGACCACGCCGGTGGTGATGAGCGGGGCGCTGACCATGAAAATGATCAGCAGGACGAGCATCACGTCGATGAACGGAACCATATTGATCTCGTTCATCGAGCGACGCTGGCGGCCACTGCCGCGAGGAGCTACACCGGGCATCTGCTGCTCCGACGCTCAGCGGCCGGCGGCGCCGACATTGCGCTGCAGGATGTTGGAGAACTCGTCGGTGAAGCTGTCGAGCTGCGTCGCGATGCGGTCGATCTGGCGCGCGAAGCGGTTGTAGGCAATCACCGCCGGGATGGCCGAGAACAGGCCGATGGCGGTGGCGACCAGCGCTTCAGCAATGCCCGGCGCCACGGTGGCCAGCGTCACCTGCTGCAGGTTCGACAAGCCGACGAAGGCGTGCATGATCCCCCAGACCGTGCCGAACAGGCCGACATACGGGCTGACCGATCCGACCGAGGCGAGGAAGCCGATGTTGCCTTCCAGCGTGTCGAGCTCGCGCTGCAGGCTGGCGCGCATGGCGCGGCGGGCGCCGTCGAGCTGGGTGGCGGCGTCCAGCTGGCGTTCACGCAGCTTGAGAAATTCGCGCATGCCGCTGGCGAACAGCCGCTCCATCGGCGAGGCATCGGGCTTCGTGCTGACGGCCTTGTAGATGTCCTGCAGGTTCTGTCCAGACCAGAAGGTCTGCTCGAACTCTTCATGGGCCGCCTTCACGCGAGACAACCCCACGCCCTTGGAGAAGATCACCGTCCAGCTGGCCAGCGAAATGGCCAGCAGGCCGGCCACGACCAGCTGCACGACCAGACTGGCGTGCATGATCAGAGAAACGATGGAGAGATCCTGGTTCATGGTGAGATCAGTTGGGTGATCGATGTCGGAATTCGTCGTGGCCGGAAGGTTCCCCGGTCCACACAGGCAATCTGGATCTGGCCTTCGCACAACAGCTGCTCGCCGCGCCAGGCCTGCTGGTGCACCACCATCGCGGCGCGCCCGAGCTCACGCAGATCCACGGTGATGCGCAGGGCGTCATCCAACCTTGCCGGGGCCAGGTAGCGCAACTCGGTATGCGCCACCACGAAGATGGCGCCGGTCTCATCGGCCAGCGCCTGCTGGCCAACACCCAAGGCCCGCAGCCATTCGGTGCGGGCGCGCTCGAAGAACTTCAGGTAGTTGGCGTAGAAGACAACGCCACCGGCGTCGGTGTCTTCCCAGTACACCCGCACCGGGTGTTCGTGGGCGTGGACGGGCTGCATCAGCGGCGTGAAGCCGCGTACACCGGGCCCCAGACGGGGTGACCGGCCTCGGCCTTGCTCAGGGCAAATTCGGGGTCGGCGCTGCGGGCGCTGCGGAAGGCCTTTTCGCACTCGGGCTTGCGGCCGCTGGTGCAGTAGATGAAGGCCAGCGTCTTCCAGGCGGTGGCCTGGTCACGCGGGTTCGACAGCTTCAGACGCAGCGCCTCGTCGAGGGCCTTTTCGGCTTCGCGGTACATGGCGTCGTCATACAGGCGCAATGCCGCCACCAGCTGGCGCTCGGCCGGCTTGGCCATCGCGTCGGTGACGCTGGGCGTGTTGGCAGCAGGCTTGTTCATCAGGCCGGCACAGGCCGACAGCAGCAAGGGCAGGGCCAGCGAGAGCGCGGCGGCGCTGAAGCGGGGCAGGCGCAGGGCGGGGCGGGAGGTGGCAGGCAGCGTCACGGACCGAATCTGTGTTTGACTTGCTGTGGGTGGTCGGGGTCCACCTCGACGTTGCGGACATAGGCGGGGAAATCGCCATTGCGCACGGTGATGGTGTGACGGCCGGCCGGCAGGGTCAGACGCGTCAGGGGTGGCGCGGTGCCGGCGGGCTTGCCGTCAACCTCAACCTCGCCCCACGGGCTGATTGCCAACTGTACCGTGCCAGTGGCCACCGGCACGGCAGGGCGGTCGGCCGCTGTGGCGTCGTCGCGCGATTTTTTGTCCTTGGCCTCGGCCTTGCGGCGCTCCTTGTCGGTGCGCGCGGTTGCGGCGGCATCACGCGCCTTGTCCTTGTCTTTGTCCTTGGCCGCCGGCTTTTCAGTCGAGGCAGGTGGTTCGGCGTCGGTCTTCAGGGTGGCTGGGCCGGAGGCAGACGTGGCAGGCGTGTCGGCCCAGCGCTCGTCGGTGGCCAAGCCACCGGCATTCGCCGTGGCGAGCGGGGCCGACGCCTCAAGCAATGCTGCGCTGGCGGCCGGGGCAGCGGCTTGCAGGGGGGGGTCGCTGGCGGGGCGCGACCTGGCGTTCATCCACACGGCGGTCACGGCGCCGGCCGTCAACGCCACGCCGAGCAGGGCAGCCCAGCGGCCGCGACGCTGACTGGGGGGCTCACCCAGGGCTTGCGCTTCCTGGGAATCAAGCCAGTGGCGCAGCTCGGACGCGAGGTGTCGGGCAGAGGCCAGCCGCTCTTCCGGTGCCCGGGCCATCGCTCGGCGGGCAATCGCCGACAGACCTGCCGGCACCTTCGGGTTCGACTTGCGCGCCACGGGCGTCGGGTCTTCCAGCACGGCCCGGGTGATGTCGTCGACTGTGGCGCCGGTGAAAGCACGCTGCCCGGTGAGCAACTCGTACATCACCACGCCCAGCGAATACACGTCGACACGCCGGTCGATCGGGCCTCCAACCACCTGTTCAGGTGCCAGGTAATACGGTGAGCCGGCGACCGGCCCTTCCACGGTCGAGCCATCACGCTGCGTGACGCGGGCAATGCCGAAATCCAGCACCTTGGGCTGCTTGCGGCCGACCATGAAGATGTTGGCGGGCTTGATGTCGCAGTGCACCACGCCCTTGCCGTGAGCATAGGCCAGGGCGTCTGCCACCCGACGCACCAGGTGGGCGACCTCGACCGGCGTCGGACGCCAGCCTTCCTGCAGCAGGTGCCGCAGATCGCGGCCCCGCAAGGGTTCCATCGCGATGTAGATGCCCTGCTCGGACGGGCCGGCATCAAACACCGTGACGATGTGGGGGTGCGACAGCCGCGCGGCGGCGCGCGCCTCGTTCAGTATCATGCTGTCGAGGGCTTCGGTCTTGCCGGCCTCGAGGTGCAGATGCAGGTGCAGGGTCTTCACGGCCACCGGGCGCGACAGCAGCGGGTCCCAGGCGGCATACACCGTCCCGAGACCACCTTCGCCGAGCACCGATTTGAGTGCGTAGCGGCCAACGTGGCCGATGATGTTGTTGGCGTGAATGCCGGCGTCACCAGCATCGCCCGGGCCGGCCACAGGCGCAGCGCCATGTGCCGCCAAGGCTTCTGCGAGGCCGGGCGGCAGGTCTTCGACAGTGGTGGCCTCGAAGGTCGAGTCGGACGCCTCTGGCGGGCTCTGCTCAACCTTGCGACCGAACAGCTTCCAGCGCATGGACTGGAGCATACGCAAACTTGACGCAGACATGGCCATCTTCCTCAAGCGCGGCTGGCCTGGGATTCCCGGCGGCGCAAAAACAGCGCCAGACGGTTCATGGCCTCTTCCAGCTGCGGCAGGCTGTTGGCAAAGGACAGGCGCACATAGCGGCTGGCGGCAGCCGGGCCGAAGTCCTTGCCGGGCGTCAGGGCCACGTGGGCCTCGTTCATGACGTCGAGGCAGAACTGCCAGCTGTCGTCGCTGAAGGCGCTGCAGTCGGCCCAGGCATAGAACGCGCCGTCGGGCATCACCGGCACGGTCAGGCCCATGGCGTTGAGGGCAGGCACCACCACGTCGCGCCGTTCGCGGAAGGCGGCACGGCGGCGTTCGTATTCGGCCAGGCTGTCAGGCGCGAAACAGGCCAGCGCGGCATGCTGGGCTACGGTGGATGCGCAGATGTAGAGGTTCTGCTGCAACTTCTCGACCGCACCCACGAGGGGCTCGGGCAGCACCAGCCAGCCCAGGCGCCAGCCCGTCATGCTGAAGTACTTGGAGAAGCTGTTGACCGAGATGACCTGCTCGCCCAGCCCGTCCGGCAGGGCCAGGGCGCTCTGGCTGAAGCGGTCGTCGTAGCTGAGGCCGAGGTAGATCTCGTCGACGATGGTCACGCCGCCGTTCGCGCGCACGGTGCGGGCAATGGCCTCCAGCGCCTCTGGCGTGATGGAGGTGCCCGTCGGGTTCGAAGGCGATGCCAGCACCACGCCGCGTGTGGCGGGTGTCCAGGCCGCAGCCACGGTGGCGGCGTCAGGCTGGAAGCGGTGTTCCGGGCCGGCCGGCAGCAACCTGGCCGTTGCCCCGGTGGCCGCCACGAAATGGCGGTTGCAGGGGTAGGACGGGTCCGGCATCAGCACTTCGTCGCCGGTCTCGAACAAGGCGAGGCAGGCGAGTTGCAGGGCAGCCGATGCGCCGGCCGTGATGACGATGCGGCGGGCGTCGATCGTCAGGCCGAAACGGCTGGCGTACCAGTCCGACAGTGCCTGGCGCAGCGGCGCCAGGCCGTTGGCATCGGTGTACTGCGTGCGCCCGGCCTGCAGGGCAGCCTGCGCGGCAGCCTGCACCAGCGGCGGCGCCGTGAAGTCGGGCTCACCGATGTTCAGGAAGATCATCGGCGAGCCGCCCTGGGCGGGGTCACACGCCGGGCTGGCTGCCAGCGCGGAAGCCGCCTTGGCGCACTCCATCACGTAGAACGGATCGATGTGGTCGAGGCGGCTGGCGAGCTTCATGCTGGAACTTCAAGCAACAAGCGCCCGGCGAGGGCGCTTGTCAGAGGTGCGCAGGGGTGCGCGTTGGGGCACAGGCAACAAGCCGGTCAGCGTGACCGAGCCTGGATTTCCGTGGCGCGCAGGTCGCCAGCGGCCTTGTCGAGCACGCCGTTCACGTACTTGTGGCCATCGGTGCCGCCGAAGCTCTTGGCGAGCTCAACCGCTTCGTTGATGGCGACGCGGTACGGCACGTCGATGCAGTGCTTCAGCTCGTAGGTGCCGATCAGCAGCACGGCATGTTCCACCGGCGACAGCTCGCTGGTGCGGCGGTCGACATGGCGACCCAGCACCACGTCAAGGTCAGCGGCCTCGGTGATGCAGCCGTGCAGCAGGGCGTCGTAGTGCGCGCGGTCGACCTTGTCGAAGCCTTCCTGCTCGCGCATGTGGGCGTCGATGACGCCGGCGTCCTCACCCGACACCAGCCACTGGTACAGGCCCTGGAGGGCGATTTCGCGCGAGCGGCGGCGGGCCGATTTTGGCGCAGTGCGCTTCTTGGCAGGGGAGGTGGGAGTGGTCACAGCAAATCGTCCATCAGGTTGGCCATTTCAACGGCCACACGGGCAGCGTCTCGGCCTTTTTCTTCGGTGCGGGCCCACGCCTGCGCTTCGTTCTCGACAGTCAGGATCGCATTGGCGATCGGAATCTGGTGGTCGAGCGAGATGCGGGTCACGCCCGCGCCGCTTTCGTTGGCCACCAGTTCAAAGTGGTAGGTCTCGCCGCGGATGATGCAGCCCAGGGCGATCAGCGCGTCGTAGTCGTCGCTGTCGGCCATGGCCTTCAGCGCCACGGGCACTTCCAGCGCACCGGGCACGGTCACCTGGGTGATGTGCTTGTCCAGCACGCCCATGGCAGCCAGTTCAGCCAGACAGTTGTCGGCGAGCTTGCTGGTGATGGCGTCGTTGAAGCGCGCACGCACGATGCCGATCACCAGGCCTTCACCCTTCAGCGAGCCGCTTTGGCCCTTGTCAGCACCCAGCATGGTGGCGTGTCCTTGTCAAAGTCAGAAAATTCATCAAGCCGGGTTGGCGGCCAGAAAGCCGGTCACCTCGAGCCCGTAACCGGTCATGCTCGGCATGCGGCGCGGGCTGCCCAGCAGCTTCATCCGGCTGACACCCAACTCGCGAAGGATCTGTGCGCCCACGCCGTAGGTGCGCAGGTCGACCGACGGCCGCACCACGGGGGCGTCGGCGGCAGGCAGCAGTTGTCCGAGCAGGGCGCCGGCGGCTTCGGCGCCGCAGTTCAGCAGCACGGCCACGCCGGCCGGGCTGGCCTTCAAGGCCGACAGGGCCTTGGGCAGCGACCACGAGTGGCTGTTGCTGCTGCCGGCATCCAGCAGGTCGAGCACCGACAGCGGCTCGTGCACACGCACCAGCACTTCGTCGGTCGGGGCCCACTGGCCGGTGGCCAGGGCCAGGTGCACGCCACCGGAGCGGTCGCGGAACACATGGGCGGTGAATTCGCCCTGTGCCGTCGTCAGCTGGCGCTGTCCGGCTCGGGTGATCAGCGATTCGTTGCGGCTGCGGTAGGTGATCAGGTCGGCGATGGTGCCGATCTTCAAGCCGTGTTCGCGGGCGAAGATCTGCAGATCGGGCAGGCGGGCCATCGTGCCGTCGTCATTCATGATCTCGCAGATCACCGACGAGGGCGTCAGACCGGCCATGCCGGCGAGGTCGCAGCCGGCTTCAGTGTGACCAGCGCGCATCAGCACGCCGCCGTCCTGGGCCTGCAGCGGGAAGATATGGCCAGGTTGCACCAGGTCACGCGGATGGGCGTCACGGGCCACGGCGGCTTGCACGGTGCGGGCACGGTCGGCGGCCGAGATGCCGGTGGTCACGCCTTCGCGGGACTCGATCGACACGGTGAACGCGGTGCCGTGGGCGGTGCCGTTGCGGGCCGCCATTGGGGGCAGCTGCAGGCGCTCGCAGCGCTCACGCGTGAGCGTCAGGCAGATCAGGCCGCGGCCGTACTTGGCCATGAAATTGATCGCTTCTGGCGTGACGTGATCGGAGGCGAGCACGAGATCGCCCTCGTTTTCGCGATCTTCTTCGTCAACCAGAATGACCATGCGGCCGGCTGCCAGCTCGGCAACCAGCTCGGGAACAGGAGAAATGGGCATCCCCCGATTGTAGGCGGGGAGTCAGTCGGGCGGGTTCGTCGTTTGTCGAGCAAGCACTCGAACATCAGGGCCGATCCGGCACACATCGTGAAATTCGAAGCGGGCGGCCTGCTCCAGCGCCTGCAGCGGGCCGAGTGCGGCCATGCCCCGGCCCGCGCCGATGAGCATCGGGGCCAGGTAAATCAGCAGCTCATCCACCAGCCCGGTGCGCAGCCAGGAGGCATTCAGGCGCTCGCCGGCTTCGAGGTGAACCTCGTTGATCTGGCGGGCGCCCAGCTCGGCCAGCGCGGCGGCCAGGTCGACCTTGCCTTGGGCGTCTGGCAGGCAGATGACCTCGGCGCCGCGGACGCGCAGGGCGTCGATGCGCTCGGTGGCCGGATGGGCGGCGAACAGCAGCACGGGGCTGTCGACCTCGAACAGGCGGGCATCCAGCGGCGTGTCGAGCCGGGAATCAATGACGGCACGCAGGGGTTGGCGCGCGGTTTCCACCAGCCGCACGTCCAGACGCGGGTTGTCCTCGAGCACCGTGCCGGCGCCGCTGAGCACCACGCCGGCGCGTCGACGCCAGGCATGGCCGTCGGTGCGCGCCTGCGAGCTGGTGATCCATTGGCTGACGCCGTTGTCGAGTGCGCTGCGCCCATCCAGCGAGGCGGCCATCTTCATTCGCAGCCATGGGCGCTGACGCTCCATGCGTGAGAAGAAGCCGATGTTGAGCTCCCGGGCCTCGATCGCCAGGTGGACTGGGCCGTCATCCACCTGGATACCGGCTGCACGAAGGCGCGCGGCACCTTGTCCGTTGACGGCCGGGTTGGGGTCACCCACGGCCTGCACCACGCGGGCAATGCCCGCTTTGATCAGGGCGTCGCAACAGGGGCCGGTGCGGCCATGGTGGGCACAAGGCTCCAGCGTGACGTAGGCGGTGGCCCCCGCCACGCTCACGCCCCGGCTGGCGGCATCGCGCAGGGCCATCACCTCGGCATGGGCCTCACCGGCGGCCTGGGTATGGCCTTCGCCCAGCACGGTGTGGCCGTCCGCGGCGATCAGCACGCAGCCCACCCGCGGGTTGGGGTCGGTCAGGCCGACGGCACGGGCGGCCAGCGCCAGGGCGGCCATCAGCCAGTTCGCATCGTTCGCAGGGGTGTGGGTCATCGTGGTTTCGTTGGGCGCAACGTTGTCGATTTTCCCCCGCATGAGGGATGTTCTGCAGGGGGTGGGTACGAAGAATCGGGCGCTGGCAGTAGCGAAGCAGTTCTCGTCGTGGCGTCTCACAGGCTGGACCATGCACCAAACACCGCGTTGCCTTGTCACACCGGTTGGCATCCGGGGCTATACCCTCATCGAGCTGTTGATCACCCTGCTGGTGCTGTCAATTCTGGCAGGCGCGGCGTGGCCATCGTGGCAAAGACAGCTCTCTCGCCGGGCCGTGGAAAGCCAGGTGGCCGAGTTCCGCTCTGCGATACAGCAGGCCCGGCGTGAGGCTTTGCAGCGTGGCGAAGTAGTCTCCTTGTGCGCGCGTGATCCGGCGCTTGGCGCCGCCCCGGCACGCTGCATGCGCAGCGGCCGCGACTGGAGCGGCGGCTGGCTGATGTTCGTGGACCGCGACAGCCGCGGCGACATGAGCGCGAATGACCTGTTGATCAAGGTGCACCAGGCCGGGCCTCAAGACGGGCCGGTGCTGGGCACGGTGCGGTCAGTGTCGTTCGAGGCTTCGGGCATTTCACTCACCGCTGCGTCCCGTTTGCGCTTTCTGCCGTTGGGCGCCGCGCGTGTCGATGCCGCGGTCGACGGCAGCCAGACGGTCTGCATCAACAAGCCCGGACGGGCCCGTGTGACGGCGGAGGCTGAATGCGCGAGCTGATGGAGCCGGGTTCCGGCCATGCTCTCTCGCTCCCTGGTGGGCCACGGTGCTCATCCGGCGGTTTTTCCTTGATTGAAACCCTGGCGGCCCTGCTGGTGACATCGCTGGGCGTGATGTCTCTGGCGGGCTTGCTGGCGTCGGCATCGGGGCAGGCCAAAGCGAGCGAGTACCGAGCGCTGGCAGTGCTGCTGGCCGCGGACATCGCTGATCGCATGCGCGCCAATGCCGGCGCTGCGCACCTCGGCAGCTATCAACTGAAGGTGAGCAGCCTTCAGCGCGATGCACCCGATGCGCCCTCAGCTTGTCAGGAGGCCAGGGCATGCACCGCCGCCGAGTTGTCTGCACAGGATCTGGCGCAGTGGCGGAAGGCCCTGTTTGATGCCTTGCCGCAAGGCGCAGGCGCCATCCGCGTGGTGGCCTCCGGGCAGGCCGCCTACATCTGGGTGATGTGGCGTGATCCGTCGACGCTGGCGGGTGCCGCGCAACGAGGTTTGGCTCTTGTCGGCCAGTTGGAGTGCCCGCCAGATCTGGTGAATGCCGAACCGCAGGTGCGGTGCCTGAGCTTCAGGGTGGCGTTGTGAAACGAGACTGCGGCGGTTTCACCCTGGTCGACATGCTGGTGTCCTTGGTGGTCAGCCTGGTGTTGCTGGGTGCGCTGTACGGCGTCACGCTGGCTGCAGCCTCCACCGGCCGCGTGGCCCGCGCGACGATGCAGATGACCGAAGACGCTTCTGTGGCGTTCGGCATCCTGCGGGCCCAGCTGGCCCCCGCCGGGTACAGCGTGCCTTGGTCGGTGGGGCCGGACGGCCGACTGGCTCGCCGCCGCACGGGGCTCGCCATCAAGGGGTGCGACAACCTGTTCGTCCGACCGGCTGACAGCATCGACCAGCTCAGCTGCCGCGGTGGCAACGGTCCCGACGCTTTGGCGATCGTCTTCCAGGCAGATCTTCGCAACAGCCTGGCCTCTGACGGCCGGCCGCTGGATTGCCTGGGCAATCGCTTGCCTGACTCCGACGGCAGCGGCAATCCGCTGTATCTGTCTTACAGCCGCTTGTACGTTGAGGATGGTGGCTTGAAATGCCTGGGCCCGGGCAATACCGGCGCGCAGATGCTGGTGGAGCACGTGAGCGACTTGCGGTTGCTGTACGGCGTCGGGCCTGACGTTGACGCTGCGCCTTCGCCTGGGGACGGGTCATCGTCCGGGTCTGGCGAACTGACGCTGGGCCGTGTGCTGTATTACGCCTCTGCAGCGCAGGTGAACGCTGACGGTGCGTGGGGCAAGGTGCTGGCCGTTCGCGCCTGCCTGGTCATTCGCAGTGAGGACGACCTGCTGGCCGGCGTGCCGCAGTCCTACAGCGGCTGCGACCCCTTCGGCGCCGCCGTGCAGCCAACTGATCGGCGCCTCTACCGGGCCTTCACCACCACGGTGCTGCTCCACAACCGGGTCGGGAGCAGCTTGTGAGCCGGCGCCCGTCGCGCAGCCTTGCTGCCCCCCAGCAGGGTGTAGCCCTGATCGTGTCACTGGTGATGCTGGCCTTGATCAGCTTGACAGCCATGGCTGTGATGCGCGCGGCGCAGGGCGTCGACAGCGTCGCGTCGGGCATGCGCATACAGCTGCAGGCACAGCAGGCTGCCGAGTTGGCATTGCGCTGGTGCGAGCGCCAATTGCTTCAGCCCAACCCCGCTGTCACGGTGCATGAGCCACTTGATACCGGCGCGCTCTGGGAGCGATTTGATGCCTGGTCCGGGTCGATGGTGCTGGCAGCAACCGTGCCCGCCGAGCTCCTGTCGGGCGCCGCTGCTCCCGCCTACCTGCCTCAGTGCCTGGCCGAGCGGCGAGTGCTACCCGGGGGCGGTGAGGTGGTCGATGTGACGGCGCGCGGGTTCAGCCAAAACTATCAACCCGACGCGCTTGGTCGCACCCGCCTCGGAGCAGCCGCGTGGTCGCAGTCGACCGTGCTGCTGGCGCCGATTGAGCCCTGATGTTCCTGCCATTGCCACGGAGCACGCGAATGCCTCTGTTCTTTTCCGAATCCCGCTCGCGCCTGCCTGCGGACCCCGTGACGACGCTTGGCGACCAGGCCCTGCGCTTGTGTTGGCGTCTGACTTTCCATCTTGGATTGGGCTTGTCATTTGCGCCCATGGCTGCAGCGGCCGACTTGTTGCCGGCCCAGCAGCCGCTGCTTCAGCCGGCGCCACCCGCACCGAGCCCGAATGTCATGTTCACACTGGACGACTCCGGTTCGATGCTCGCGGACTTCATGCCGGAGGGGCCATTTCCGGTCAATGGGGCGGCTGTGACGCTCAACGGCACGGCGCCCTGCGGGCCGTCCTGCACCCGCTACTGGCTGGCGGGTTTTCCAGCTGATCCGCGCAAGCTCGGTCGCGGCCCTGCGGGCTATCTCGACGGGGTGGTGAGCGCTGCCAAACACGTCACGGCCGACGATGACGCCATTTTCCAGAGGCAGTTCCGCTCGCCGGACGTGAATGCGCTTTTCTACAACCCTGATCGTCGCTACCTGCCTTGGGTGACCGGCAGCGGCGGAGCGCGCCGTCCAGCCTTTTCTGCCGACAAAGCGCCCTGGGATGTGGCGAACGCCAGCGCGGTCTTCAACCTCACCGGTACCTTGGTCATCGATGCGACCTGGTGTGCGGCGAGCCACCTCTGCAGTGCCGGCACACAGCTCTTCAGCCCGGGCCTGGTCTATCGCCTGCAGGCCGGTGCAGACCCGACCTTGGCCAACGCCTACCGTCGATTCGATGTGAATGTCGATGGTGAACATGCGCCGGTCGTCAAAGCCCCCGGTCGAGCTGACTGCCTCGCCAGCCGCTGCACCCAAGCTGAAGAGCGGCAGAACTTCGCCAACTGGTTCACCTACCACCGCACGCGCGAGGCCCTCACCAAGGCCGCCTTGTCGGAGGCGCTTGTGCAATACCAAGGGCGCCTGCGGCTCGGCTGGAGCCAGATGAACGGCAGCCAGGGTTTGTTGCAGCCCGGGGCGGTGGCGCAGCAGCCGGTGCTTCCTCTGACCAGCGACCATCTGGGGCGTGTGCTGGCCGGGCTGCAGGCGGTGCAGTCGTGGCCCACCACCCCGATGCGCAGCGCCGTGGAGGCCGTCGGGCAGTACTTCCGCCAGACAGGCACGAACAGCGCCTGGTTGAATGACGATGGTGATGCGTCAGCACCGGCTGCCGGTTGCCGGCGCTCAGCCAACGTCATCCTGACGGACGGGTATTACAACGACTTCTACGTGGGCGCCGGCGATGTCGACGGCAAGGATGGGCCGGACCATGCCCTGTCCAACCCTGGCGGCTGGCGGCAGACGCGTTACCTCGCCCGCCGGCCCTACCTTGACAGCGCGCCAGCGCTTGCTGACACCCTGGCCGACGTGGTCATGCGGGACTTCGTGGAAGACCTGCAGCCCGGGCTGCCCAACCTGCTCCGCCCCGGCGGCAGCGACATTGCCTTCTGGCAGCACCTGAACACCTTTGCCATCGGGCTCGGGGTGCAAGGCACCTTGCCCGCCGCGACCGATGAGCAGCGCCGCGACACCCTGCGTCGTCTGGCGCAAGGCGCGTTGAATTGGCCTGACCCGCGTCAGAACACGGCAGCGCGCATTGATGATCTCTGGCATGCCGCGGTCAATACCGCCGGCGACTTTCATCCGGCCACCACCGCCGAGGGCTTGTCGGCGGCGCTCGACAGCGTGTTGTTGCGGGCGAGCACACCGGCCCAGGTGATGTCTTCACAAGTGGCTTACTCCGCCGGGGCAGGCGCTGACCTCTCCTGGGTTCAGGCGATGTTCGAGCCAGGCCGATGGTCAGGCGACGTGCGCCTGGTGGATGCGGCGGCACTGCAGGGCAACGCGCCTGACGTGCCGCCCAAGTGGTCAGCGGCGGATCAGTTGCGCTGCTCATTGCAGGCGACAGGCGAAACGCAGCGCCGCGTATTCACCTGGCACACACGGCGGGGCACTGGCGTGGCCTTCAACTGGCATGATCTTGACGACCTTGCCCGTGCTTACCTGGGCTCTGCCAGCGTAGTGAGCCTGGTCCGTGGCGGCGGCGTGCCGCCCGAGCTCGCGGCCGGCTGGCGCAGCCTGCAAGCGCAGCCCATCGGTGGCGTCGTCAATGCGCCGCCCCTTGTGATCAACCAAGCGGTGGACATGGGCTACCAGGCCTTGAGCGACCGCGCTGCAGCGGCGGCCTATCCCGTTTACCTGGCCGAACGAGCGGCATCGTCGGCGAGCGGCAGTGTGGGTTTCGGCAGCAATGACGGCATGTTCCATCTGGTGAACGGTGCGACCGGCGACGAGGTGATGGCCTATGTGCCGGCCGGCGCGTGGCCCTGGTTGTCGGGTTGGCTGAGCACGGCTTACGGCACCGAAGCTCAGCCCCATCACCTGGGTGTGGATGGCCCGCTGACCGAGGCGCAGGCCTGGCTGTCCGGGCGCTGGGAAACGCTGGTGCTGGGCAGCATGGGCGGCGGTGGTCGGTCGGTGTTTGGTCTGAAGCTCCCGTCAAACGGCAACCCGCCGACCGCGAATCAGGTGGTGTTCGACCTGAGCAATGATCCTGATCTTGGGCATGTCACCACGCCAGTCAGGGTTGGGCACGTTCAGGGTGCAGGCTGGTTTGCCTTCTTTGGCAACGGCGCCGCCAGTCCAGGTGGGCAGGCCGCCTTGCTGGCGGTCAACCTGGAGCGGCCGGCCGAGGTCCATCGCCTGGTTGTTCCGGGTGGGCAGGGCAATGGTTTGATGGGCGTGCAGTTGCTGCGTGACACTGCGGGGGAGGTGATTGCCATCTATGCAGGCGATCTGGAGGGGCAACTCTGGCGCTTCGATCTGGCCGCGGGCGGGCCGACGCGTTGGCGTGTGGGCCTGGAGGGCCGACCGTTGTTTCAATCGGCAGGCGTCAGCCAGTCGATCACCGCAGCACCGGTGCTCGTGCCGCACACCGGCGGTGGCCGGATGGTGGTGTTTGGCTCAGGCCGCTTGATCACCGCCACGGATGCGCTGGATACCTCATTGCAAAGCTTGTACGGCGTCTGGGACCCGACACCCGACCAGGCGCTGACGGGGCCGCCGGCCTCACCGGGCAGCTCCGGACCATTCCAGCCCCGCACGCGCAGCAATCTTCAAGTGCAGCAACTGGGCGGGCCTGAGTTGATGTCCGGCCAGGTGTATCGCCGCGTGAGTTCTCAGGCTGTTGACTGGACGCGGCAGGCGGGCTGGGTGCTGGACCTCGAGGGCCTGCCGGGCTGGCGCTTGCTGCACACGCCTCAACGGGTGCTGTCGAAGGTGTTGTTGAACGTCGTGCGCCCGGGGCAAGTGGCCTTGCCCTGTGAGAGCAGGCCTGCTGAAGGCATGGCGTTCCTGCTGTCGGTCTCCACCGGCGGGGCGCCACAGGCGCCAGCCCTCGATACCAACGGCGACGGCTTGGTGAATGCCACTGACGTTTCAGGCGTGGCCGCAGTGGTCAGCAGCGTGGACGGCTGGGGCTTGCTGCAGTCGGAGTCGGTGCGGGTGGGGGAGGGCGATGCACGCACGGCTGAACGCCGTCCACCTGACTCGGGCGGGGTGTGTGCGCCAGGTTTTCATCTGGTGCGCCGCGTCAGCCCGGGTGGTGCCGTCACGCCGCTCTGCATTCCGTGTGAGGGCCAGTGCGGTGGTGAAGTGCGGCGCATCGTGGACCGCGTATGGCGCCCCTTGCTGCAGCCGCCGCAGCCGCGTTGATGCCAACCCTTCGACGCGCCCCCCATGGCATGCCTGCACTGCAGACCGACCAAGCGGCTGATTCGCGGCTTCAGCCTGCTGGAGCTGCTGGCTGTGTTGGCCATCATTGGCGTGCTTGGCAGCCTGGCGCTTCCAGCGTATCTGGACCATGTGGCCAGAGCCCGCCGCAGCGATGCCCAGGCCGTGATGATGCAGGTGGTGCATTACCTGCAGCGCTTCCACGCTGCGAAGAACAGCTATGCCGGCGCCAACGAAGCCGCCTACCTGCCGTCCTCGGGCCTGATGACGGCGCCGGCCGGATCACCGGGCAGCGTCGCTCATCACCGGTTGAGCGTTGTGATCCCGGCAGATGATCCGCACACCTTCTTGATACTGGCCGAGCCCGTGGTCGCCGATGCAAATTGCGGCACGCTCACCCTGTCCGACCTGGGTGAAAAGGGCGTCGGCGCCACCGCGCGGTGGGCCGTGAAAGACTGCTGGCGCTGAAGGCTGGCGAGCTGTTTCACTGCCCAAACCACCCCAGGCTCAGATTTCCTTGATCAGTCGGCTGAACTCGTCAACGTCTTCGAAGCTGCGGTACACCGAGGCAAAGCGCACGTAGGCCACCTTGTCGAGGCGCTTGAGTTCACGCATCACCAACTCGCCCACGCGGGTGGAGGGTACTTCGCGCAGGCCGCTGGCCAGCAGCTTTTCCTGGATGCGCTCGATCGCGGCATCGATCTGCTCGATGCTCACCTGGCGCTTGCGCAGGGCCAGGGTCATCGAGGCGCGCAGCTTGGCGGGGTCAAACTCCACCCGGGCACCGCCACGCTTGACCACGGCCGGCAAGGCGATTTCCGCGCGCTCATACGTGGTGAAGCGCTTCTCGCATTTGCTGCATCGGCGCCGACGCCGAACCACATCGCCTTCGTCGGACTCGCGGGTCTCGACAACCTGGGTTTCATCGTGACTGCAGTAGGGGCAGCGCATGGCGGGTACCGATCAATGTGGGGAAGGGCGTTCAATGCGCCACAGGCCCGCAGGCAATGGACCTGCGGGCCTGTGGTGGGCTATCGGCCGGCGGTCACGCCGGCTGCGGACTCAACGGTAAACCGGGAAGTCACGCGTCAGGGCCGACACCTTGGCGCGCACAGTGGCCAGGTTGCCTTCGTCGTGCGGGTTGTCCAGCACGTCGGCGATCAGGTGTGCCGTGGCACGTGCCTGTTCTTCCTTGAAACCGCGGGTGGTCATGGCCGGGGTGCCCAGGCGGATGCCGCTGGTGACCATAGGCTTCTGCGGATCGTTCGGGATGCCGTTCTTGTTGCAGGTCATGTGGGCGGCGCCCAGGATGGCCTCGGCTTCCTTGCCAGTCAGACCCTTGGGACGCAGGTCCACCAGCATGACGTGGCTTTCGGTACGGCCCGACACGATGCGCAGACCGCGCGCGATCAGGGTTTCGGCCAGCACCTTCGCGTTCTTCACGACCTGTTCCTGGTACGCCTTGAACTCGGGGCTCAGGGCTTCCTTGAACGCGACGGCCTTGCCGCCGATGACGTGCATCAGCGGGCCACCCTGGATGCCGGGGAAGATCGCCGAGTTGATCTTCTTTGCGATCGCCTCGTCATTCATCAGGATGATGCCGCCACGCGGGCCGCGCAGGCTCTTGTGGGTGGTCGAGGTGACCACGTCAGCGAATGGCACCGGGTTCGGGTAGACGCCTGCAGCGATCAGGCCGGCGTAGTGCGCCATGTCGACCATGAAGTAGGCGCCGATTTCCTTGGCGATCTTCGAGAAGCGCTCGAAGTCGATGCGCAGGGCGTAGGCCGAAGCACCAGCGATGATCAGCTTGGGGCGACGTTCACGGGCCAGGGCTTCCATGGCGTCGTAGTCGATGGCTTCATTGGCGTCGAGGCCATAGCTCACCACGTTGAACCACTTGCCGCTCATGTTCAGCGGCATGCCGTGGGTCAGGTGGCCGCCTTCGGCCAGGCTCATGCCCATGATGGTGTCGCCGGGCTGCAGCAGGCCGAAGAACACGGCCTGGTTGGCTTGCGAGCCGGAGTTCGGCTGCACGTTGGCGAAATTGGCGCCAAACAGTTGCTTCACGCGGTCGATGGCGAGTTGCTCAACCACGTCGACGTTTTCGCAGCCGCCGTAGTAACGCTTGCCCGGGTAGCCTTCTGCGTACTTGTTCGTCAGCTGGCTCCCCTGCACGGCCATCACGGCTGGCGAGGTGTAGTTTTCCGAGGCAATCAGTTCGATGTGCTCTTCCTGGCGCTGGTTTTCAGCCTGGATGGCGGCGAACAGCTCGGGGTCGACGTTGGCGATCGTCGATTGGGAACGGTCAAACATGGAATTTCCTTCTGGTCGGGGCGGATGGGCCTGTGCGCCCGGCATGCAGATCATGACGGGGACAGGGTGCCCAGGCGAACGGCTTTGATAACGCTGCTTGTTCAGCAGCCCCGCGCTTCCCGGTGGTGATCCACCTCGACGACTGCCCTTGTTCGGGCCGTCGCGTTATCGCCAGTCGCGCGTGGGCTCAAGTGTACCGGTTTGTGGCCGGTTGATGGTCAACGCTGAGGGCCGCAATGGCCTGTCAGCGCTGCCAGGGCGGTCAGACCGCACAGCCGGGCTCAGTGCGCCAGCGCAACCTGCTCGCGCTGGACAGTCGGTGCAGCTTCGGTCGGGGGCACTTGCGACGCAGCGCCCGAGTTGGGCGTCGGTGCCGCTGCGGCTGCCGGCGCGGTGTAGGCCGGGGTGGAGACGGTCACAGGCACGGCGTGGCCTGCGGCAACGCGGACCAGGAACTGCTGCTCGGCCAGCACCTTGGAGGCATAACCGCCGTCGTTGTCCATGTTGGCTGCGCCCACATAAAAGCGCAGGCCGGCTTCCAGGCCGCCGGCGCGGGTGATGCATTCACGCAGCACCTGCACACCCACGCGCAGGTTGGTCACCGGATCAAACGCCGTGAGCTTGCCGCCAAACGCTTCGTACTTGTCGTTGTGCACCCGGGTCATCACCTGCATCAGGCCCTGGGCGCCCACCGGGCTCTGCGCAAACGGGTTGAAGCTGGATTCGATGGCGACGATGGCCAGGATCAGGGTCGGATCGAGCCCGGCGCGCTGGCCGACATGCCAGGCTTCCTGCACCAGCCGGGCCACCGGTTCGGCGGCCACGTGATAGCGGCGCGACAGCCAGGTGGCGACGGCCGACTGCTGGCGGCTCAACGTGGCCGGGTCGGTGGCCAAGGCCTTGGCCAGGTTGGTGGCGTCCGGATCATCCGGCATCGCCACGTAATCGGCGGGCTCCTGCGTTTCGGCGTGCCGCTCCTGCAGCCAGCCCAGGGCTTGCCGCTCCATCGACTGGCGCAGGTCTGCGCGGCCGGCGGTGAACAGCACCGTGGCCACCACCAGCAAACCCAGCAGCGCGAGCATGTTGTGGCTGACATCCAGCAGGCCGTGGCCGACGTCGCGCAGGAAGATCCCGGCGGACTGGCGTGTGGCTGCGGTCATGCGCTGCCACCAAGTGGACTCGGACATGCGTTTCCTTTCTTCGGGCCACCACCCGGTGCGGTCTTGCTGGCGAGGCGCCTGCGTACAAACCTGGGGTGGTGATAATCGGCTGCCGTGGTGTGAATCGGTGCGAGGCACTCGGAAAGCACGGCAGAAGCGGGATGGTTTCCCTGTCACTGCGCCGAACTACGTGGCGCGGGTAAACCCGTATCTAGAACGTTGAGCCGGATTGTAGGTAGGCTCGAAATAACCGGTCAAGCATAAGGCTTTGCCTCTTAACTACTTTTTGATATGAAATATCGGGATCTTCGCGAGTTCATCCAGGGGCTGGAGCGCATGGGCGAGCTGCGTCGAGTGACTGATTCGGTGTCGCCACGCCTTGAGATGACCGCCCTGTCTGACAGGGTGCTGCAGGCAGGCGGGCCGGCCTTGCTGTTCGAGCGTCCGACCGGGCACACCGTGCCCGTGCTGGCGAATCTGTTCGGCACGCCGCGCCGCGTGGCGCTGGGCATGGGCGCTTCAGAAGTCTCTGAATTGCGTGAAGTAGGTCGCTTGTTGGCAGCCTTGAAGGAGCCCGAGCCGCCGAAGTCGCTGCGCGAGGCCGGCAAGTTGTGGGACATGGCCAAGGCGGTGTGGGACATGAAACCCGCCCTCGTCAGCAACGCGCCTTGCCAGGAAGTGGTGCTGGAAGGGCGTGACATCGACCTCGCCAAATGGCCGATCCAGTTCTGCTGGCCTGGTGACGCGGCACCGCTGTTGACCTGGGGCCTGGTCATCACGCGCGGGCCGAGGAAGGTGCCGCAGCCGCGCCTGCGTCAGAACCTGGGTATCTATCGCCAGCAGGTCATCGGGCCGCGCCAGTTGATCATGCGTTGGCTGGCGCACCGGGGCGGCGCGCTGGATTTTCGCGACTTCGGCCGCGTGAACCCGGGGCAGCCGTTCCCGATCGCCGTCGCCTTGGGGGCTGACCCGGCAACCACCCTGGGCGCCGTCACCCCGGTGCCGGACACGCTCAGTGAATATCAGTTTGCCGGCCTGCTGCGCGGTGGCCGCACCGAACTGGCCGAGGCCAGCGTGGGGGAGGGCGACCTGAAGTTGCAGGTGCCCGCCCGCTCGGAGATGGTGCTGGAAGGCCACATTCCGCCCGCGCCGGCCGGATACACCGGCGTCAGCGAGCACGGCGTGCCGCTGAAGGAAGTCGGCGGCTACCTCCATGCACTGGAAGGGCCTTACGGCGACCACACCGGCTATTACAACGAGCAGGACTGGTTCCCGGTGTTTGAAGTCAGCCGCCTGACGCACCGCCGTGATCCGATCTACCACTCGACCTATACCGGCAAGCCGCCGGACGAGCCGGCCGTGCTGGGCGTTGCACTCAATGAAGTGTTCGTGCCCATCCTGCAAAAGCAGTTTCCGGAGATCGTTGACTTCTACCTGCCGCCTGAAGGTTGCAGCTACCGGATGGCGGTCATCTCCATCCGCAAGAGCTACCCCGGTCATGCCAAGCGGCTGATGTTCGGTCTCTGGAGTTTCCTGCGGCAGTTCATGTACACGAAGTTCATCGTGGTGGTGGACGACGACGTGAACATCCGCGACTGGAAGGAAGTGATCTGGGCCATCACCACCCGGATGGACCCGGTGCGTGACACCACGCTGGTTGATTCCACCCCCATCGACTACCTTGATTTCGCGTCACCGGTGAGCGGGCTGGGCGGCAAGATGGGCCTGGATGCCACCAACAAGTGGCCGGGTGAAACCAGCCGGGAGTGGGGTCGCACGATCAAGATGGATGCCGATGTGGATGCGCGCATGCACACGCTGTTCGACAAGCTGATGGCGGGTTGAGCGCTCCGGGCGGCTGGTGCGTGTCCGGGGGCTGCGCTGGCGCAATGCGTGCCATTGCCGACACGCAAACCATGAGCACGTCACGGTTTCTGTCGGGAAATGCTTGCGGTGCCGGCGCCAGAGGTCTATCTTCGAGATGCCTTCTCTGCAAGGCAACCCACCAGGCGCCATACCAGCGCCTTTGGAGCCCCGGACTTCATTCTCCGGATCTCCGCAGGGCGGCGTCATGCCACCCACAGGCCCCTCGCGTCGGCAACGGCGTCGAGGGGCTTCGTCGTTCATGACGAGCCGTTGAACGTTGTTTGTTGATAACTGTCTGAGTGCGTTTGTCGATGTCCGAGTCTGTTGCTGCCGAACCTGTCCGTGTCTCTCCTTCGCGTGGCCGTCGTGCTGCCAAGTGGTTGCTGGGCACCCTGGCCCTGATCGTGGGTCTGCTCTGGCTGGTGGCGCCGCCGCTGGTGCGCAAGGCGCTGTCGTCGGAGCTGTCCGCCTTCAGCGGCCGCACCGTCACCGTGGGGTCGGTCAATATCCACCCCTGGAGCCTGACTGCGCAGCTCAATGACGTCGAAGTGGCTTCGGCCACGGCGGGGCAGCCCCCGACGCTGCAGTGGGCGTCGCTCAGCGTCAGCGCCAACTGGCGGTCGATCGTTCGCGCGGCGCCGATCATGGATGCGGTGCAGCTGGCGGGCCTGAAGTTGCGGCTGGTGCGCACCGCCGATGGCCATTACGACATCGACGATGTGATCAAGCGCGTGCAGGACGCGTCCGCCTCGACCAAGTCGGACCCCAAGACCCCGCCGCCGCGCTTTGCGCTCTACAACGTCGAAGTCGACAACGCGAACATCGAGTTCGTCGATGAACCGGTCAAGCGCACGCATGTGGTCTCGGACATTCGCGTCGGCCTGCCGTTCATGGCCAATCTGGATGACGCGGACGTGAAGGTGAAGGTGCAGCCGCAGCTGAACTTCGTGCTGGACGGCACCGCCGTGAACACCTCCGCCTCTGCGGCCCCGTTTGCGCCCGGTGAGCCTGGCGAGCTGCGCCTGAAGACTGGCCAGATTGACCTGGCGCAGTGGCTGCCTTACCTGCCAGCCGGCTTGCCCGTGCGCCCGACGGCTGGCCAACTGGCGTTGGACTTGACGCTCGGCTTCGCCTTGCCGGCCGGTGGCGCGCCGCGCGTGGGCCTGAAGGGCGACGTGTCTGTCGCTCAGCCCGCCCTGGTGGGCGCCGGTGGGCAGCCGCTGGCCGACTGGCGCTTGTTGCAGGTGCACCTGGATGACCTGCAGGTCTTTCGCCGTGAGTTGGCGCTGGGCCGGGTATCGCTCGACGGCCCGCGCCTGACGCTGGATCGCCTCGCCAATGGCCGCTTCGCAGGGCTGCCCGTGGCCAGCAGCGAACCCAAGCCTGCCGCCTCGCCTCGCGCGCCCAAGGATGCGCCGGTCGCCCCTGATGAAGCCGCCTGGAAGCTCAGCTTGCGCGAGTTTCAGCTGCGTGACGGCGAGGTGGCCTGGCGTGATGCCACCACCCGCCCGGGCGCGGCCTTGCTGTCGAGTGGCCTGAGCCTGGATGTGGCGAACCTGAGCTGGCCCTTGAAGCCGGATGCAGCCGCTGCGACGCTGGCGCTGGCCGGGCAGTTGTCGGCGCTGGATGGCAAGGTGAATAACGCTCTCGCGACGACGCAGGTGAAGCCGCCGGCGAAGCCTCCTGTGAAAACCACCGCCGCGACTGCACTGACAACGGAGAAGGCTGCACCAGCGCCAGCCACTTCGGCCAGCTTCCAGCTCTCAGCCAAGGCCAGTGTTGATGGCGGCGAAGCGCAACTGCAGGCGGAGCGCTGGGCGTTGTCGCTCTTCCGGCCATACCTGCAGCAAGCGGTGCAGGCGCGCTTGGACGGCGATGTTTCGCTGGACGTTCAAGCCAACTGGAAGGGCTTGCCGGGTGCCGAATTGCCCGAGGTGCTGGTGCGCACCTTCTCGGTTGACCAGTTGCGTGCGGGCAGTTGGCCCGCCGCCACGGCATCGGCGTCGCCGGAGGTGACCTGGCGCAGCCTGTCGGTGAAGGATGCGCGTATTGATCTGGCGCGCCGCGTCGTGAGCCTGCAGGAAGTGAACTGGCAGCAACCGGCGCTCAGGCTCGTGCGCGATGCTGCGGGGCAGCTCAATCTGGCGCAGTGGGTGTTGCCTGCGCCGGACAAGGGCGCGACGACCAATGCGCCGCCGAGCCCGCCTGTGGCTCAAGCCGCGTCGGGCGCGCCGGCTTGGCAGGTTCGTTTGAATCAGGCGCGTGTCGCGGGCGGCAAACTCGCCTGGCAAGACACCTTGCCGGGCGCTGATGCTCCGGTGGCCCTGGAGCTGGATGCCCTGCAGCTGTCGCTCGACGGCGTGCAATGGCCCGCTGCACCGCAGTCGCTGGTTGGCCTCAGCCTGGATGCGAAGCTCGGCCAGCCTGGCCAGCCGCGTAGCGGTTGGGGCGCGGTGTCGGTCAAGGGACGCGCTGGCTTATTGCCCCTGTCTTTCCAGGGCAAGACCCGCCTGGACCGCCTGCCGCTTGCGCCGTTGGCTGTTTATGCCGGTGATGCGATGCCGGTGGCCTTGCTGCGTGGTGCGCTGGGTTGGCAGGGCGATGTACGCTGGCAGCAGGCTGCCGATGGCATGCGGCTGACCGTTCAGGGTGATGCCCGCCTGGCGGACCTGGACGTGCATGGCCGTCAGGGCAAGGTGGTTCACTCAGAGCCTTTGCTGAGCTGGAATTCGCTGGCCTTGCCGGGCCTGTCGGTGGTGATGACCCCGGGCAGCCGGCCCCGCATCAAGCTGGGCGAGGTGGTTCTTGACCATCTGTACGCCAGCTTGCTGGTCACGGAGCAGGGGCATCTGAATCTGCGTGATCTGGCGGCGCCCGCTGCACCCCCAGCCGCCGCATCGGCAGTTGCATCGGCCGTCGCATCGACCGTGCCCGCTACCGGCACGTCGGCTGCAGCTTCGGCCGTGTCCACGCCGCCGGCCAGCGCGGCAGCTACCACCGCTGCCACCACCGCAACCGCGCCCTCCAACGACCTGCCCGTCGAGATCGACATCGCCGGCGTGCGCCTGATCGACAGCCGCATTGATTTCACCGACCGCTTCATCCGCCCGAACTACAGCGCCGACATCCGCGCCTTGTCGGGCACGCTGGGTGCGTTCCGCAGTGGCTCGGGCGAGTTGGCCAACCTGGCCTTGAAGGGCAAGGTCGCCGGCACCGGGGGCCTGGACATTCAAGGCACCTTGAACCCCACGGCCCGGCCCTTGGCGCTGGACGTGAAGGCCAAGGCGACAGATCTCGAGTTGGCGCCGCTGTCGCCCTACGCCGGCAAGTACGCCGGTTACGCCATCGAGCGCGGCAAGCTGACCATGGCCCTGGCTTACCGGATCCAACCCGACGGCCAGCTCACCGCTTCCAACCAGATCATCCTGAACCAGTTGACCTTCGGTGAGCGCATCGACAGCCCCGATGCGACGCGTCTGCCGGTGCAACTGGCTGTGGCGCTGCTGAAAGACCGCAACGGCGTGATTGACCTGAACCTGCCGATTGGCGGATCGGTGAACGACCCGCAGTTCAGCGTGGGCAGCCTGGTGGTGAAGGTGCTGGTCAACCTGCTGGGCAAGGCCATCACCTCGCCCTTCGCCTTGTTGTCAGGCGGGCAGGGGGAAGACCTGAGCGTGGTGGCCTTCGAGCCGGGGGCTGTGCGCCTGTCTGATTCCGCCAAGACGGTCATCGGCCGCGTCGGCGAGGCGCTCGCCGATCGTCCGGCCCTCAAGCTCACCATCACCGGCGCAGTTGACGTCGAACAGGAGCGGCAAGCCATCCAGGACGCCTGGCTGGAAGACCGCCTGCTGGCGCTGCAGCGCAAGGAAGCCGCGGGCGCGGGCCAGGCCGCAGGTGCCCCCTTGCCGGCGCTGACCGCCGCGCAACGCCTGACCTTGGTCAAGCGCCTTTATGCAGACACGCCCATGCCTGACAAGCCGCGCAACGTGGTCGGCTTGCTGAAGGACCTGCCGGTGGAAGAGATGACGGCGCGCCTGAAAGCCAGTCATGTGGTCAACTCCGATGTGGCCCGTGAGCTCGCGCTGCAACGCGGCATTGCCGTGCGCGACGCGGTGATCGCGCTGGGGCTGCCGAACGAGCGGGTGTTCCTAGCCGCGCCGCGCCTGCGCCCGGCCGGTGACACCGAACCCGGCTGGACGCCCCGCGCCCAGCTCGGTCTGGGAACCCAGTAAGCTCAGGCACACTCTTGATATCGAGCAATGACCAAGGCAACACGCATGCAGACACACACCATCACCCTCGGCGGCGGCTGCTTCTGGTGCACTGAGGCCGTTTACGAGCAGGTTCGCGGCGTGGTGGCCGTGGAGTCGGGTTACTCGAACGGCCATGTCAACAACCCCAGCTACGAGCAGGTGTGCACCGGCCAGACCGGCCACAACGAAGTCGTGCGGGTGACCTTCGACACCGCCGAGATCAGTTTGCGGGACGTGCTGGAGATCTTCTTCGTGGTGCACGACGCCACCAGCCTGAACCGCCAGGGCAATGACGTGGGCACCCAGTACCGCTCCGGCATCTACTTTGACGACCTGGCTGACGAAGCCGTGATCCGCGAGGTGCTGGCCGAGGCCGATGCCGCTGCGGGCGGCCGGGTGGTGACCGAAGTGCTGCCGCTGGACAACTACAGCAAGGCCGAGGACTACCACCAGCACTACTTCGCCAATCACCCTGGCCAAGGGTATTGCGCGTTCGTGGTGGCCCCGAAGGTGGCCAAGTTCCGCCAGACCTTCGCGCGCCTCGCCCGCGCATCCGATTGAAGCCATGAGCCTTTCGCGCTGGCGCTCCGGACAACCACTCAGCCTGCGGTGTGCAGGCTGGCTGGTGGCCGTGCTGCTGCTGGCGCAGGGGCTGGGCGGCATCCACCACCTGGTGCATGCCCGCGGGCTGGCCTTGCCTGCTGCAGTTGCTTCAGCCACTGCGGGCGCGCCGGCGGCCGAGACCGACGCCGCCAGTGCGTCTGACCGCTGGCAACACCAGGCCGCCAGCGCGGACTGTCGGCTGCTGGATCAATTGCTGTGGGCCGACGCCCTCGGCGGGCCTGCACCCGAGTTGGCGGTGTTCGCCTTCGCCCACCTCGTGCCGGCGCCCGCACCACTGGCGGCGCTGCCTTCGCGGTTCATCGCGGGCTACCTCGCCCGGGGCCCCCCGACAACGGTCTGATTCCCCGTTGTCACCCGGCTTCTGACAGCCGGATTGCTTGCCCTTGCTGCCACTCCAGGCCCTTGGCGCCAAGCGTTCCGCCGCGTCGTGTTGTGTTGCTTGCTGCATTGCTTGCTGCGCGCCGCACGTCGGCACACCCCATCTGAATCGGTTCCATACATGTTTGCTCCTCATTCCCTGGCGCTTGCTGCTGCCATTGCGTGCGCGTTTTCTGCCATTTCCGCCCCAGCCGCTCTGGCCGCCGAACCTACGCAGGCGAAGCCATCAACCCCCGCCGCCAGCCCGGCCGCCCAGGTGGTGGTCACCGGCAATCCCCTGGGCAGTGACCCGGTACAGGCCAGCACCGCCCTGACCGGTGACGCGCTGACGCTGCGCCGCGCCGGCACGCTGGGTGAAACGCTGGACGGCCTGCCCGGCGTGGCGTCCACCGGTTTTGGCCCCAATGCCAATCGCCCTGTGATTCGGGGCCTGGACGGTGACCGCGTCCGCTTGATGGACAACGGTGGTGCGTCCATCGACGCCTCCAACCTCAGCTTCGACCATGCGGTGCCGGTGGATCCGCTGGTGCTCGAGCGCATTGAAGTACTGCGCGGGCCGGCTGCGTTGCTGTATGGCGGCAATGCCACTGGCGGTGCAGTCAATTCCATGGACAACCGCATTCCCGTCAGTGCGCTCGACGGTCTGGGCGGCCGCGCCGAGCTCCGGCTCGGTGGTGCCAGCGCCGAGCGCGCCACCTCCGCCCTGGTCGAGGGCGGTGGCAACGGTTTGAACTGGCATGTGGACGGCTTCCGTCGGCAGACGTCTGACCAGCGCGTGCCGCTGTTCACGCCCGTCGAGGACGGTGTCGCCGGCGATCCGACCCGTCGCGTCCGCAACTCGGCATCTGATTCGCACGGTGGTGCGGTCGGCGCTTCCTGGGCCGATGCCCAAGGTTATGTCGGCGCCTCGGTCGACAGCTTCCGCCAGGACTACGGCGTCACGGTCGAGCCCGACGTCGGCATCCAGATGAAGCGGGACCGGTTCAGCCTGGCCGGTGAGCGTCGTCAGTTGTCGGGCCCTTTCACGCAGGTCAGCGTCCGGTATGACCACAGCAAGTACCAGCACCAGGAAGTGGAGGGCACCGGCGAGGTAGGCACCACGTTCCGCAGCACGGGCGATGCCTTGCGCGTCGAAGCCCGCCATGTGCCGCTGGCGCCCGGGCTGCAGGGCGTGGTCGGCCTGCAGGCGGAAAGCATGGATTTCTCCGCCCTGGGCGAAGAGGCCTTCGTGCCTGCCACCCGTACCCGGTCGCTGGCCGTGTTCGGGCTGGAGGAGTGGCGCCAGGGCGATCTGACCCTGAGCTTCGGCCTGCGTGCCGAGCGTGTGACGGTGCGCTCGGACGGTGATGCCGCCGATGCGGCCGAGCCGCGCTTTGGCGCCGCCGACAGCCGCCGGTTCACGCCGATGAGTGGTTCAGCCTCGGCGCGCTGGGCACTGTCGCCGCGCTGGGCGCTCACGGCCGCGGTGGGCAGCACCCAGCGGGCTCCCGCCTATTACGAGCTGTTTGCCAACGGCCAGCACGTGGCCACGGCTGCCTATGAGCGGGGTGACACGACCCTGGGTCTGGAACGCAGTACCCATGCCGAGGTGGGGGCGCAGTTCGCTGCAGGCCCTGACGACAGCTTCCGGGTGAACTTCTGGCACATGCAGTTCGCCAACTACCTGGCGCTGTCAGCCAGTGGCGCAGAAATCGATGGCTCACCCGAGTATGTCTTCAAGGGCGTGCCAGCGCGGCTGCACGGCCTGGAAGTGGAAGCCCGCCACCGCTTGCTGTCAGGCGCCTGGCAGCTCGACGGCACCGCCGGCATCGACCTTACCCGCGGCACTGAGCGCGACACCGGCGAGGCCTTGCCGCGCATCGCGCCGATGCGCGTTCAACTGGGTCTGGCGTTGCGCCACAGCGGCTGGCAGTTCGATCTCGGCTTCAAGCACCTGGCTCGCCAGGGGCGGGTGCCGTCGACCGATGTGGCCACGGCCTCGGCCAACTTGTTCAACCTGGGCGTGAGCACGCAGACGCGCTGGGCGCAGGCCGACGCCCTTTGGTTCCTGAAGCTGGACAACCTGGGCAATGAGCTGGCCTACAACGCCAGCGCCATCCGCACGGTGCGAGACCTCTCGCCCATGCCGGGTCGCGCCGCGACGGCCGGCGTGCGGGTGCGCTTCTGATCTGACGAGGCGCCCCGAAGAGTGGGGCGCTTCGTTCAGGGGGCCAGTCGGTCTCGCTGCCACTGGCCGTTCTGTGCCAGTGTGTAGCGCAGACGGTCATGCAGCCGGGATTTGCGGCCCTGCCAGAACTCCCAGGTGTCTGGCACCAGCCGGAAGCCACCCCAGTGGGGCGGGCGCGGCGGGTGCAGACCGTGCTGCGCTGCGGCCTTGGCGGCATTCGCAACCAGCACCGCCCGCGAGCTGATCACCTGGCTCTGTGGCGAGGCCCAGGCTCCGAGGCGAGAATCCAGTGGCCGTGACTGGAAATACGCATCGGATTCCTCGTCACTCACCCGTTCGACGCGGCCTTCGATGCGAACCACGCGCTCCTGCTCCACCCAGTGGAACTGCAGCGCGGCAAATGGATGGGCAGCCAGCTCGCGACCCTTGCGGCTGTCGTAGTTGGTGTACCAGACAATGCCGCGGGCGTCAGAGCCCTTGATCAGCACGATGCGGGTCGACGGGCGGCCGTCCGGCCCGACCGTCGCCAGCGTCATGGCATTGGGCTCGGGGATGTTGGCCGTCAGTGCCTCATGCAACCATTGTTCAAATTGGCGCATCGGCTGGTCGGCCGCAGCGTCTTCCTCGAGCGCATCACGCTCATAGCTTTTCCGCAGGTGGGCAAGGTCTTCCATGGGGGCAGTGTAGGTCGAGGGAAATGCCTTAGGTGATCGTCCGACTGTGTTTGCTGCCGGTTCGCACCCATTCTCTGAAACTAGTTACAACCTCACGCTTCACTTTGGCTTTCTGCATGAGTTCTTCCCCCGTCGTGATCGTTCTGGCCGCTGGTCTCGGGTCACGCTATGCCGGTCCGCGGCACAAGCTCGCGGAGCCCTTCGGCACGTCCACCGTGCTGGGACAAACCGTGGGTCGGGCGATTGCCAGTGGCTTGCCGGTGGTGGTGGTCACCACGCCCGCGCTGGTAGACGACGCCAAGCACTGGGTGGCGCGACGCGACATCGTCGTGCTGACGGGCCCGCAGGGGCCGGGCGCAGGTGGCATGGGAGACTCAATCGCCGCGGGCGTCTCTGCACGGGCCGGTGCCGGTGGCTGGCTGATTCTTCCCGGCGACATGCCGCTCGTGCGCCCCGACAGCCTGAACGCGGTGGCAGCGCAGCTGGGCCAGCATCCGGTGTGTTTTGCGCAGTTCCATGGGCGGCGCGGGCACCCTGTGGGTTTCAGCGCCGAGCTGTACTCTGACCTCGTGCGCCTGAGCGGCCCCGACGGCGCCCGCCGCGTGCTGGCACGCTACCCGGCGCATGCGCTGGAGCTCGACGACCCGGGCGTGCTGGAAGACCTCGACACGGTTGATGACATGGCGCGCATGCTGGCCGCTGCTGACGACGGCAGTCCTTTGTCGACCTTCTGAACCCTCGTGTCAGGGGATGTTCTTGGTTTGACCATGTAACCTAGTTACGTGATAATTGCCGAATCGGTTACGACCCCAACCCATTCGGTCCATGAGCACTCTGAACCCTGTAGTCGCTGCGGTCACCGCGCGCATCCGTGAGCGCAGCGCCACCTTGCGCGGCGCCTACCTGCAACGTGTGGACGCCATGCGCCGTCGCCCTCGCGGGGTAGACCGCATGGGCTGCGCCAATGTGGCCCACGCGTTCGCCGGCATGCCGGGCTCTGACAAATTCCGTGTGGTGGCCGAGAAGGCCCCCAACATCGGCATCGTCACGGCGTACAACGACATGCTGTCGGCGCACCAGCCCTACGAGGGTTATCCCGCAATCATTCGTGAAACCGCGCTGAAACTCGGTGCCACGGTCCAGGTGGCCGGCGGCGTGCCCGCGATGTGCGACGGCGTCACCCAGGGTTACGCCGGCATGGAGCTCAGCCTGTTCTCGCGCGACACCATCGCGATGAGCACGGCCATCGCCCTGTCGCACGACGTGTTTGACGCCGCCCTGCTGCTGGGCATCTGCGACAAGATCGTGCCGGGCCTGCTGATCGGCGCCCTGCAATTCGGCCATCTGCCGTGCGTGTTCATTCCGGCTGGTCCGATGGCGTCGGGCTTGTCGAATGGCGACAAGGCCAAGGTGCGTGAGCAGGCGGCGCAAGGCCTGGTCGGCCGCGACGAGTTGCTGAAGGCCGAGCAGGCCGCGTATCACAGCCCCGGCACCTGCACCTTCTACGGCACTGCCAATTCGAACCAGATGCTGCTGGAAGCCATGGGCCTGCACCTGCCAGGCGCCGCGTTCATTCACCCGGGCACGCCGCTGCGCGAGGCCCTGACCCGCGAAGCCGTGGGCACGGTGCTCGACCTGCTGCCGTCGCGCCGCGACATGCCCATCGGTCACCTGGTCGACGAGCGCTGCATCGTCAACGCAATGGTCGCGCTGCTCGCCACTGGCGGTTCCACCAACCACCTGATCCACTGGGTGGCGGTGGCGCGTGCCGCGGGCATCCTGATCGACTGGACCGACTTCTCCGATCTGTCGGCCGTGGTGCCGCTGCTGGCGCGTGTCTATCCGAACGGCTCTGCTGACGTGAACCAGTTCCAGGCAGCGGGTGGCACCAGCTTCGTGCTGCGTGAGCTGATGGACGGCGGCCTGATGCATGCCGATGCCGGTGCCGTGGCCGCGGGCGGTTTGCGCGCCCAGGCCCAGCAGCCGGTGCTGCAGGCGGCCGGCGTGGCCTGGCAAGACCTGCCCGAAGCCAGCGGCGACGAGACGGTGCTGCGCGGTGTGGCTGCACCGTTCTCTGCCACGGGCGGCTTGAAGCTGCTGGCCGGCAACCTGGGCCGCTCGGTCATCAAGGTGTCGGCCGTGCCGGAAGACCGCCATGTGGTGGAAGCCCCGGCGATCGTGTTCGAGACCCAGGAATCCCTGCAGAACGCCTTCAAGGCGGGCGAGCTGGACCGTGACTTCATCGCTGTCGTCCGCTTCCAGGGTCCGCAGGCCAACGGCATGCCTGAGCTGCACAAGCTCACCCCGCCGCTGGCCGTGCTGCAGGGCCGTGGTTTCAAGGTGGCGCTGGTCACTGATGGCCGCATGAGCGGCGCGTCAGGCAAGGTGCCGGCCGCCATCCATGTCAGCCCGGAAGCGCTGTCGGGCGGTCCGCTCGGCAAGGTCCGCACAGGTGACTTGATCCGTCTGGACGCCGTTGCCGGCACGCTGGAAGCGCTGGTCTCCGAGGCCGAATGGGCCGCCCGTGTGCCGGCCGTGCGCGACGACGCGCTGGCCGATGCGCATGGCTACGGCCTGGGCCGAGAGCTGTTTGCCGGCCTGCGCCGCAACGTCAATGCCGCCGAAGAAGGCGCTTGCTCGTGGCTGTGAGCCGCACCTCATTTAACTGACTCTGACCCCAATTTTGATGATGAACACGCTTGATTTGGTGACGCATGGCCCGGTGATTCCGGTGATCGTGATTGATCGTCTGGAGGACGCGGTGCCCCTGGCGGAGGCGCTGGTGGCGGGTGGTGTGCGTGTGCTGGAGGTGACGCTGCGCACGCCGGTGGCGCTGGAGGCCATTCGTGCGATGTGCGCGGTGCCGGGTGCCATCGTCGGCGCAGGCACCATCCGCAGCGCGGCAGATGCGCGTGCGGCCAAGGCGGCGGGTGCCGTGTTTGGTGTCAGCCCGGGTTACACCGCCGAGGTGGGTGCGGCCTGCCGCGAAGTCGGCCTGCCTTTGCTGCCGGGCGTCGCCACGGCCAGCGAAGTGATGGCGGCGCAGGCGGACGGCCTGAACTTCCTGAAGTTCTTCCCGGCCACGGCCGCCGGCGGTATTCCCATGTTGAAGGCCCTGGCGGGCCCTTTCCCGGACGTGGTGTTCTGCCCGACCGGCGGCATCACGCCGGCCACGGCGCCTGACTTCCTCGGCCTGCCGAACGTCAAGGTGTGCGGTGGTTCCTGGCTGACCCCGGCGGACGCGGTGAAGGCGGGCGATTGGGCCCGCATCACGCAGCTCGCCAAGGAAGCTGGCGCGCTGCGTCGCTGATCGATTGCAAAACCGGCCCCTGAGGCCGGTTTTTTCATGCCGGCAGGATGCGGATGCTGCGGGGCCGGCCCACGGCTTCGCGGGCGCGCAGCTGGCCGCAGCCACCTTCCACGTCCTGCCCGGCCGAGTTGCGCAGCTTGGTCAGGATGCCGCGCTGGTGCAGCGTGCGCGCAATGGCCGCGGCCTTCTCCCAGCTTGGCCGCTGCCAGGGCATCTCGGGCACTGCGTTGTACGGAATCATGTTGAGGATGGCGTACTTGCCGGTCAGCAGCCGCACGATGCCGTCGATTTCCTCGGGCGTGTCGTTCACCCCGTCCAGCAGCGTCCATTGCACCTGCACCGGGTAGCCGGTGCGGCGTGCGTAGTCTTCGCTCAACTCAACCAGCTCGTCCGGCGTCAGGCGGGGGGCGCGTGGCAGCAGGCTGGCTCGCAAATCGGCGCGGGTGGTGTGCAGCGACAGCGCCAGCGCCGGCTTCACCGGCCCGGCGTCGAGCACCTCGAACACGCGCTCATCACCCACGGTCGAGAACACCAGCTGCTTGTGGCCGATGTTGCCCAGCGTGCCGAGCAACTCGATGGCCTCCATCACGTTGTCCAGGTTGTGGGCTGGCTCGCCCATGCCCATGAACACGACCTTCTTCACCGGACGATGTTTGCGGGCCAGGGCCACCTGAGCCACGATTTCTGCGCTGCCCACCTGGCGGATCAGGCCCTCGGTGCCCGTCATGCAGAACTGGCAACCCACGGCGCAGCCCACCTGGCTCGACACGCACAGCCCGTCGCGCGGCAGCAGCACGGTTTCCACGGTCTGGCCATCGTTCAGGCCCACCAGCAAGCGGGCAGAGCCGTCTTCGGCCGGGTGCATCGACTTTTCCTGCACCAGCCCGTGCAGCTCGGCCCACAGCGCGGGCAGCTCGGCGCGCACCTGGGCCGGCAGGAAGTGCTCGTTCTTGCTGCGTCCGCCGTCCAGCGGGCGGGCCTGCACCCAATGCCGCAGGATGCGCTGGGTGTGGGCGGGCAGGGCGCCCAGGTCCTGGAGACGGGTTTTGAAATCAGAAATGCGCATGGGATGAAGAGCCGTCGGCAGGAACCACGGTGTGTCGCCACCGGGCCGGGCACACAGTGTAGGCAATTCAGGCTGCGGGGAATCGTCTGACTCCCCCGACAGGACAGTGTGCAATTTCGTAGGGGAGGCGTAAATTGCAAGCTCTCGTCACATGACCCAGTCGATTTCGCGGAGGTTTCCTCTGTCAAGGCGGTAGTGCATGGCGGTATCCAGTCTTCCGGCGCGGTTCTTCAGCAATTCGCTCGTCAAGGGTGCGTTGGCGGCGTGTTTGCTGGTCTGGAGCATTGCGGCGGGGCTCATCGCGCTGGATCGGCACCAAAGCCTGCTGGCCGAGGTGCAACGCAACGACAACCTGGTGCTGGCCCAGCAGCTGCAGGTCGAGCAGTCGCTGGATTCGCTTGATCAGTTGCTGCGCGTTGCACGCCGCGATTTCACCGGCCCGAACCCGCCCCGCGACGTGGCGGCCTGGCTGACCGAGCTGCAGGTCGACGAAGGCAGCATCACCAACATCGGCGTGGTGGATGCCACTGGCCAGGTTCAACTGTCGCTGCGCGCGGGCGTGCCTACATCGGTGGCCGAGCGCGAATACTTCATCTGGCACAGGGGCGAGACGCGTGATGTGCCGTTCATGGGCGTGCCTTTGCAGGGCAAGCAGACGGGTGTCTGGGTGCTGACGCTGACGCGCCGCATCACGCTGGCGAATGGTGAATTTGGTGGTGTGGTGCTGGTGTCGGTGCGGCCCGAAATGTTCAGCGGCGGCCTGCTGCGCTCGAATCTCGATGCCGACGCGTCGATGGCCTTGATCGGCCTTGACGGTGTCACCCGCGTGCAGCGCCGTGGCGAGCGCGTGAGCTTTGGCCAGCGGGTGTCGCAGTCGCAGCTGTTCAGCGAACTCCGGCATGCTCCTTTCGGCAACTACGAGGGTCGGCCCGATGCGGACGGCAGCCGGTTGCTGGTCAGCTACCGGCAGCTGGAGCGGTTTCCGCTGGTGGCCGAGGTGGCGTCGTCGGTGTCGGTGGTGATGGGGCCGGTGCACCAGCGCGCGATGGTGCATGTGGCCGGCGCAACAGCCTGGTCGGTGCTGATCATCGTGCTGGCCGCCGTGCTGATGCGCAACCGGCAACGTCAGCGCATGGCCATGAGCCGGCTGGCGCAGAGCGAGGCCCGCTACCGGCAACTGTTCGACCAGAACCTGGATGGCGTGCTGGGGGTCGATCTGGCGGGTGTCATTCGCGCGGCCAACCCCGCGGCGGGCAAGCTGCTGGGGGTGTCGGCGAACGAGCTGCTGGGTACCTCGCTGTTCGAGCAATGTGAATCGGGGGGCGACGAGGCCCGCAGCTGGTTTGCCGAGCTGCCTTCAGACGGTCAGGGGCTGGTGGCGGTGCAATTGCGGCGGCGAGGCGGCCAGGCCTTCGAGGCCGAACTGTCGGCGTCGCTGGACCGGCAGCAGGCGCAGGGCAACGGGCTGGCCAATGTGGTGATGCGCGACATCAGCAGCCGCAAGGCCGCCGAGGAAGCCGAGCGGGGTCGTGTGCTGGCGGAACGTGCCAACCAGGCCAAGAGCGCGTTCATGTCGCGGATGAGCCATGAGCTGCGTACACCGCTGAACGCCATCCTGGGTTTTTCGCAGCTCCTGCTGAGCGACCGGCAGGCGCCGCTGGCGCGGCCTCATCAGGTGCATGTCGACCGCGTGCTCGGCGCTGGTCGGCACCTGCTGGCCTTGATCGACGACCTGCTCGACTTGTCCCGGCTCGATGCCGATGTCATCCACCTGCGCCCGGAGGCCTTGCCCTTGCGGCCATTGCTGCAGGAGGTGCTGTCGACCTTGCAGACCGAGGCCCTGGCCAATCGGGTGTCTCTGGTGATCGAGGACGACCCGGTTGGCGCCATGAGCCCGGCGCCCTGGGTGGAGGCCGATGCCGTGCGCCTGCGCCAGGTACTGATCAACCTGCTGTCCAACGCCATCAAGTACAACCGGCCCGGCGGCCAGGTGACGCTGGCCGCCCGCCTGGTCGACGACCGCGTGGAGCTGGCCGTCATCGACACCGGGCTGGGCATGACGGCCGCCCAGCAGGCGCAACTGTTCCAGCCCTTCAACCGCCTCGGCCGCGAAAACGGCGGCATTGCCGGCACCGGCATCGGCCTGGCCATCTGCCAGCGGCTGGTGCGGCTGATGCAGGGGGATCTGCGGGTGCACAGCGTGGTGAACGTGGGCAGCACGTTCACGCTGGTGCTGCCGGCCGCGCAGGCGCCGGCGCCCACCGTGTCTGCCGCCAGCTCGATGGCGAGCTTCGACGCGTCCCTGCAGCGCGTGCTCGCGGTCGACTCCGCTGCGCAGGGCGTGGTGCTGGTGGTTGAGGACGAACCGGTGAACCGGGAGCTGGTGCGCGCCTGCCTGTCGCGACGGCCCGGGCTGGTGTTGCAATTCGCCGGGTCGATGGCAGAGGCGATCGTCATGGCGCGCCGGCATCCGCCGCGGCTGACCCTGATCGACATGATGTTGCCGGACGGTGACGGTGCCACGCTGCTGGGCCGGCTGCGGGCCTTGCCGGGGCAGGCGGGGCTGACGGCGCTGGCGGTCTCTGCCAATGCCATGCCCGAGTTCATCCATGACGCGCTGCGGGCGGGTTTCAACGCCTACATCACCAAGCCCTTCGAACTGGCGGTGATGCTCCGGGAGGTCGATCAGGCCTTGTCCGGCAACGCACTGCCGCCGCAGCGGCAGGTGGTCGGGCACGCGCTTCGAGACTGAGGGTTTTCACCGCCCGGCGGCGCTTGCGCAGGGGGCCGTGCCAGTTTTACATTAACCGACCGGTCGGTTAATTAATTGTCATGCCCACAGAACACTCACCTGACAGCCCCGCATTGCATCCCGGCACGCCCGTTGGCGTGATTGGCGCTGGCGCCATGGGGGCGGGCATCGCCCAGTTGGCCGCGCAGGCCGGCCACCCCGTGTGGCTGTTCGACATGCAGGCCGGGGCTGCGGAGCGCGCCGTGGCGCGCATCGGCGATGACCTGGCCGGCGCCGTGCACCGTGGCAAGCTCACCGACGCCGAGCGCGACGCGGTGCTCGCCCGCCTTGCACCCGCGGCCGCGCTGTCGGATCTGTCAGCGTGCGGCTTGCTGGTGGAGGCCATCGTCGAGCGGCTGGAGCCCAAGCAGGCCCTGTTCAAGGATCTGGAAGCGCTGGTCGCGCCGCACGCCGTGCTGGCCACCAACACCTCGTCGATCTCCATCACCGCCGTGGCCCAGGCGCTGCAGCACCCGGGCCGCGTGGTGGGCTGGCACTTCTTCAACCCGGCCACCCGCATGAAGCTGGTGGAGATCATCCCCGGCTTGCGCACCAACCCGGCCTTGCTGGCCCCGCTGCGGGCGCTGTCGAAGGCCTGGGGCAAGGTGCCGGTGGCCGCGCCGAATGCGCCCGGCTTCATCGTCAACCGCGTGGCCCGGCCGTATTACGCCGAGGCCTTGCGCCTGGCCTCGGAAGGCCTGGCCAGCTTCGCCACGCTGGACCGGCTGATGCGTGAAGCCGGCGGCTTTGCGCTCGGGCCTTTCGAGCTGATGGACCTGATCGGCAACGACGTCAACCTGGCAGTCACCGAATCGGTGTTCCAGGCCACGGCGTTTGACAGCCGCTATGCACCGAGCCTGCTGCAGCAGGAACGGGTGCGGGCTGGCTTGCTCGGCCGCAAGTCCGGTCAGGGCTTCCATGACTACCGGCCAGAGGCGGTGGCTGCTGCGGCGAATGTGGTGATGCCGCCTTCGCTTTCGGCGGCCAACCACACCCTGGCATGTGCGCCTGACTTGCTGGCTGCTGCATCAGGCTCGGGCCTGGCGCATCCACTGGCCGCACTGCTGCTGCGCCTGCAGGCCGCCGGCGCGGTGCTGGTGCCAGACGCCGAAGTGCCTGCCGGCATGCTCGCGCTGGGCGAGGCGCTGGTGGGCCTGACCGACGGCCGAACGGCGGCGGACTGCGCCCAGCAACACCAGCGGCCCGTGCTGCTGCTCGACCTGGCCCTGGATTACGCCAGCACCACCACGCTGGGCGCCACCAGCTCGCAGGCTGACGGTGCCGGGCTGGACGCGCTGGCCGGCCTGCTGGCGCTGGCCAACATCGCACTGCTGGGCCTAGACGACGTGGCCGGCCTGGGCGTGATGCGCACCGTGGCTTGTCTGGCCAATGAGGCGGCCGACGTGATGACCTGGACCGGCACCACCGCCGCCGACATCGACACCGGCATGCGCCTGGGCACCGCCTACCCGCGCGGCCCGCTGGCCTGGGCCGACAGCCTCGGGGCCATCCGGATCGTGCAGGTGCTCACCCACCTGCACCAGCATTACGGCGATGCGCGTTACCGCCGCGCACCCCGCCTCACCCGTGCCGCCCTGACCGGGCAGGTGCTTCATCCAGCGGCCGCCTGACGGCCGGCCCATCTCGTTCAAACGCTGACAAGGACACACCATGTACACCCAGGCGATGGACACGCTCGGCAAAGAGCCCGGCGACAACCCCGCAGCCGTGCGCTCCGCCGATGACCTCGGACGGCAGGCGGCGTTTGATGCGCGCATTGACGCCGGCGAGTTCATCGAGGCCAAGGACTGGATGCCCGATCACTACCGCAAGACGCTGCTGCGCCAGATCAGCCAGCACGCGCACAGCGAGATCGTCGGCATGCTGCCCGAAGGCAACTGGGTGACGCGTGCGCCGTCGCTCAAGCGCAAGGCCATCCTGCTGGCCAAGGTGCAGGACGAAGGTGGGCACGGCCTGTACCTGTACGCCGCGGCTGAAACCCTGGGCCAGAGCCGCGACCAGATGCTCGACGCGCTGCACACCGGCAAGGCCAAGTACAGCTCGATCTTCAACTACCCCACGCTCACCTGGGCCGATGTGGGCGTGATCGGCTGGCTGGTGGACGGCGCGGCGATCATGAACCAGGTGCCGATCTGCCGATGCAGCTACGCGCCCTACGCCCGCGCCATGGTGCGCATCTGCCGCGAAGAAAGCTTCCACCAGCGCCAGGGCTACGACAGCCTGATGGTGATGATGCAGCAGGGCACCGAGGCGCAGAAGGCCATGGTGCAGGACGCAGTGAACCGCTGGTGGTGGCCGTCGATCATGATGTTCGGCCCGCCGGATGACCAGTCGCCCAACAGCGCGCAGAGCATGCGCTGGGGCATCAAGCGTGTCAGCAACGACACCCTGCGCCAGAAGTTCATCGACGCGGCGGTGGACCAGGCCGCCGTGCTCGGTGTGCGCCTGCCCGACCCCGACCTGCGCTGGAACGAAGCGCGCGGCCATTGGGACTTCGGCAACATCGACTGGGACGAGTTCTGGCGCGTGATTGCCGGCGACGGCCCGTGCAACCAGGAACGCCTGGCCGAGCGCGTGACCGCGTGGGACGACGGCGCCTGGGTGCGTGAGGCTGCGCTGGCCCACGCTGCCAAACGGGCTGCCCGACAAGCCGCGGCCACGGCCACCGCCCAGGCGGCCTGAAGCGCCTTCCCGAACACCATCGTCCGCCGACACGCGAGCATCACCATGTCCTCATCATCCAAGCCCGGCGACACCGCCGTTGCCGTCGCCCCGCAAGCTAGCCAGGAATGGCCGCTCTGGGAAGTCTTCGTGCGCTCCAAGGCCGGTCTCGACCACAAGCATTGCGGCAGCCTGCATGCGCCCGACCCGCAGATGGCCGTGCAGATGGCCCGGGACGTCTACACCCGCCGCCAGGAAGGCACGAGCGTGTGGGTGGTGCGCTCCGAGCACATCGTGGCCAGCGACCCGGGCGACAAGGACATGTACTTCGACCCGGCCGAAGACAAGGTGTACCGCCACCCCACCTTCTACAAGCTGCCGGCTTCCGTGGACCACATGTGATGAGCGCGACGACCTTGACCTCCGCCGTGGTTGCAGGTGCCCAGGTGCCCTCCATCGGCGTGCCGGCGGACGCTTCGGTGCAGTACCTGCTGCGCCTGGCCGACACCATGCTGATCCTCACCCAGCGCCTGTCTGAATGGTGCGGCCATGCGCCGGTGCTGGAAGAAGACATCGCGCTGACCAACATGGCGCTTGATCTGATCGGCCAGGCGCGTGCCGTGCTGACGCTGGCAGGCCAGCGCGTGGCGGACGTCACCGGTGGGGCGGTGCTCGACGAAGATCAGCTGGCCTTCCTGCGTGATGAGCGCGACTACCGCAACCCGACGCTGGTGGAGTTGCCGAACGGCCTGGCCGGCCGCCCTGATTTCGCTTTCACCGTGCTGCGCAATCTGGTGGTCTCAACCTGGCTGCTGGCCATGTGGCAACACCTGGCTGACAGCAGCAACGAAGAGCTCGCCGGCATCGCCGGCAAGGCCGTGAAAGAAGCGCGCTATCACCAGCAGCATGCCGCCGACTGGGTGGTGCGCCTGGGTGACGGCACGGCCGAATCGGCCCGCCGCACGCAGCAGGCCCTGGACCGGCTGTGGCGCTATGTGCCCGAGCTGTTCGAAGACGACGCAGTGGACGACGCCGCGGTCGAATCCGGTCTCGGCCCGGCGTCGTCGCAGTTGAAGGCGGCGTGCGAAGCGGCGCTGCTGGCGGTGCTGGCCGAGGCACAGTTGACCGTGCCTGCACCGTCCACCTTCCGCAGCACCGGCCGCCGCGGCGTGCACAGCGAACACATGGGCTTCCTGCTGGCCGAGATGCAGCACCTGCCACGCAGCTTCCCCGGAGGCGCCTGGTGATGTGCGGCGCCGAGCTGCACACGCGCACGCAGGCCGCCTGGGCGGTGCTGGCCGAGGTGCCCGACCCCGAGGTGCCCGCGATCTCCGTGTGTGACCTCGGCATCGTGCGTGACGTGGAGATGGCCCACGACGGCCAGCTCACCGTGGTGCTGACGCCCACCTACAGCGGCTGCCCCGCCACCGAAGTCATCACCGAGAGCGTGCTGGCCGCGCTCGACGCCGCCGGCCTCGGCCCGGCCCTGGTGCGCATGCAGCGCGCGCCTGCCTGGACCACCGACTGGATCAGCCCCGCCGGCCGCGACAAGCTGCGCGCCTACGGCATTGCGCCCCCCGGCCCGGTGGGCGGCGAGGTGCGTGTGCCGATGCACCTGGTGGGCGGCCTGGCGCAGTCAGCAGCGAGGTCGGTTGACGTGCGCCTCGGCAGCCTTGGCGCAGCGCCCGCTTCAGCGCTGGCATGCCCGCGCTGCGACAGCACCAACACCGAACGCTTGTCCGCCTTCGGCTCCACCGCCTGCAAGGCCCTGTATCGCTGCCTGTCCTGCCGTGAGCCCTTCGAGCACTTCAAACCGATTTGAGTGGAGCCCCCACGCCATGAGCCCCTTGTTCCATGCCCTGACGGTCAAGTCCGTCAGCGCCGACACCACCGAAGGCCGCATCGTCAGCTTCGCCGTGCCCGAAGCGCTGCGCGACACCTTCGGCTTCACCCAGGGCCAGTACCTGACCTTGCGCCACACGATTGACGGGCAAGACCTGCGCCGCTCGTACTCCATCTGCGCCGGCGTGGATGACGGCGAGCTGCGCGTGGGTGTGCGCAAGGTGCGCGGCGGCCTGTTCTCGAACTGGATCCACGAGCACCTGCAACCCGGCGACAGCCTGCAGGTGATGGCGCCGCAAGGCCGCTTCTTCGTGCCGATCGAGCCGCAGGCCCGCCGGCACTTCCTCGGGGTGGCGGGCGGCAGCGGCATCACGCCCATCCTGTCGATCATGAAGACCGTGCTGGCGCGCGAACCACTCAGCCGCTTCACGCTCATCTACGGCAACCGCATGTTGCAGTCGACGATGTTCAAGGAAGAGCTGGAGGACCTGAAGAACCGGTACCTCACACGCTTGTCGCTGCACCACGTCTTCAGTGACGAGCCCACCGACGCACCGCTCAACCACGGCCTGATGAACCGCGACAAGCTCGCCGAGTTTCTGAGTTCGGTGGCACCCGCAGCCCACATCGACCATGCCTTCATCTGCGGCCCGTTCCAGATGAACGATGAAGCCGAAGCCGCCTTGCTGGCCGCCGGTGTGGCGCCTGAGCGCGTGCACATCGAGCGCTTCGGCGTGGCGCCGGGGCAGGGTGGTGGTGTGGGGAGCGCACCAGGTGCCGTGATGCATCAGGCGTTGCCCGGTGATGCCACCGAGTCGCGCATCACGCTGATCCGCGACGGCCTGACCCGCGAAGTCGTGTTCAGCAAGGACCAGCCCAGCGTGCTGGATTGCGCCAGCGCGGCCGGTCTTGAATTGCCGTTCTCCTGCACCTCTGGTGTTTGCGGCACCTGCCGCGCCAAGGTGCTGGAGGGCGAGGTGCGCATGGCGCGCAACTTTGCGCTGGATGCCGCCGAGGTGGCCGCCGGCTTCGTGCTCACCTGCCAGGCCCATCCGCTCAGTGCCCGCGTGGTGTTGAGCTTTGATGCCCGCTGACCCTGTTCACCGATTGAAAGACCTGCCATGACCGCCTGGATCATTGACGGCACCCGCACCCCCTTTGGTCGCTACGGCGGCGCGCTCTCCGGCGTGCGCACCGATGACCTGGCCGCCATGCCCCTGCGTGCGCTGAAAGAGCGCCACGCCGCGCTCGATTGGTCAGCCATCGATGATGTGCTGTACGGCTGCGCCAACCAGGCCGGCGAAGACAACCGCAACGTGGCCCGCATGGCCGCGCTGCTGGCGGGCCTGTCGGTGGATGTGCCCGGCGGCACCGTGAACCGCCTGTGCGGCTCGGGCCTGGACGCCGTGGCCATGGCCGCCCGCCAGATCAATGCCGGTGAGGCCGACCTGATGATCGCCGGCGGTGTGGAAAGCATGAGCCGCGCGCCCTTTGTCATGGCCAAGGCCACCAGCGCGTTTTCGCGTGAGGCCAAGGTCGAAGACACCACCATCGGCTGGCGCTTCGTGAACCCGCTGATGAAGGCCGCCCACGGCATTGATTCGATGCCTGAGACGGCCGAGAACGTGGCGCAGGAATTTGGCATCGGACGGGCCGACCAGGACGCCTTCGCGCTGCGCTCGCAGCAACGCTGGGCAGCCGCGCATGCGGCCGGCTTCTTCGATGGCGAGATCACCCCCGTCACGCTGCCCCGCGCCAAGGGCGAGCCGGTGGTGGTGCGCCAGGACGAACACCCCCGGCCCGACACCACGCTGGAGCAACTGACCCGCCTCAAGGGCGTGGTGCGGCCCGACGGCAGCGTGACGGCCGGCAATGCCAGCGGCGTGAACGACGGCGCCGTGGCGCTGCTGCTGGCATCCGATGCGGCGGTGAAGCGCTACCAACTGGCCCCGCGCGGCCGGGTGGTGGGCGCCGCGGTGGTGGGCGTGCCGCCGCGCATCATGGGCATTGGCCCGGCGCCGGCCACGCGCAAGCTGCTGGCCCGCATTGGCTGGGAGCTGTCGTCGCTCGACGTGATCGAGCTGAACGAGGCCTTTGCCGCGCAGGGCCTGGCCGTGACGCGTCAGCTCGGCCTTGCGGATGACGACCACCGCGTCAACCCCAACGGCGGCGCCATTGCCATTGGCCACCCGCTGGGCGCATCCGGTGCCCGACTGGCGCTGACAGCGCTGCGGCAGCTGGAGCGCAGCGGCGGGCGCCGCGCGCTGGTGACGATGTGCATTGGCGTGGGCCAAGGCATTGCGCTGGCCATCGAGCGCGTCTGACCCCTTTGAACACCCCTGCAGGAACCCCATCATGAGCGACGCCATCATCCACTCCGCCCCGCTGCAACTGCAGAGCTTCATCGCTGGCCAGTGGGTGGGCAGCCAGGCCGCCCAAGTGCTGCGCAGCGCCGTGAATGGCCGGGTGGTGGCCCACACGCACGTCGAATCGCCCGACTTTGAAGCCGGCCTGCACCACGCCCGCACGGTGGGCTTGCCGGCCCTGCTGGCGCTGAACTTCCAGCAGCGCGCGCAGATCCTCAAGGCGCTGGGCAAGTATCTGCTGGCCCACAAGGAAGCGCTCTACGCCATCTCGGCCCACACCGGCGCCACGCGGGCCGACAGCTGGATCGACATCGAGGGCGGCGCAGGCACCTTGTTCGCCTACGCCAGCATGGGCTCGGGCGAGCTGCCCAGCAGCAACGTGGTGCATGAAGGCCCGGTGCTGCAGCTCGGCAAGCAGGGCGGCTTTGTGGGCACGCACGTGCTCGTGCCGCGCCGCGGTGTGGCGGTGCACATCAACGCCTTCAACTTTCCCATCTGGGGCCTGCTCGAGAGGTTCGCACCGTCGTTCCTCGCCGGCATGCCGTGCATCGGCAAGCCTGCCAGCGCCACCAGCTATGTCACCGAAGCGCTGGTGCGCCTGATGGAGCAGAGTGGCTTGCTGCCGGCGGGCGCGCTGCAGTTGGTCATTGGCGGCACGGGTGATTTGCTGGACCGCCTGACCGGCTCGGATGTGGTCACCTTCACCGGCTCGGCCGACACCGCAGCCCGGCTGCGGGTGCATCCGAACCTGGTGGCGCGCTCGGTGCCGTTCAATGCCGAGGCCGATTCGCTGAACTGCGCCATCCTCGCCCCCGACGTGACGCCCGACGACCCCGAGTTCGCGCTGTTCGTGCGCGAGGTGGCCCGTGAAATGACGGCCAAGGCCGGCCAGAAGTGCACGGCCATCCGGCGCGCCATCGTGCCGCGCCAGCAGGTGGATGCGGTTGTGACGCAATTGAAGGCGCGCCTGGCCAAGGTGGTGGCCGGTGACCCGGGCTTGGACGGCGTGACCATGGGCGCACTGGCCTCGCACGCCCAGCAGGCCGACGTGGCTGAGCGTGTGGCGCAACTGCGTGAGCATGCCGAACTGCTGCTCGGCGGCAGCTCGGATTTGCCGCTGGTCGGTGCAGGCACCGAGCACGGCGCGTTCTTTGCGCCCACGCTGCTGCTGGCCCGCCAGCCGGGTTCGGCGGGCAGCCTGGTGCATCACATCGAGGCGTTTGGCCCGGTCAGCACGCTGATGGCCTATGACGACCTGGACGAAGCCATCGCGCTGGCGGGCCGGGGCGAGGGCAGCCTTGTCGGCTCACTCATCACCAAGACGCCCGCCATTGCGGCGCGCGTGGTGCCCGAGGTGGCCGCTCTGCATGGCCGTGTGCTGGTGCTCGACCGCGACGCAGCCGTGGAATCAACCGGCCACGGCAGCCCGCTGCCGCAGTTGAAGCACGGCGGACCCGGCCGCGCCGGCGGGGGCGAGGAGCTGGGCGGCACGCGGGCCGTCAAGCACTACCTGCAGCGCACGGCGGTGCAGGGCTCACCGACCATGGTGGCGGCGGTCACCGGTGAATACGTGCGCGGTGGCGCGCGCATCGAGACCGAGGTGCACCCCTTCCGCAGGCACTTTGAAGACCTGCAGATCGGCGAAAGCCTGCTGACGCACCGCCGCACCGTGAGCGAGGCTGACATCGTCAACTTCGGCGGTATCTCGGGCGACTATTTCTACATGCACTTCGACGCCATCGCGGCGAAGGACACGCAGTTCGGCCAGCGCATCGCCCACGGCTACTTCGTGCTGTCGGCGGCGGCGGGCCTGTTCGTCAGCCCGGCGCCTGGGCCGGTGCTCGCCAATTACGGCCTCGACACCCTGCGCTTCGTGAAGCCGGTGGCGATTGGCGACACCATCCGCGCACGCCTCACGGCCAAGCGCAAGATCGACCGCTTGCGCGTCGACGAGCAGGGCCGTGGCCAGGGCGTGGTGGCGTGGGACGTGGAGGTGAGCAACCAGCATGACGAGCTGGTAGCCAGCTACGACATCCTCACGCTGGTGATGAAGCGGGCCTGAGCGGCCTCTTCAGATCAGCGGCCGCTGCCGGCCGGGTAGATCCACAGCGGATACAGGTTGCCGGCGGCGTCCAGGCGGTGGCGGTCGTCGAGCTCGCGCATGCGGCGCTCGAGGTCGCCCACATCGCGGGCATCGGCCAGGTAGCGTTCGTCGGTGCTCGGGGCGTTGACAAGGGCGGTGCGCAGGGCACCCAGGGTGGCGGAGATGATGTTCATGGTGTTCTTACGGTGCGGAGGCCGCCGGTTCAGCGGCTGAATCTCGCCGGTGCTCATCCACGGTAGGTGGTGGCCCGGTCTGTTTGTCGGATTAGGGTTAACCCGCAAAACGAAGTGTACGCGTGTGGCCGTGACTGGTCTGTGACGGAGTCGGCAGACCTTGCTGCATTCGGGTGCTTTGATGGCCGACCTTGATCTGTGTCAGGTTGTCTGCGGCCTGAAATGCCAGTTATTTCACGAATTGATAGGTCCACGAATGGCAGACCATGTCGATGTAACAAGAAGGCTGCCTGGTAGTTCGCAGCGTCTTGTCGTCGACCTTCGCGTCGCCCTCCGATCCTTCAATCTGAACCCAAGGACACACCATGAAGCCACTGTTCACCGCCGCCGCCCTGACGCTAGCCCTGTTCGGCGCCGCCCATGCTGCCGATGACCCCAAGGCCACCATCACCGCGCTGAATGAGCGTCTGGCCAAGATCGGTGCCCCCAAGCTGGACGGCACCGACAAGGCCGGCGACAAGCAAGTGCCGGCCATCTTCTTCGGCGCTCGCAAGATCAACAACAACTACGACGTCGTCGACGAGATCAAGAAGTCGTCGGGCGCCACCGCCACCGTGTTCGTGAAGGACGGTGACGATTTCATCCGCGTCAGCACCAACGTGCTGACGCCGGAAGGCAAGCGCGGTGTGGGCACCCCGCTGGCCAAGGCCAAGGCCTATGAGGCCGTGAGCAAGGGCACTGATTTCTGCGGCGACGTGGATGTGCTGGGTACCCCGTTTGCGGCTTGCTACAGCCCCATCAAGGATGCAGGTGGCAAGGTCATCGGCGTGACGTACGTCGGCTTCAAGAAGTGATGTTGGCGGCGGCCCACAAGGTCGCCCGCTTGCGCTGCAGCGGCCGCACCGGCTGCTGGCGCTCCTTGAACTGGAATGTCCTTGAGGGGCATCTGCCATGACTGCAATTCAAAAGATTTCAAGTTTCTGGTCCGGCCTGCGTGTCGGCAGCCAGCTGACCTTCGCCTTCGCCATCGTGCTGCTGTTGACCGCCGTGCTCGGCGGTGTGGCCACGCTGGCCCTTGGCCAGGTCAATGCCGCGTCCCATGAACTGGCAGCCAAGTGGCTGCCGGCGGCGGGCCACCTGGCGAACACGCGGGCGGCGATGCTGGATACCCGCGCCTACGAAGTGAAGCTCGCCAGTGCGGCCGATGCGTCCTACGTGGCCGAGTACGAAGACAAGATCAAGGCTTCCGCGGCCGACGCCGCGAAGCACCTGGCCAGCTACAAGGCCTTGCCGCGTGGTGACGAAGAAGCCGAGCTGCTGGCCAAGATGGAAAAGGCCTGGGCGGCCTACATGACGGTCCACGCCAAGGTCTCCGCGCTGGCCCGCGAAGGCAAGATGGACGACGCCAAGGACATCGGTGACGGCGCTGGTCAGATGGGGGCTGACGACTCCATTCATGCGCTGGACAAGGTAACCGCGTTCGCCTTTGCCGGCGCTGATGCGACCGCCGAGCAAGCCGCCGCGGTGTTTGCCAAATCACGTCTGGTGCTGCTGGGCCTCGTGGCAGCCAGCCTGACGATTGGCGTGCTGCTGGCCGTGTTGATCACCCGCAGCCTGCTGCGCCAGCTGGGTGGTGAACCCCGCCAGGCCGTGGTGCTGGCCCGTGCCGTGTCGGGCGGTGACTTGAGCACCCCCATCACGCTGCGCACTGGCGACAAGAACAGCCTGATGGCCGCGCTGGCCAACATGCAGTCCAGCCTGGGCCAGGTGGTGCGCCAGGTGCGTGAAGGCTCCGAGCAGGTGGCCACAGCCAGCGCTGAAATCGCCAGCGGCAACAGCGACCTGTCGGCTCGTACCGAGCAGCAAGCCAGCGCGCTGGAGCAAACCGCCGCGTCGATGGAAGAGCTGGGCAGCACTGTGACCCAGAACGCCGACAACGCCCGCCAGGCCGACACATTGGCCCGCAGTGCCAGCGATGTCGCCCTGCGTGGTGGCGAGGTGGTGGCGCAGGTGGTGGGCACCATGCGCGAGATCAACAACAGCTCCAAGCGCATCGCCGACATCACGGGCGTGATCGACGGCATCGCCTTCCAGACAAATATCCTGGCGCTGAACGCTGCCGTGGAAGCCGCTCGTGCCGGTGAGCAGGGCCGTGGTTTTGCCGTGGTGGCCGGTGAGGTGCGTACCCTTGCCCAGCGCTCAGCCGAAGCTGCTCGCGAGATCAAGCAGTTGATCGCCGCCAGCGTGGAGAAGGTCGAGGCGGGCACCCGCCAGGTCGACGAAGCCGGCGAAACGATGTCCGAGGTCGTGACCTCGATCCAGCGTGTGTCGGAGATCGTCAACCAGATCAGCGCCGCCAGCGTGGAGCAGAGCTCCGGCGTGCGCCAGGTGGGTGAGGCCGTGACCCAGATGGACCAGGCCACGCAGCAGAACGCCGCATTGGTGGAGCAGAGCGCTGCCGCCGCCGAGAGCCTGAAGCACCAGGCCACTGACCTGGTGCATGCCGTCTCGGTATTCCGGCTGTGAGCCGGTGCCGGCTCAGGCCGGTACGTGATCCTGGCTGCGGGGGCTCAGGCCTTCCGTCGCCAGGTAGTCGTTCAGGAACTCGGTGAAGCTCTGGCCGCCTGCGGCTTGAGCTGCTTCCAGCCGGGCTTGTTCCGCCAGTGATTGGGCCGCTTCTGCGGCCCATTGCGTTTCCTGTTCAACCGATACAGGCAGGCCCAGCAAGGCTGCCTGCACACCAGCCGAGCGAGCGCGCACGGCGCCCACGAAGCTGCCGCCATGCGCGACCAGATCGTCCAGCACGCGGGCCGAGGGCAAGGTGTGCGGCGCCAGCACCGCTGCGCGCGCCGCGGCCAGCGTGTCGGCGTGGCCATGCCCGTCTTCCAGCGCATCGAGCCGCTGGGCAATCGGCGCGCAGGCGTCAATCAACTCCAGCGCCCAGTCGGTGATCGACACCTGCTGGCCATGGCGCTCGAGCATCAACCCCGGCTGGCGGCCATGTTCGGCTGTGCGGTGCTGGTTGCGGCCCAGTGCTGCAATTTCAGCAGGCGAATCGGGCGGGCTGTCTGAAAGCAGACAGTGCATCAGGAAGACGTCGATGAAACGGGCCGTGGCCGCATCGATGCCGGTGTCGATGAACGGGTTCAGGTCCATGCAGCGCACTTCCACGTACTCCACGCCGCGCTCACGCAGCGCGTGCAGCGGGCGCTCACCCGAGCGGATGGTGCGCTTCGGCCGGATCGTGCCGTAGAACTCGTTCTCGATCTGCAGCAGGCTGGTCGAGAGCTGCTGGTACTCGCCGCTGGCGTTCTGCAGGCCGATGGCCTCGTAGGCCGGCCAGGGGCGGGTCAGGGCGTCTTCGAGTGAGTGGCCGTAGCCCTCCAGGCCGTTGTAGCTCACGGCCAGCGAGGCTTGCGCATCGCTCTGGTAACCGAGTCGGCCCATGCGCAGCGAGGTGCCGTGCGGGCGGTGCAGCGTGTCGGCGCCCAGCGGCGTCAGCTCATGCGGCAGGCCGTCCACGAAGCACTTGCCGACAGCGGGCGAGGCTCCGAACAGCAGCAGCAGCAGGAACGAGTGCCGGCGGAAGTTGCGGATCAGGTTGAAGTAATCGTCGTTGTTCAGACCCGGCAGCGACCAGTTGTAGTGGATGCCCGAGATGGTCTGCATGCGCCGGCCGTAGCGGTGGCCCAGGCCACGGCGGTACACGGTCTTGGTCTGGCCGATGTGGGCGTTGCCGTACTGGCCCAGTGGAATCTCGCCGTCAGCGGGCAGGGCGCAGGGCATGCTCGACACCCACAGCTGTTCACCGCCGATGGCGCGAGCGGTGGCCTGGTGCAGCTCGGTCAGTTCGGCCATGCAGGCCGCAACAGTGGTGTGGGCGCCGGTGACGAGCTCGACCTGCGATTCACAGAAGTCGGTCGTGATGTGCGGGTGCGTCAGGGCCGATCCCAACGCACGCGGGTGCGGCGTGAACGCCAGGCGCCCGTCGGCTTGGCTGCGCAGGCTTTCCTTTTCCACGCCCCGGCGCATCTCGCGCAGGCGTTGATCGGAAATGGCTGTCAGGCGTTGGTTCAAGAGGGTCAAGCCCGTCTCCCAGGTGATGAGTTGTCTTGGCCGGTCAGCGGGCTGGCCGGTTGCCGCGTTGTAGGGTTGTTCAGCGTCAGAGGCGTGATTGGACGGCATTTTTGCTGTGTCTGCATGACATGTGGATTTGCCGCCCAACTCACCTGCTGTTCCGTCGAAAGAAGGAGGCGCTGCGCCTCACACTGAACGTGCCGGGCGCGCATTTTGCTTTCCCTGCCCTCAAATTCGCCACTGTTGCTCCTTCCACATGTGCCTGATCATCAAGAAGCCCGCCGGTCGCCGCATCTGCAATGCATTTTTGACCAACGCCTGGCAGCACAACTGCGACGGCTGGGGCACTTTCTTCCTGGAGGCGGGCCAACCCGTCTGGGCCAAGGGCATGCGGCTGGTTGATCTGCTGCGCCACAACGATGCGCTGCCGGAGTCGGGCGAGGTGTTTCTGCACTTGCGCAAGGCCACCTATGGCCATGTCACGCAAGACATGGCCCACCCCTACGTGGTGAACGACTGGGGCGATGGCCGCCGGATGCTGCTGATGCACAACGGCAGCATCGACCACCTCGCCCCTGAAGACCCCAGCCTGAGCGACACCGCCATGCTGGCCCGCCTGCTGCGCGACATGCTCAGCGGTCTGAGCGCCGATCAGGCTGCCGCGCTGGTGCGCAGCGAGGGCTTTGCCCGCCTGACCGCGCCGCTGCTGCAGGGCTCGATGGTGGTGTTGTTTGACCACCGCGGGGCGCGCCGACTGGGGCGGGAATGGCTGGCAGTGCAGAACGACCAGTGGCACGCCGGCATGGCGGGCATCGAAGTCTCGAACACGCGCACCTGGCTGCGCGATGCGGCGCAGGCGGCCTGAACGGCCCGCAGCACCGCCTTCAAGCCGCCTGCGTCAGCGCCTTGGCAATGCGTTGCCGGCCCACGGTCGGGCGGGGCACCTTCACCGGCAGGTGGCTGAACCAGCTGCGCACGTCCTCCTCCACCATCACGCCGTGCATGAAGTTGTAGATGGCCTTCTTCAGGCCGATGCCGAGCGCGTTGTGGTCGGTGCCGGTGGGGTCGACAAAGCCCACGTCGTTCTTCGCGAACTTGCCGTCCGGCAAGGGCAGCAACTCGATGCCGTAGTCGGCCGGTGACTGGCCCACGGGTGAGTGCACCGTGCAGGCAAAACGGTGGAAGAAGCCGCTGTGGATGCAGCCGTTGTCGAACAGCTGGCGCACGTATTCCAGGGCGTCCACCGTGTCTTGCAGCGTCTGGGTCGGGAAGCCGTACATCAGGTAGGCATGCACCAGCACGCCGGCATCGGCAAAGCCCTTGGTGACGCGCGCCACCTGGTCCACCGACACGCCCTTTTTCATCAGCGCCAGCAAGCGGTCAGAGGCCACTTCCAGCCCGCCCGAAATGGCCACGCAGCCGCTGTCGGCGAGCAGCTGGCACAGGGCCGGCGTGAAGGTCTTCTCGAAGCGGATGTTGCCCCACCACGAGATGTGCACCTGCCGGCGGATCAGCTCTTCGGCCAGGGCCTTCAGTGCCTTCGGCGGCGCGGCTTCATCAACGAAGTGGAAGCCCGTCTGGCCGGTTTCTTTCACGATGGCTTCGATGCGGTCGACCAGTACGGTGGCCGAGGCGCCTTCGTAGCGTGAGATGTAGTCCAGGCTCACGTCGCAGAAGCTGCACTTCTTCCAGTAGCAGCCGTGCGCCACGGTGAGCTTGTTCCAGCGCCCGTCGCTCCACAGCCGGTTCATCGGGTTGAGCATGTCGAGCAGCGACAGGTACTTGTGCAGCGGCAGCCCGTCCCAGGTGGGCGTGCCCACCTCGGCGAAAGCCACGTCGGCTTCCATCATGTTGACGTAGCGCACCGCGTGGGTCTGTACGTCGCGCACGAAGGTGCGCACTAGGCGCTGCTGTGAGCGCTGGCCCTGCACATGCTCCATCAAGGCCAGCAGCGGGCGCTCACCGGCATCCAGCGTCACGAAATCCACGAAGTCGAACAGGCGCGGCTCGGCCAGATCGCGCAGTTCGGTGTTCACGAAGCCCCCGCCCAGCGCGATCGGCAGGTCAGGACGCAATGCCTTGGCTGCCTGGGCAATGCGCAGTGCCGCATACATGGCGCCGGGGAAGGGCACCGAGAGCAGCAGCAGATGGGGCTTGTGGCGCTGCAGCATGTCTGCCGTCAGGCGGGCCAGCGTACTGTCGACCAGGTTGTGCGGTGCGGCCAGCGCGGCGGCCAGCGGGTCAAAGTGGGGCTGGCTGGTGGCCAACTGCTCGGCGTAGCGCACGAACTCGAAGCGCGGATCGATCGCGTCGCGCAGCACATCGGCCAGGTCGTTCAGGTACAGCGTGGCCAGATGGCGGGCGCGGTCTTGCAGGCCCAGAGCGCCAAAGGCCCAGGCGAGCGGGTCGCCGCCGTCTGCGTCGTCGTAGGCGTCCAGGCTGCGAAAGCGCGCACCTTCGGGCAGGAACTGCCGGGTATTGATGCGGTGGGCCAGCGTGGCGTCGGCCCCTTGCAGGAAGCGGATGACGGCGGCGATGCTGTGGCGGTAGCGTGGAAACTCGCTCAGGAACTGGATGACCTGCGCGGTGTGCATGGCCGGTGGCAGCTGCTCGGCCACTTCACGAACCTGGTCCAGCCCGTCCGGCGACAGCAGCTCCAGCACCAGCGCCAGCGCGAGGTCTTCCTGCACGGCATCGACCCCGCGCGAACGCAGGAAGCCGGTCAGGTAGGCGGTGGACGGGTAGGGCGTGTTGAGCTGCGTCATGGGCGGAATGACGCTCAGCACGCGGAACGGTGAAGACATGGGCAAGCCGGAGGCAGCAGGGGAAGGCGCCCATTGTAGAAAGCCCGCCCCAGGCTGCCGGTGTTGAAGGGCTTGTTCTTTCCCCCAGTCGGCAGCAACAAGAAAAAGCCCGTGCCTGCCAGCAGACCCCGCCCCCGACGTATGGGAGACAAGCTGGCAGGCCCGGGCGGCCGCAAGTCAGTCGGCCGTCAACTTGGCGCGGGCGACCACGCTCTTCCACTTCGTCAGCTCACCGCGGACGAGCTTTCCGAATTCCTCAGGCGTGCTGGTTTCCACGTCCGTGCCGTGGTCCTCGATGCGCTTGATCATGTCCTTCTCGTTGAGCACCTGGTTCATCGCCTTGTTGATCTGATCGATCACGGGCTTGGGCGTCTTGGCTGGCACGAACAGGCCGTACCACTGCTGCACATCCACACCATCCACCCCCAGCTCTTTCAACGTGGGCACGTCCGGCATCAGGGTGGAGCGCTTGCTGCCCGCCACCGCCAGCGCCTTCAGCTTGCCGGACTTCACATGCGGCAGGGCGGTGAAGAGGCTCGGGAACATCACCTGGGTCTGGCCGCCGATGGTGTCGCTGATGGCCGGGGCCGAGCCCTTGTAGGGCACGCCCACCATGCGCACACCGGCGTTCAGCTGGAACAGCTCGGCCGCGAAGTGCGGCGCCGTGCCATTGCCGGCCGAGGCGTAGGCGTACAGATCAGGCTTGGCCTTGAGCTGGCCGAGCAGGTCACGCACGTCCTTGATCGGCACGGCCGAGGTGGAGACCATCAACGTCGGTGAATAGCCCACCAGGCCCACGGGCTCGAAATCGGCGATCGGGTCGTAGCGCAGCTTCTGCAGCGCCGGGTTCATCGCATGGGTGGCGATGTAGCCGAACAGGATGGTGTGGCCGTCGGGCGTGGCGCGGGCCACGTATTCGCTGGCCAGAGCGCCGTTGGCGCCAGCCCGGTTGTCGATGATGATGGTCTGGCCCAGCAGGGGTCCGAGCTTCTGCGCCAGTGCGCGGGCCATGGCGTCATTGCCGCCGCCGGCCGCGGTGGGCACGACGATGGTCACCGTCTTGGTGGGGAAGGCGGCGAGTGCGGCCGTGCTCAGGGTGGTGGCCGCGAGCAGGGCAGAGCCCAGGCGCGCAGCACGCGCCAGCAAGGTGTTCTTCATGGTGTCTCCAGTCTTTCGGGAAGTGATGGGCAGCGTCGGGCGCCGCCTCAGTCGGCAAGGTGAAGTTCGCCCTGCAGGATCTTTCGAGCGGTGCGCACCAGCGCGGCACGGGTGATCTGTGCTTCCGTGCCTTCACCCTCGGTGTGCACATCGACGGCGATGCGCCCTTGCGGGTGAAGCACGTTGATGAGGCGGGCGCCGCTGTGCAGCGCGCGGCTGCTGATGACCGTGCCTGGCAACGCGAAGGCCGATGCCACCGCAATGGCGCCCGTCACCGCATGCGAGGCATGGCAACGCCAGGGCGTGAAGTAGCGCGAGGTGATGCTGTGGTCGTCGTCGCCATCGCTGGCGATCACCAGCTTGGGCACCACGCTGCGGCTCACATCACCCAGGCCCATGCGCCGCCCGGCTTCCAGGCGCAGCTGTTCCAGCCGCGGCAACAGGCCGGGGTGGCTGTCGAGCTCGGCTGGCATTTCCCGGCCGTTCAGGCCCAGGTCGCGGGCCTGGAGGATGACGATGGGCATGGCCGCATCAATGCAGCTCACGCGCAGGCCGTCGATCACGTCGGTGCGCTGCCCGGTGGGGAAGATTGCCCCCGTGACTGCGCCCCAGGCATCCAGAAAGCTCAGGCGGATCGGTGCGGCGGCCCCGTGCACGCCGTCGATGCGGGTGCTGCCTTCGTAGGTGACGCGGCCTTCGGGTGTCAGCACCGTCACATCGATGCGCGCGCCGGTGTTCACGTTGAACACGCGCACTGTGGTTTCGCCCTCGGCGGCGGCCACCAGGCCCTGCTCGATGGCGAACGGGCCGACGCCCGAAAGCATGTTCCCGCAGTTCGGCCGGGTGTCCACCGTGGGCTGGCCCACGCCGACCTGGGCGAACAGATAGTCGACATCACAGTCGCTGCGCAAGGAGCGCGACACGATGGCGGCCTTGCTCGTCAGGGTGCTGCCGCCACCGAGGCCGTCGAGCTGCAGCTGGTCGGCCGCGCCGATGGCCTTGACCAGCATGCGGTCGCGCTCGGTGCTGTCTTCGGGCAGCCAGTCCCGCATGAAAAACGGACCGCGTGAGGTGCCGGCCCGCATCAGGACGCAAGGAATGATGTGTGTCATGCCGCCATGATCTGCAGAGCCTATTGACTTGTGAATTGCATGTTTGAGAATGACTAATCCGCTTTGAACATCAATCAACAGGAGCAGCCACGTGGCCATCAATTTCGATCTGAACGACCTGCTCGCGTTTCGCGCGGTCGCGGAGCTGAGCAGTTTTCGCAAGGCGGCGGAGTCGGTGCACCTGTCTCAGCCTGCGTTCAGCCGCCGCATCGACAAGCTCGAACAGGCCCTCGGCGTGCGGCTGCTGGAGCGCACCACGCGGCGTGTCACGCTCACCACCGTCGGGCGTGATTTCGAGCGCAAGGTGCGTGAATTGCTGGACGATCTCGACACCACGCTGCTGAGCATTCGCGGCGTGGCGGCCACGCGCATGGGCGAAGTGACGGTGGCCTGTGTGCCCTCCACCGTCTACTACTACCTGTCCCAGGTGATCAGCCGTTATCACGAGATGAGCCCCAAGGTGCGCGTGCGCGTCTATGACGCCGGGGCGAACGAAGTGCTGGCCGCGGTGGCTCGTGGTGAGGCAGATTTCGGCGTGAATTTCATGGGTTCTCAAGAGGGAGAACTGGAGTTCAAGCCCCTGGCCGAAGAGCGCTTCGTGGCAGCCTGCCGGCGCGACCATCCGATCGCCGGCATGCGGCGCGTGACCTGGGCGCAGCTGGCCGACTACGACTTCATTTCGGTCAACCGCGCGTCCGGCAACCGCCTGCTGCTGGACCAGGCGCTGGCCGGTGTGCCCGGTCGGCCGCAGAGCATTTACGAGACCCAGCACGTCACCACGATGCTCGGTCTGGTCGAGGCCGGCCTGGGTGTGGCGGCGGTGCCGTCGATGGCCATGCCGGGGCCGGATCACCCCTTGCTGGTGAGCGTTCCGCTGGTGGATCCGGTGGTCACCCGCCGCGTGGGCTTGATCCGCCGTCGGGGCCGTCCGTTGTCGCCAACGGCCCAGCAGCTCTATGACCTGTTCCTGGGCGTGAAGGGCCGGCGCTCATCCAGCCGGCTGCCCACCGCGGCAGAGCTCATTCGCAAATCGACCAAGAAGGCTTGATTGATCCGCCTTGTGCATTAATCATTTCCGAAAGCGCAATTCCCTTTCAGGCCTTGAATCGACACCATGCCGTTGCAGTTGGTGCGCCGCCGTCACGCTTTGTGGCGGGGGTGAACACCACGCGATGCATGGAGACAAACAATGAAGATGGCGTCAATTTCCGGGGCCTGCGCCCTGGTGTTCGGCAGTGCCCTGGCAGTGCCAGCCGCCGCCCAGAGCTCGGTCACGATCTCGGGCATCCTCGACGTGGCCGTGCGCCGCGTCAGCAATGACGGTGTGGGCTCGGCCAACGCCGTGGTCAGTGGCTCGAACTCGACCAGCCGCCTGAACGTGTCGGTGCTGGAAGACCTGGGTGGTGGCCTGAAAGCCGGTGCCACGCTGGAACATGGCCTGATGGTGGATACCGGCGCCGTTGCCACGGCCGACAAGTTCTGGGACCGCCGGGCCACCGTGAGCCTGATGGACGATCGCCTCGGTGAGGCCCGCCTCGGCCGCGATTACGTGCCCAGCTATTCCGTGTGGACGCGGCTTGATCCCTTCAGTTATGTAGGCGCCGCCCGTTCCGCCAACCTGATTTCCGCCACGCCCACCGGCCCGATCAAGTCGGCCTACGGCAGTGCGGCCAACACCACCGTGCGCGCCGACAACACCGTGCAGTGGCTGTTGCCGAGCGGCCTGGGTGGCCTGGAAGGCGGCGTGATGCTGGCGGCTGGCGAAGGCCGTGATGCCACCGCAGGTCGCGGCCGCGTGGTGGGTGCTCGACTGGGTTACAGCTTCGGCGATGTGAGCATTGCGGCAGCACAGACCGAAACCAGGAACTCGCTGACGACCACCGGCAGCTTCAAGGACGGCGTGCTGGGCGCGCAGTTGCAGCTGGCACCGGTGAAGCTGGGCCTGGCCTGGCGCACCTTCAAGCTGGCTGACAGCAAGCAGGCCTTGTTGATGGCCAGCGCCAGCAGCAGCTTCGGCGCGCATGAGGTGAAGGCCTCCTGGGTGCGCAGCAATTTCAGCGGCCGTGTCGGCAGCACCGTGATCGATGCCAACGACAGCACGCAGCTGGGCCTGGGCTATGTCTACAACCTGTCGAAGCGCACCGCGCTGTACGGCACGCTGGCCCGCATCAGCAATGACGGCGCGGCCAAGGTCGTGGTCACCGACGGGCCTGCCGGCATGGCCGCTGGCGGCACCTCCAAGGCGCTGGAAGCGGGCGTGCGTCACCGCTTCTGACCGGCTCTCCTGAATAGCAAGTTGTGGCTCAAGGCCCGGCGCACTGGCGTCGGGCCTTTTGCCTTTCAGCGCGGGCCTCAGGCCCGGCGCTGCTCTTTGTGACCGGCCTTTTTCAACTGCCGTTCGCTGGCTTCCTTCAGGCGCGACTGGCGCCAGACGCGCAGGTCGGTCGGCGCGCGCCGAACCGCGTAGCGCAGGCGGTCGAACGCCGGCTTGATGCCGGCGGCAGCGCCACTGCAATCGGGCATGAGCTTGGTGTCCACCAGAAAGCCCACCCGCAACTGGCCGGCATAAGACACGATGGACACACCCACGCCCACCGTCATGCCCTGCGGTACCAGCAGCATCAGGTCGTCGAGTGGCGCGCCTGCAAAGGTGCGGGGCTCCGCCGGGCCGATCACGTTGGTGACGATGACCGTGCAGCGGCGCGACCACAGCCCCAGCAGCGCATCCTGCAGCCGCTGCGGCAGGCAGCCCGCCACCTGCACCAAGGCCAGCGCCAATTGCCCCTGCCATGAATGCTTGAGTTGCTGCATGTCGCGGTGGATGGCGCGCAAGCGGTCCAGCGGGTCCGACAGATGCAGCGGCAGGTCACAACCCACCAGCCCGAAACGGTTGCCCAGCTGGTCTTCCTCGCCGTGGCGGCGCAGGTTCATCGGCACCACGGTGCGGATCGGCGCCGAGGGGCGTGGCTTGGTGCGCAGTCGCAGGTCCTGGCGCAGCACATCGGCGATCAGCGCCAGCATCACGTCGTTCACCGTGGTGCCCTGGGTCTTGGCCAGCGCATGCACCTGGGCGAGTGGTAGCGACTCTGACCAGGCCACCGACTTGTGAATGCCGGGCTGACCCTTGAGCAGGGTGGGGCGGTCGGCAGGCAGGGTGGCCAGGCGCCAGGCGTCCGCCAGCACCCGCCACGGCTGGTGTCGCAGCGTGGCCGGGCTCAAGGGGCTGCGTTGCGCTGTGCGCGCCGGTGAGAGCCGCGGCGTGCCGGGCGCCACATCGGTCAGCTCGCGCATCAGGTGCATCAGCGACACCCCATCGGCCAGGGCGTGGTGCACCCGCATCACCAAGGCGCTGTGCCGGCCGTCCACGTTGTGCACCAGCGTGGCGTCCCAGAGTGGTCGGTCGGCCGGCAGCGCTTCATGCGCCTGCGAGGCCATCCAGGCTTTCAGGGCGCTGCGCTGCAGCCCGCCGGGCACCACGCATTGGCGCACATGGTGCTCCAGCCGGAACTGCGGATCAGCCTGCCATTGGGCGCGCCAGCCGCGGCGCACCACCTTGTGGGTGAAGGCGGGGTAGATCAGCAGCCGCTGCGCCAGGCAGGCCAGCACGGTGCTGAGCTGCAACGGGCCGTCCACCACCAGCGCGAGATGGATGATCACCCGGTTGTCCGGGCGCTCCATGCGCAGCCAGGCGTGGTCTGCGGCCAGCATGGGCGCACGGGGCAGGAAGGAAAAAGGGGCGGGCATCACGACTCCACAAACAGCCGGGCGAGGCTATCAGCGGGGTCGTGTTGCCGGGTTGACCCTGCGAGCCAGCTTCATGGCTGCAGGAACCCGGGCGGGCCTGTGACTTACCCGGGCTGGGAAGAACCCTGAGCGCGGGTGTTCATGTCAGTCACTGCGGCTGAAACCCGCTCGCCTTGATGATGCGTGCCCAGGTGGCGGTGTAGGCGCGTTCGCGCTGGCCCAGCTGTTCGGGTGACATGTGGCCGACGCTCAGGCCCATGGCCGTCAGGCGCTCGGCCACGGCGGGCTTGGCGATGGCTTTGGCCAGTGCGGCCGAGAGCTGATCGATGGTGGCGCGCGGCGTGCCGGCCGGTGCGAACACGCCGTAGTAGGGCACGTCCTCGAAGCCGGTCAGGCCGAGCTCGTGGAACGTAGGTACGTCCGGCAGCACGGCCTGGCGCTTCTCACCCAGCACAGCCACCATGCGGATCTTGCCGTTCTTGTGGTTCTCGATGAAGTCAGGCACCGAGCCCACGCCGGCGGCGATCTGGTTGCCCAGCATGTCGGCCATCATCGGTGCGCTGCCGCGGTAGGGCGCCGCCACCAGGTCGAGCTTGTACTTGTCGCCGATGACCTTCACCAGGAACTCGGGCACCGAGGCCGGCGCGGGCACGCCCACGGCGCCCTTGCCGCCGCCCGTGCCACGCACCCAGCCCACATACTCATTCACGCTCTTGGCCGGGGTGCCGCCCGATACGGCCAGGCCATTGACGAAGGTGGCGAAGCCGGCGACCGGGGTGAAGTCCTTGCTCGGCTCAAAGCCCGGCGTCTTCACCACCTGCGGCAGGATGGAGATGGTGTGGTCGTGGCTGAGGAACACGGTGGTGCCGTCAGGCGCAGCCGTCTTCAGGGTCTGGGCGGCCAGCTGGCCACCGGCGCCGGGCTTGTTCTCGACGATCACCGGCACGCCCAGCTCGTCCTTCAACTGCTCGGCCAGGATGCGGGCGATGGCATCAGTGCCACCACCGGCGGGAAAGCCCACCAGCACCCTCACCGTCTTGCCCGCCGGCACCTGGGCATGCGCCAGGCTGCAGGTGGCCAGGGCGGCGGCTGCCAGCACGGTGGTGAGGAGGTGACGACGTTCGGCGCTGTGGCGGTTCATGGGTGTCCTCTGCGTGAATGTGGGTTGGGTAGAACGCTGCATTCAAGAATACCTGCAGATCTCACGACAACGGCCGGTTTTGACCGACACTGGCCTGTCACAAACCTCGGCCTACCCGGCACGGCTTGTGCGTCTCGGCCCTCTTTGCGCTCTTACCGGAGACCCCTTCTGATGACTCGGTTGAACCCGAAAGCCACCACCCGTGCGGCTTTGCTCTTGATGGCGGGCCTGTGCGCCCTGAGCTCTTCCACCCGTGCCGACGAGGGCATGTGGACCTTTGACAACCCCCCGATCGCCCAGGTGCGTCAGCGCTACGGCCTGACGCTGACGCCGGAGTGGATGGCGCACCTGCAGCGTGCCTCGGTGCACTTTGGTGGTGGCTCGGGCTCGTTCGTGTCGCCCAACGGCCTGGTGTTGACGAACCACCATGTGGCGCGCGGCTGCATCGAGCGCCTGTCAACGGCCGAACGTGACCTCGACGGCCAGGGCTTCTACGCCCGCACCCATGCAGAGGAGCTGCGCTGCCCCGGCACCGTGCTCAAGGTGCTGATGTCGTCGGAAGACGTCACGGCCAAGATCACGGCCGCCGCGAAGGACGCTGCTGATGACGCCGCCCGCGCTGCGGCCCGCACCGCGGCCAGCGCCGCGCTGGAATCAGCGTGTGAGCGCGACACCGGCCTGCGTTGCCAGACCGTGGCGCTCTACGGCGGTGCGGTGGTGCACCTGTACCGCTACAAGGAATGGGATGACGTGCGCCTGGTGTTCGCGCCGCCCGAGCAGGCCGCCAACTTCGGTGGCGACGACGACAACTTCACCTTCCCGCGCTTTGCGTTCGACTACGCGTTTGCGCGCGTCTACGAAAACGGCAAGCCCGCCGCATCGACTGGCGTGCTCAAGCTGGCCAGCAAGCCGCTGAAGGAAGGCGACCCGGTGTTCGTGACCGGCCACCCCGGCAGCACTGACCGCCTTCGCCCGGCCGTCGAATTGCAGTACGAACGTGATGTGACCGTGCCCCAGCGCCTGGCCATCGCCCGCGCCGGCCAGACGCTGCTGAAGACCTACGGCCAGCGCTCTGCCGAGGCCTTCCGCCAGGCGCAAGGCCCCTTGGCCAGCACCGAAAACTGGCTCAAGGCGATGACGGGCGAATACCTGGCGCTGAAGACGCCGGATGTGCTGGCCCGCAAGGTGGCAGACGAGCAGGCACTGCGCCAGGCCTGGGCCCGCCTGGGCACCGGCGGCGAAGACCCGTGGAAGCTGGCCGAGAAGGCGGTGGAGAGCCGCCGCCAGCGCCAGGCCGAACTCGCCTACATGAACCTCGGCTGGGGCGGCCTGCTGGGCAGCGCCGGTGGCTTGGTGGAGCTGGCGCAGGAGCGCGAGCGCCCGCTGGCCGACCGCCTGCCAGGCTTTGGTGATGCCGCACTGCCGCAGATCGAGCGCCGCCTGCGTTCGCGCTTCCCGGTCTACCCGGAACTGGTGATCGAGCAGATGACGCTGCAATTCACCCAGGCGCAATCGAACCTCGGCGCAGGCCATCCGTTCGTCAAGGCTTTGCTGGGCACCGACACCCCCCGTGCGGCAGCCGAGCGCCTGGTGCGCGGCACGAAGCTGGCCGACCCTGCGGTGCGCGAGGCGCTGATCACCGGCAAGCTGGCGGCCATCCAGGCCTCCACCGACCCGATGATCGTGCTGGCCCTCACCGTGTCGCCGATGCTGCGAGAGCTGAGCCAGTACCAGCGCGTGAACATCGGCGCGCCGCTGCAACGCGCGGCTGAGCAGATCGCGGCCATCCGCTTCCAGGTGCTGGGCACCTCGGTGCCGCCAGATGCCACCGGCACGCTGCGCCTGAGCTACGGCAAGGTGGCGGGCTACCGCACCGAGGGCGCGACGAACCCGTGGAAGACGACCTTCGGCGGCTTGTACGCCCGCGCGGATGCGTTCGACAACGCCATGCCGTTCACGCTGTCGCCCCCGCTGGTGGCTGCGCGCGACAAGGTCGATGCCCGCTGGCCGCTGAACCACGTCAGCACCAATGACATCATCGGCGGCAACTCCGGCTCGCCGCTGGTGAACGCCCAGGGTGAGCTGGTCGGGCTGATCTTCGACGGCAACATCGAGTCACTGGCTGGCCGCTACATCTACCGCGAAGAGGCTGACCGGGCCGTCTCGGTGGACGCGATGGCGATCGTCCGCTCGCTCGAAACGGTGTTCGGCGCGCCAGCCCTGGCCGCCGAGGTTCGCGGGCAACGTTAGGCAAGACGCGGCGAACCAGCGACAATCGCGGGTTCGCCTCTTTATTGCCTCCATGACCGACGCCACTCCTGCACCTGCTCCCACCGTCACGCTTCGCCTGCCGAATGCCCGCCACGCCGACCGCGTGCCGGCCCACATCACGCCGGAGCAGATGGAGCGGGTGCGGCAAGCCGCCTACAACCTGCCGCAGGTTGTCAAACCGGCCGATTACCTGCCGGACGACGCGCCCGGCTTTGAAACCCACCTCGACGGTCTGGGTCTCATCCTGCTGCAGAAGGCCGTGCCGCATCAGCGGCCGAGCCGGTGGATCTCGCCGGGCCTGATCGACGCGGCCTTGCGCCACCTCGACACCCTGGGCGTAGGCCGCGAAACCCGCGCCCTGATGATCGAGCGCAGCGCCACGCTGGAAGCCCTCGGCATCCAGCGCCAGGGCGACGGCTGGGATCGGCTGTATCGCCAGCATTTGCCGCTGACCTACCCGGCCTGGGCCAAGCCCGGCACGCTGGGCGTGGCCTTCCGCCTGGAAGTGCCCTCCGAGCCGGTATGGCTGTACTTTCAGGACGGCGACAAGCGCGCGCTGCTGGCCGGCATTGCCGGCAACCCGAGCTGGCCGCATGCGGCTGAGCTGGCCGCCCACATCGACGGCCTGGCCGAGCGCAGCGAATGGTGCGACGCCAAGGCGATGGACTCGCTGCTGCCGCGTCTGCAGGCCGAATGCCTGCGCCCGCAGTCGCTCGACGCGCTGAAGCAGGCCTGCACCCGCGCGCAAGACCGCTGGGAGCGCCAGGCCAACGAGCAGCAGACGCTGTCCAGCCTGAACCACGAATTGGCCTTTCAGGGCTACCCCGACAGCTTCCCGATGGCGCGCCAGCTGGGCCGCAAGGTGACGCTGTTCGTCGGCCCGCCCAACAGCGGCAAGACCTACGCGGCTTTCGAGAAGCTGGCCGGTGCGCTGGATGGCGCTTACCTGGCCCCGCTGCGTCTGCTGGCGCTGGAAGGCCGCGACCGCCTGGTGGCGCGCGGCGTGCCGTGCTCTCTGCTGACCGGTGAAGAGAACGTGCCGGCCGAAGGTTCGCGCGTCGTGTCGTCGACCATTGAAATGGTGGGCACGGGCACCGTCATCGACGTGGCCGTGATCGACGAAGCGCAGATGATCTTCGACAACTCCCGGGGCTGGGCCTGGACCCAGGCCATCGTGGGCGTGCCGGCACGTGAGGTCATCATCATCTGCTCGGCCTATGCCGTGCCCGCCATCGAAAGCCTGCTGGGCCTGTGCGGCGAAGCGGTGGTAGTGCGTGAATTCGAGCGCAAGCAGCATGTGCAGCTGCTGCACAGCCCGGTGCCGCTGCAGGCCCTGAAAAAGGGCGACGCCGTGGTGGCCTTCAGCCGTCGCGAGGTGCTGATGCTGCGTGACCAGATCGCGGCCAACGGCCACCCGGTTTCGGTGATCTATGGTGCCTTGCCGCCGGAAGTGCGTCGGCGTGAGGCCGAGCGTTTCGCCACCGGTGAATCGCACCTGCTGGTGGCCACCGACGCCATCGGCATGGGCCTGAACCTGCCGATCCGCCGCGTGCTGTTCTCGACGATGACCAAGTTCGACGGCGTGGGTGACCGGCCGCTGAACGAGTCCGAGGTGCACCAGATTGCGGGTCGTGCGGGCCGTTACGGCATCCACGAAGAAGGCTTCACCGGCGTGCTGCATGAAGCCGAGCCGGGTGCCGCCCGGGCGCTGAAAGAGCTGCTGCCGCGCACGCCGCGTGCGCCACGCCATTTCAAGGCGCCGGTGGCGCCGAACTGGTGGCATGTCAGCACCATCTCGCAACGCCTGGGCAAGACCCGGCTGCACGAGGTGCTGAGCGTGTTCATGGATCAGCTCAAGCTCGACAACGCCCACTTCGAAGTGGCGGAGCTGGAGCAGATGCTGGGCCTGGCCGATGAGCTGGACCGCAACGCTGCGTCGCTCTCGTTGAAGGAGCGCTTCGTTTATGCCCAGGCGCCGGTCGACACCCGCACCGAGAACCTGGTGCAAGACTTCCTCGGCTGGACGCATGAGCATGCCAGCCGCGGTGAAGCCGGACGCCCGAGCTTCCTCGACACCGTGGACGGCCACAGCCGCCTCGACCGCATGGAGCAAGCCCTGCGGGCCTGCACGCTGTGGCTCTGGCTGGATCTGCGCTTCCCCGGCATCTACGGCCACCTCGACGAGGTGGTGGAGCTGCGCAACATGCTCAACGACGGCATCGAGCGCCAGCTCAAGGCCAAGCGGCCACTGTGGCAATCACGCGGCGGCCGGCCGGGTGGCAAGCCGCGTGAAGGTGGCGGCGGCGGTGGTGGCGGCCACCGCAAGGGCCCGCGCGGGGCCTGAGCGGCCCGCAAGCCGCACCGTGGCCGGGCCTCATCCCACCACGTGCGGCAGCAGCCAAAGCACGGCGTTCATGGTCACGAACGAGGTTAGCGTCGTCACCACCAGGGTGGCGGCGGCCAGCCCTTCGTGGCCATATTTCTGGGCGATGACGGGGTAGATGCTCATCATCGGCGAGGCGGCAAACACGATGGCCGCGCTCACCAGCGCCACGTCCAGCGGCCCGAGGGCCCACATCGCCAGGCCCACCATCAGCGGATGCAGCAGCAGCTTGGCTGCGGCCACATTGCTGATGTCGCCCCACATGCCGCTGAGGCTGAAACCCGCCAGCGTGCCGCCGATCACCACCAGCGCGGTGGGGCTGGCGGTGGTGGCCACCAGCTCAATCGCCTTGGTGAGCGAGGCCGGCAAGTGCAGGCCGAAGACCGCACAGAAGGCACCGGCAAAAATCGCCAGCACCATCGGGTTGCGGCGCAGCCCGAACACGGCATTGCGGAAGGCGCGGTTGAAGGACTGGCTGCCGCCCTCGCGGGAGTGCGCGGCGTCTGACAGCGCCAGGCCGAGTGGCAGCATCACCATGTTCTCCACCATCAGCGCCAGGGCGAAGGCCACGGCCGCGGGCGGGCCGATCAGCGGTGCCGCAATCGCGAAGCCGAAAAAGCCGGTGTTCGAATGCGCGCTGCCCCAGCCTTGCAGCACGGCCAGCACCGGCAGGCGCTTGCGGCCGCGCCAGGCCCACAGGCCGCTCAAGGCCATGGCCGCGAGGGAGCCCAGCGTGAACGCAGCCAGAAACCGCAGGTTCAGCATCTCGCTGATCGAGCGGCTGGCCAGCGCATGGAACAGCAGCGCCGGCAGCGAGAAGTTCACGACGAACTTGCCCATCACCCGCATGTCGGCGGCGTTGAACAGGCCGCCGCGAACGGCGAGCCAGCCCACACCGAGCAAGAGATAGACGGGCAGCGTCAGCGCCAGGATCTGTTCCATGGCGGGCTCAGACCTTCTTCAGGAAAGCCGCCTTCAACATGAAGTTGCCGGCGTCCATCTTGCAGTCCACCTCATGGTCACCGCCCACCAGGCGAATGCTCTTCACCTTGGTGCCTTGCTTGAGCACGGTGGACGAGCCCTTGACCTTGAGGTCCTTGATCAGCACCACGGCATCACCGTCTTGCAGCACCTGGCCGTTGGCATCCTTGATCACCGCATCGGCCTCTTCCTGAGGCGCGCTTTCCGTCTGGGGCCACTCGAACCCGCAGTCGGCGCAGACGAACTGGTCGCCGTCCGGGTAGGTGTTTTCAAGGGTGCATTGGGGGCAGGCGGGCGCAACAGACATGGGCGATTCGGGGGAGCAGGTGGGTTTGCTTCGAGCAAAAAAAACGCGGCCCGTGGGCCGCGTGTCCAACCGGCGGAATGATACCCGCCGGGCTCGGGAGAAACCCGTATCAACCGTGTCGCGGGCCTCAGCGGGCCACGAACACCACCGCCGTGCGGGCCGGCACATTGAAGGTGCCGGTGCTGCTGTCGTAGGTGGCGCTGGCGGCGCGCTGGTCAGCGGCCTTCAGTGCGCGGTGCACCGGGTGCAGCTGCAGAGCCTGGCCGCGCAGGGCGTCCACAGCCAGCTGCTTGGGCTGCTTGTCCACGTTCACCACGTACACCAGCTGGCTGAAGTTGGCGCCGGCATAACCCGCGCCACTCACCTGGCCGATCAGCACCGTCGGCTCTTGCTGCGAGCCCGTGTTGTGGAAGCGCAGGCGGGCCTTGATGTCATCGGCCGTGCGCAGGCGCAGCAGGGTGGTGCTGGCGCGGATCTTCAGCAGGTCGCGGAAGGCATCGCGGGTCCAGCTGATCTGCTCGGCGCCCGGCTGGATCGCCGCGTTGGCCAGCAGCGGCCCCATCACGCTCCAGCTGCTGCCGTTGTCGCCTTGCGGCGGCAGGCCCACACCGAAGTTGTTCGAGCCGTACGTCCAGTCAAGGCGGTTGAACCAGTCGCCCGAGTTGTAGCTGTTGCGGTCCAGCGATTTGCTGCGCAGCGTGTCGACACCCGCATGGAAATACGGAATGCCTTGCGACAGTGTGTTCAGGGCCGCACCCAGGATCTGCACCCGTGCGCGGTCTTCGGCGCTGGTGCTGGTGGGCAGCTTGAAGACGTTGTTGTCGAACAGGGTCAGGTTGTCGTGGTTCTCGACGTAGTTCACCACTTCCGACGGATCGGTCACGTAGCCGGCCGGCAGGCCACCCACGTTGATCTGCTCCAGCGGCAGGGTGGCGTCCCAGTGGGTCGTCACTACAAAGCTGCGGATCGAACCGGCGAGGCTGGCCTTGAGCTGGTCGCCCAGCCACATCAGTTCGTTCTTGCCGCGGCCCTGGCCCAGCGGGTTCGGGTCATACCAGAGGCCGTTGATGAAGCCCTGGTTGGCCACCAGGCTGTTGCCGGAGTCGAAGCCGCTGCCACCGCGCACGGCGTCGCGGATGAACGGATTGAAGGTGCCGATGCCCGAGCCGTTGAGCGAGAGCATGTCGGCCTGCACGAAGCGTGCGCCGTTGGCCACTTCGCCGAAGTTCCAGCCTTCGCCGATCAGCTGCACGTCACGGCCGGCGGCCACCTTCACGCGGGCCTTCAGGGCCTCCATCACCGGGCGCGGCTGGTGGCCCATGATGTCGAAGCGGAAGGAGCTGATGTGATAGTCCCGCGCCCAGGTGCTGACCGAGTCGATCATCAGCTTGCCCATCATGGCGTTTTCGGTGGCGGTGTTCTCGCAGCAGGTGGATTGCTCGATCCCGCCCACCGCGTTCAGGCGGTGGTAGTAGCCGGGCACCACGCGGTCCAGCACCGAGCGGTCGTTCAGGCCCGAGGCGCTGGTGTGGTTGTAGACCACGTCCATGCCCACGCGCAGACCGGCGGCGTTCAGGGCCATCACCATGGCGCGGAACTCGACGATGCGGCGGGCGCCGTCACCGGCCTTGGTGCTGAAGTTGCCGTCCGGCGCGGTGAAGTGCCAGGGGTCGTAGCCCCAGTTGTAGCAGTCGTCGTTGGCGCTGGCGCCCACGGTGGCTTGCTGGCTGGCGCTGTCAGGCGCGCCGCTCGGGGTGGGGGTGACGCAGCCCTTTTCAGGCGTGCTGGCCAGGTCGAACACCGGCAGCAGGTGCACATCGGTCAGGCCGGCCTTGGCCAGCGCACGCAGGTGCTGCATGCCGTTCGAGTGCTCGGCCGTGAAGGCCATGTACTTGCCACGCCAGCCTTCGCGCACCGTGGTGTCGCTGGCCGAGAAATCACGCACATGCAGCTCGTAGATCGACATGTCGGGCGACGCTGCCACGGTGGCCGGCGGCGTGCTGGCATCCCAGCCGGCAGGCTTCAGGCTCGCATCGTCCAGGTTGGCCACATAGCTGCGCTGGCTGTTCAGCGACAGGCTCAGCGAATAGGGGTCGGTGACCAGGTGGCGCACCACGCCCACGCCGCGCACGAAGTTGCGCACGGCGAAGCGGTAGTACTGGCCGCTCAGGTCGCCCGGGCGGGTCAGGCTCCACACGCCGGTGACGGGGTCAAGCGCCATGTCGATGGCACCGGTCGCCGGGCCTTGGCCGTCGGCATACAGGAACAGGGCCACGCTGCGCGCCGTGGGGGCCCACAGCTTGAAGGTGGTGGCGCCGTTGCGCACCGTCACGCCCAGATCAGGCACGTTGGTGGCAGCGCCATACAGGTCGTCGAGTGCACCGGCCACTTGCGCGGTGGTGGCGTTCTGGGCCTGGCCGTCGGCGTTCTCCTGCACCAGCACCAGCTGGTGGGTGTGCAGGCGGTTCAGGCGTGCCACGTCGGCGTCACGCACGTTGTACACGGCGCCAGCGCCCACCCACTTGAAGCGGGTGGCGGCATCGGCCGGCACGCTGCCGCTGGAGGCCGGGTCGAGGGTGATGAAGCCATCGGCGCCGGTCACGGGGGCGTCCTTGGCGACCTGGATCTGGCCGGTGGCCGACCAGTACAGGCGCACCGTGCCTTGCTGGGCCACAGCGGGCCACTGCACCAGGCGCTTGGTCAGCCACACGGCGCGGGCGTCGGTGGTCGAGACCTTGCGCAGGTCGGGCAGGGCGTAATAGACCTGCGCATCACCTTGCACCAGCCACACATGGCCGACCTGGCCGCTGATGGCGAGGCTGCCGAAATCGATGCGGATGTTGTCCGGCCGACCGTCCTTGTCGTTCTCCTTCGGTGGCATGCCGTGGATGATGAACTCGGCCGAGCGGCGGGTGCTGTCGGCACGTGGGTTCAGCACGGGCAGATCGAACTGGGCTTCGCCGCCGTTCAAGGCGTAGTTCGGCATGGCCGACAAGGCCACGGGCGCGTTCCACTGGCCGATGTTCAGGCCAGAGAGGCGCGCCGTGTCAAGGCCGCTGCCGTCCCACAGGTGCAGGCCCCAGTCGGCGTGGTCGTTGCCGAAGCGCACGTAGTGCACGCGCACCGTGTTGACGTCAGGCGCCTGCGCTTCCAGCGGGTTGCGGGCGTAGTTGGTCGAGTCGCCCTGCAGGCGCCAGATTTCGTTGGCACCGGCTGCGAGGGTGTAGCTCTGGTCGCCGCCGCCGTTGTCCTTCTCGTCACCCTTGTGGTGCAGGAAGCCGACGGTGCCGGTCTCGGCGTTCAGCGGAATGTCGTAGATGGCGCCGAAGCTGTCGGAGCCGGTCGGGTTCCAGCCCTGGTTCCAGCCCGGATCCTGGCCGGCGCCCCAGGTGTGGATCTGCCAGCCGGCGGTGTCGCCATTGTCGCGGCGGTAGTGGATGCGCAGCGTGGTGCTGGCAGCGGCCGACTGGGCGCGTCGGCGCTCGGCCGGCACGGCATTCAGAACAGTTTGGGTGTCGCTGCTGTTGGCGACTGACAGCGTGGCGTCGGTGCCTGAACTCTCGGCGGCACCGCCACAGGCTGCCACTAGCACGGCCGTCGCGGCCGCCCCCGCCAAACTGCGCGCCCGGCGCCACCAACTACTCCATCGCCCCATCATGCCCGTCTCCTGGTTGTGGGCAGACGCCGGCCTGATTGGCAGGTCATGTACCCATCTTACAAATTGGGCGCGATGGTAATGAAGTAAAACTACATCTCTAAATTGGTACTTACGCTAGGAAACAAGCCGCTTCATAGGTAAAAAATCTCGTTCGAAAGCCGCGCTGTAGTCAGACTACAAACGATTGCTTAGTTGGCGGGGGTGCCCGGCTCGCCCATGAGTTTGGTCATGAGGGCGAAGAACCGGTCATAGAACTGGCCGGCCGGGATGGTTTCGCTGGCCACCTTGACGAGGGAGTCTTCGGTGGATGACAACGGGATCGAGACCGAACCGATGGCGCTCAGGCCCACGCTGGCCGAGTTGGCGTTTTTCTTCAGCGCGTAGCGGTCTTGCACGGCGTTCACGAAGGCGGTGCTGATGCGGCCGTCCTTGCCTTCGGGCGTGCACACCACGTGGAAGGTGATCTGCACATGCACTTCGCCCTCGGGCTGGAAGCTCTTGCTGCCGTTCACGAAATCAGGCCGCACGGTGCTGAGCAGATAGCCCTGGCTGAGCAGGGCGCGTCGGGCGGCCTCGCAGGTGGCGTCCACCGGGGCGTCGAACAGGCGCGAGAAGGTTTCGTTGTTCTCGAAGCCTTCTTTCAGGTAGACGGCGGCCTTCTTGTCTGAGGTGCTCTTGCTGTCGCCGCCCCAGGTGCTGCAGCCGCCCAGGGCCAGCGCCAGCGAGGTGGCAAGCAAGGCACGGGTGAGGTTGGCAGACGAGACGGCGAGATAGGGCAATGGCATCAAAGAGGCTCCGGGTGCTGGGCACAGGGTGAGGCATGCGATTATCCGCGCCCCATGTGTCCAAATTCATCAACGACCGAGGCGGCACTGCCGCCGACAGACGCGGCCAGCAGCATGGCGATCAACACCAGCCGGGCCAGCCGCCGCCTGAGCTGCGCCACGTGCCTGCGCCTTCGCCCGGTGTGTGTCTGCGGCCTGGTGCAGCCCGCCTGCAGCCCGGTTCGGGTGTTGCTGCTGCAGCACCCGAAGGAGGTGGGTGAGACCAAGGGCACCGCGCGCTTGCTGCAGTTGTGCCTGGGCGCTGGGGCCCAGCTGGAGGTGGGTGAGGTGTTTGAGCCTCAGGCGCTGGCGGGCTGGCTGCAGGCCGAGGGCCGGCGCAGCTTGTTGCTGTATCCGCCCGTGGTGGGCGTTGCCGCACCGCCGATCGTGCCTGACGAGGCCTGGGCGACACTGGGGCCGCAAGCCGGCGCCTTGGCGCACCCCGAGGAGTGGCAACTGGTGGTGCTGGACGCCACCTGGCGCAAGAGCCTGAAGATGCTGCAGCTCAACCCGGCCCTGCAAGCCTTGCCGCGTTGCAATTTGCTGGCGCCGTCACCCGGCTGCTACCGCGCGCTGCGCAAGGCCCGCCGGCCAGATCAGCTGAGCACGTTCGAGGCCACCGCCGCTGCACTGGGCCAGTTGCAGGGCGGTGATGCCGGGGCCAGCGTGGTCAACACGCTGATGCCGGTGATGGCGGCGTTTGTGGCGGCGGGTATCGCCGCTCGGGGTCGTAGCTGAACTTCCTGCCGCAGCGCCGCTTCAGTCCCGGCGCCTGAACGCCAGCCAGCCGGCCAGCCCGGTGAAGACGATCAGCAGCAGGAAGATCATCAGGAAGCCGTGGGGCGATTCACTGAACGGAATGCCGCCCACATTCATGCCGAACAGGCCGGTGCAGATGTTGATCGGCAGGCCGAGCACGGTGATGACCGTCAAGGTGAACAGGCTGCGGTTGGTTTGTTCACTCACCTGCGCGGCGATTTCTTCCTGCAGCAGCTTGATGCGTTCCTGCAGCGCCATCAGGTCGCGCAGCACCAGCGAAAACTCCTCGGTGCCCTGGCGCAGCTCGTCCAGATCGCGCTCGGCGATCCAGGCGGGCGGCTGCCGCAGCAGGCGGAACAGCGCACCGGGCTCGGGCGCCAGCAGCCGTTGCAGCCGCACCAGCACCCGCCGCAGCTTGCCCAGATCGGCCCGCTTGCGCTGCAGCTGGCCGCGCTCCAGGGTGTCTTCCACCGCGTCGACCTGCACGGTGGCTTCACGCACGATGCGGACCAGCACATCGCCCTGGTCGTGCATCAGGTGGATGAGCAGCGAGAGCGATGAGTCAAAGCGACCGCCTTCGCGCACGGCCTGGCGCAGGCGGTCGATCGACTTCAGCGGGTGGCTGCGGGCGCTCACCGCCACGCGTTCGGTGACCGTCATCCACAGCGTGGCGATTTCCGACGGCTCGAACGAAAACTCGTAGGCCACATCGTTGACCACCGCCACCAGATGGTCGCCGGCGTCCTCGATGCGCGTGGAGCGCGAGCCTTCGCGCAGGGCTTCGAAAAACTCGGGCGCCAGCGCCAGGTTCGAGCGCATCCACGACTGGGCCGAGGCGTCACTCAGGTTGAAGTGCAGCCAGACGAACGACTCCGGCGAGACGGGCGTTTCTGCGGCGTCAGCGTCGCGGATCCATGCCACCGCCTCGTCCAGCGAGATGGGGCGGCCCGGAGCATCGGGCGTGAACAGAAATCCGCAGATCAGGCCATGGGGGTCCGAGCCGTAATTGAGGGGGGCCATGTCGTTGGGGTGCTGGGTGAGGGAGGTGCTCGGCACAGGGGCGGAAGCCATGATAGCGAGCACCTCGGGCATGGCTGGAGGCGAGGCGAGTTCGCGGCGCGAATGCGTCGTCGCGATGGCGCGGTTCAGGGCTCAGCCCGGGTGCGTTGCCGCAACAGCCGGCCGGTGCCGATGGTGTCGGCCGACGCCGTCAGCACATGCACGCCCAGCCCCTTGGTCTTGGCGATGCGCTTGGCCTGCGCAGCGGCGTCGGCCACGTCTTCGGGGCCATAACCTTCGTCGTGGGTGGGCACCCGCACCACACCGATGCTCATGGTGGTCAGCGGGTGGAAGCGCGGTGTTCCGAAGCGGTCTTCGGCCAGCAGCCCGCCGGCGGCCAGGGCTTCGCTGTCGTACAGCAGGCGGGCCTCGGCATTGAAGGCGTCGACGATGGACTGGCAGCGTGCTTCCCAGTCGGCGCTCTGGAACAGCACCACGAAGTCGTCGCCGCCCACGTGCCCGACGAAGTCGCGGCGGGCATCGGCGAAGCGCGAGGTGCAGCGCGCCGCCAGCTGGATCATCTCGTCACCGCGCCAGTAGCCGTAGATGTCGTTGAAGGGCTTGAAGTGGTTCAGGTCGCAGTAGCTGGCGACGAACTCCCGGCCCGATTCCAGCAGCCTTGCGATGTGCTGGGTGAGCGGGATGTTGCCGGGCAGCAAGGTCAGCGGGTTGGCGTGGCGCGCGGCCTCGATGCGCGATTCGGTGACGGCGCGCACCAGGTCATGGCCGCGGCCGATGCCCTTGTACAGGCCGTTCTCGGTGATCACGAAGCCATCCGACAGGTAGCGCTGGTCCTCGGACGTCAGCACCGCCGTCAACTCCTCCAGCCCGGCGCGCACATCCACCATGCCGGGCGACAGGTTGGCGAAGGTGATGCAGGGCTGGCGGCCGTAGATCTCGCGGAAGTAGGGCTTGGCGAAACGGTCCATGAATTTCTGGCGCCCCAGCAGGCCCACCGGCCGTCCCTTGTCGACCACGGCCATCGATTCCAGCGATTCGTCAGCGGCGAAGCGCTCGAACAACTGCTCGTTGGTCAGGCTGGGCTCGACCGGCTCGGCTTCGATCAACAGGCTCCAGGTGGACGCGCGCTGCTGGGTTTGCCGGCGCCGCTCGGGGATGACGGCCAGATCGCGGCTGCTGACCACGGCAAGCGCAGCTGCAGCCGGCTGGTGCTCGGGCAGAGGCTGCGGCCGTCCGATCAGCCAGCCCTGGCCGCAGGTGATGCCCAGGTCCCGCACGAGGCGCATTTCGTCCTCGGTTTCAATGCCCTCCGCCACCAGCGTGGAGCCGAAGGTTTCCGCCAGCTGCCGAAGGGCGCGCATGGTTTGCACCTTCTCCGGGTGCTGGGCGATCTGGCGGGTGAAGTACTTGTCGATCTTGACGATCTCGGGCTTCAACTCCGACCACAGACGCAGGCTGGAGCGGCCATCGCCAAAGTCATCCAGCGCCAGCACCGCGCCGGTGCGACGCAGCCGTCCCACCGCCACGGCCAGTGCATCCACATCGGCCACGTGTTCGTGTTCAGTGAGCTCGATCACCAGCCCGCCCGGCGTGCCGCTGCCGTCCGCCGGCAAGATCAGGCCGAGCTGTCGCTGCGAGAGCACCTGCACCAGCGTGCTGGCGCTGAGGTTGACGAACAGGCGGCCCGGCCCGGGTTCCCGGCACCAGGCCGACAGCGCCAGTCGCAGGCATTCCAGCTCCAGCTCCATCGACATGCCCTCAAGCCTGGCCTGGGCGAACAGCGCATCCGGGGTGCTCAGTCGGCAATCTGGCGGGGTTCTGATCAAGGCTTCATGGCCATGGATCGTGCCGTCGGCCAGCGTCAGGATGGGCTGGAAATGGGGCCGCAGCGCGCCGCCATCTATCAGTCCACGCACCTCTGCAACATGCTCAAGGGTGGCTTTCAATCAAACTGCTCCGAACCTGATAGTGGGACGAAGAGTCTGGAGGATCAATGTGACGCGCTGGTGTCGGCGTCACCGCCGTTGGCTAGGCCGCCACGCGTGTGGCCAGGTCGGCCCTCGCTTCCTGACCCTGACCCATCAGCAACTCCCTGACCTTGCGCGCGGCAAAGATGTGCAGGTACTGCGTGGTGCGTGCCCAGCTGGCGAGTGCCGAGCATTCCTGCTCGTACAAGGCCGCCACTTCGGCGACAGGGGCGTGGCATTCGGAGGCCAGGGACGCGACGATGCGCGCCTGGTCAGCGGGCTGGTCATTCAGGTTGGGCATGGTGCTGTGCTCGTCAAACTGTGATGAGCAAACCGTAGCAGCCGTTACCCCGCCGCACTGTGCGCCAGATCACGCTTGGGCGTGATGGCGCGGGCAATGTCAGGCGTGCGCTGCGAGCTTGAACACGGCGACGGTTTGCACCAGCTCGGCTGCCTGGCCCTTCAGGCTTTCGGCGGCTGCGGCGCTTTGTTCGACCAGCGCGGCGTTCTGCTGGGTCGCCAGGTCCATCTGCGTGACGGCACGGCAGACCTGCGTCACGCTGCTGTCCTGCTCGGCGCTGGCATGGCTGATTTCGCCCATGATGCGGGTGACACGGTCGATCGCCTGGGCGATTTGCGTCATCGTCTCGCCGGCCTTGTCGACCTGCACGCAGCCTTGCTCGACCCGCTCGACGCTGTCGGAGATCAGCGTCTTGATTTCCTTGGCGGCGGCAGCGCTGCGCTGGGCCAGCGATCGCACCTCGCCGGCCACCACCGCAAAACCGCGGCCTTGCTCGCCGGCCCGGGCGGCTTCAACAGCGGCGTTCAGAGCCAGGATGTTGGTCTGGAAAGCGATGCCGTCGATGGTGCCGATGATGTCGGAGATGCGGCGCGAGCTCTCGTTGATGCCCTTCATCGTCTGCACCACGCGGCCGACGACTTCGCCGCCCTCTGACGCCACACTGGCAGCGCCCTGGGCCAGCTCATTCGCATGGCGTGCGTTGTCGGCGTTGTGCCGCACCGCGCTGCCCAGCTGGTCCATCGACGCAGCGGTTTGCTGCAGCGCACTGGCCTGCTGCTCGGTGCGGCTGGAAAGATCGTTGTTGCCCTGCGCGATTTCACTCGACGCGGTGGCCACCGATTCTGAATTCATGCGCACGCTGGACACGACCTGGGCCAATCCGTCGCGCATCGCCGCCACGCCGCGCAGCAGGCGCGCTGCCTCGTCGGTGCCACGGGTGTCGATGTCGAAATCAAGTGCGCCCTGCGCCACTTTCGCGCTGGCCAGCTCGGCCGCCTGCAAAGGTTGGGTGATGCTCAGGGTCAGGCGCCAGGCCAGGGTGAGCGATGCCAGCAGCACCACCACGCCGGCGACGGCGGCCGACAGCTCGGCCCGCTTCACACGGTCGTCTGCGGCTTGCTGCACATCAATCTGGCGCTGCGTCTGCGCCTTGATGATGATGGCCAACTCGGTATTCGCCTGCTTCAGCAGCGGGTCCATCTTCTTCGTGATGACGGCCGCGGCCTGCTCCGGGTTGAAGGTGCCGGCAAAGCCCACGGCCTCAAGAAACGCTTCGTTGGTCTTGGCGTCAATGGCGGCCAGACGCTTGAGCGCGGCCTGCTCCTCGCCGCCCAGTTGTGCGGCCTCCAGCCGCTCACGCTCAGCCATGAAGGCGGCGCGAAAAGCCTTGGCTTCAGCTTCGTCGCGCTGAACAGCGTCGACTTCCGTCTGCAGGCCCATGTTGCGCACCGAGACTGCGCTGCTCAACAGCGCCGCCTGCATCGATTTCGCCTGTTGCGTGCGTTCACTGGCGGCCTGCATCTGCTGCAGCATGTCGGCGCGCACGTGGTCCGAGACCACCAGCACGCTGGCGAGCAGGGCGCCGCACACCAGCAGGATGAGGCCGAAGCCCCAGCCCAGCCGGGCACCAATGTTGAGGGAACGTAGATTCATGGTGCAGACCGGCTCGGTGGCGCTAGGAAAACATGGAACGCAGAGGTGGGCGCAACAGCGCCCGTCGGGCGTCAGCCCTTGTAGATGCCGCAGCCGACCAGGGTGTCACCCACGCGTTCGAGGTACATCGACTTGCCCTCGATCTTCTGCGTCACCGGGTTCAGGAACTTGTAGCCTTCGACCCAGCCCTTGCCCTTGTCCTTGGCCAGATCCACGAACATCTTGATCAGCGGCTTGCCGTCGGCGTCCTTCAGACCGATCAGGTCTTTGCCGACCAGCTTCGGGTTCGCGCCCTGTGCCAGGTTCTTGCCGTTCAGGTCGTACACGATGATGTAGAGGTCGCGGTCCTTGAACGACTTGCCGTTCGTGAACTCTTCGTAGGCCTTTTCCGGACCGTTGGCCTTGATGTAAGCGATGGCCTTCTTGACCATGGCTTCAGCTTCCGCCGCGGTGCCCTGGTCAGCGGCATGCGACGCCGAGGTCATCACCAGGCCAAGGAGGAAGGCGCCCATCAGGCGTTTGACGATCGAGAAGAAGTTCATGAAGTAGCTCCGGGTTGACGGGGGTCTGCAGCCTGCTCGGAGCGTGTAGCCCGAACGGTGCGTTCCTCCTTATCGGCATTTGGAGCCGCTTGTTGAGGGATTCGGGGTGGGTGGCGGGCACCGGCACCCTGCACCGCCACGATGCCGCGGTGGCGATTTGCGGGATGGAGTGCGCCAAGGCGATGCTCTAAGGTCACCGCCTTCACCAGCAGCAGGGAGTTTGCGCATGCCGACCCACATGACCACCCCATCCCGTCGTGGCCGATGGGCCCAAGCCGCCTGTGTCGCTGGCGTGCTGGCGCTGGCCGCCTTGTCGGCGCAGGGTGCCGGCAAGGTGAAGGTGGTGGACATGGGTGAGCTGGCAGTGGGCCTGGGCTCCGAGGCGAGCGCCATCAACAACGCCGGTCGCACGGTAGGGCGCGCCATCAGTGCCGCCGATTTCCAGTACCGCCAGGTGGTGTGGGACGGCCTGGCGATCAGCGAATTCAGCCATTGCTGCGCTGGCTTCCTGCCTGACATCCAGTCCATCAACCTGGCCGGTGACGTGGTGGGCCACTACAAGGCCACCAAGGTGCACTGGGTGCCGGTGCGGTGGGATGCGCAGGGCACGAGTTACGCCTTGCCCGCGCTCGGGCCTTTTGGCTTTGGCAAGGCCTGGGCGGTGAATGACGCCGGGCAGATCGCCGGTTCGTCCGTGGACGCGAACGACGACATCCACGCAGTGGTGTGGCAGCCGGACGGCTCCTTGGTGGACCTGGGCTTCCTCGGCGAGCCTGCGCCGGAGTTCAAGCGCTTCAGCGAAGCGCGCGGCATCAATGCGTCGGGCGTGGTGGTTGGGCAGGCGCTGGTGGGCAACCAAGCCCAAGCCTTCAGCTGGCGCAACGGCACCTTCACCGACCTCGGCCCCGGGGCGGCCACCCACATCAACAACACCAGGTTGATCGCCGGCTACCTGCCGGGCTTCATTCCTGTGACCTGGACGAATGGCGTGAAGAGGAAGTTGCCCGCGCTGGGTGGCGGCAAGACCGCCTACGGCCATCAGGTGAACGGCATCAACAACGCGGGCGACCTGGTGGGCTTTGCCCCGGCGCCTAACCCGGGCGTCTTCACCATCGCAGTGCTTTGGCGCGGCGGCAAGGTCATTCAACTGGGCCACTACCCCGGCGGCACCAACAGTTACGCCACCGGCATCAACGATCAAGGCCAGATCGTGGGCGCTGGCAACCTGGTGGCGGGCGGGCCGCACCATGCGCTGCGCTGGACGGTGAAGGGCAAGGCCATCACGGTCTCGGCGCCCTGAGTTTCCGGGTGCACCGAAGCACCGACCGCGCCTTGCGATACTCGCCCACCTCGTTCCTGGTGGCTGATGTGCGTTTCATGATCAATTGGATGGCCTCTGCGGGCCTTGCTGGCTTGGTATCCGCCTTGAGCCTCATCGCGGCCCCCGCCGTGGCCCATGAATCGGCGGGCAGCGGGCCTGCTGTCGCTGTGGCCTCGACGTGTTTGAACGACCCGTCCTGGGTGGCGCCGCAGCGGCCGTTCCGGGTGTTTGGCAACACCTGGCATGTCGGGCCGACAGGCTTGGGTGTGTTTCTGATCACCTCGCCCGCGGGCCATGTGCTGATCGATGGTGGCATCCCTGGCCAGGCGTCCTTGATCGCGGAGAACATCCGCACGCTCGGGTTTCAGTTGGGCGACATCAAGTGGATCGTCAATTCGCATGCCCACTGTGACCATGCGGGTGGTTTGACCGAGTTGCTGAAGCTCACGGGCGCGCGCCTGGTGGCGAGTGCAGCCGATGCGCCGCTGCTCGCCCGCGGCGGGCAGGAAGACCCGCAATACAACAACCGCTTTCCGTTCCCACCGGTGCGCGTCGACCGTGCCGTGGGCGACGGTGATCAACTGCGCTCGGGTGATCTGGTGATGACGGCGCACGCCACACCCGGCCACACCAAGGGCAACACCACCTGGACCTGGCGCTCTTGCGAGGGCCAGCGCTGCCTGAACCTGGTGTTCGTCGGCAGCCTGTCTGCCCCTGATTTCAAGCTGGTGGGCAATGTCCGGCACCCGACGGTGGTGCAGGACTTCCGCAAGGGTTTTGCCAAGGTCGCGGGCTTGCCTTGTGACATCGCGCTGGCGCCGCATCCGGGCATGGTCGATTTCTGGGAGCGGGTGGCCAAGCGCGACGCTGGTGAGCCCGATGCCTTGATCGACCCGACGCTGTGCCGTGCCTACGCGGCCGATGCTCGGGAAGACTTCGAAGCCAAGCTGGCCAAGCAGCGTGCCGAGGCTTCCGCGTCTGCGCGCACGCCTCGGAAATGACGGATCCGGCCGCACGGCGCACCTCGGCATCGACCCACTTCTGAGTTTCTTCTTTGACTGACATCCTCAAGGCCCCCGCCATGTTTCGCAGCGTGACCGTCTCTTTTGCCATTGCCGTTTCCCTTGCCTTTGCCAGTGGCGCCGCAAGCGCCGTTGAACAACGCAAGGTGGTGCCGGCGGCCTTCGTCGGTGAATGGAATTTCGAGCCGGCTCTGTGCGGCTCACAAGACGGTGAGGGCAGGCTGGTCATCCACACCGACCATGTCGAGTTCTACGAATCGGCCGGGCCGGTGCTGCAGGTGCTGGTGGAGTCGCCCGTTCAGATCTTTGTCATCGCGCAGCTTCAGGGCGAAGGGCAGGTGTGGCGGTCGGTGCGGCGCTGGCATCTGTCAGCAGACGGCCGGCAGTTGACCGACGAGCCCGGCGCCGGCGCCTGGGTGCGCCACCGCTGCCCGAAGCCGGGCGCCTTGTGAGCAGAACCACGGTTTCAGGCGGCAGGGCAGGTCGGGGCTGTCAGGCCAGGTGCGTGTGTTGTTCAGTCAGCTGCGCCAGCGCCACCACGCCTACCGGCTCGGTCGCCAGCATTGGCACCACGGCATAGCGCTTGGCATGGCGGCTGGCCACCGCATCGATGAACGGCCATTCGTGGCGGGCTCTGGCCTGCAGTAGCGGCGACGTGGGGTGCGCGGCAGCCACGCTGTTGTTGATGATCCAGGCCCAGGGCTCGATGCCGGCACGGCGCAGGTCGTCTTGAAGCAGCGCGGCCTCCTGCACCGTGGTGTTTTGCGCCAGTGTGGTGATCAAGACCTTGGTGCGGTGGGTGTCCTGCAACTGCATCATCGGCGTGGTGAAGTGAACGCCTGTAGCGCCCATCTGCCGCTCGATGTCGCGGTGGTAGGCGCCGGTGGTGTCGAGCAGCAGCAAGGTGTGGCCGGTGGGCGCGGTGTCGAGCACCACGAACTGCCGGCCCGCTTCGCGGATGACCCGCGAAAACGCCTGGAACACGGCGATCTCTTCGGTGCAGGGCGATTGCAGGTCTTCGGCCAGCAAGGCGCGGCCGTGCTCGTCGAGTGCCTTGCCTTTGGTGGCCATCACCTGCTCGCGGTAGCGCTGGGTCTCGGCCAATGGGTCAATGCGGCTCACGCGCAGGTGCGGCCATTCCCCGTTGAGCGTTTCGGTCAGATGGGCGGCGGGGTCGGAGGTGGTCAGCAGCACGGGCAAGCCGCGGCTGGCCAGGGCCACGGCCAAAGCGGCGGCGATGGTGGTTTTGCCCACGCCGCCTTTGCCCATCACCATGATCAAGCCGTGCCCGGGTGCGGCCAGGTCATCCACCAGTTGGCCCAATGCCGGCGCGTCCATCAAGCGCACTGGCGATGGCTGGGTGGCCTGCGGGCTCGGCCCGTCGGTTGATGGGGCGTCTAGGAAGTGCCGCAACGGCGTCAGCCCGACCAGGTCCTCGGCCTTGAGCGTGATGTGGTCAGTGGGCAGGGCTGCCAGCGCGGCAGGCATGTGGCTCAGCGCTGATTGTTCACGGCGGGCCACGGCGGCGGCCAGCGGGTCTTGCGCGGTTTTCCCTGACGGCATCACCCCGTTGATCACCAGAAACTGCTGGTGCAGGCCGACCTTGGCGAGCTCGTCCTGGGTGCGCGCCACTTCGCCCAGGCTGGAGGTTTGTGCGCGCGCCACCAACACCAGCCGCGTGCGCAGCGGGTCGGCGAGGGCGTTCACGGCGGCCTCGTATTGCGTGCGTTGCTTGTCCAGGCCGGCCAAGGGCCCGAGGCAGGAGGTGTTGCCCTTGCCCTCGGCAATGAAGCTGTTCCAGGCGCCCGGCAGTTGCAGCAGGCGGATGGTGTGGCCGGTGGGCGCGGTGTCGAACAGCACGTGGTCGAAGCGCTGGCTCAGTGCCGGGTCGGTCAGCAGGGCGGTGAACTGGTCGAAGGCGGCGATCTCGGTGGTGCAGGCGCCAGATAGCTGCTCCTCCATCGCTCTCACGTCATCGGCCGCCGCCACGCCGCGCATCGGGCCAATGAGGCGGTCACGCCAGCCCTGGGCGGCGGCTTTCGGGTCCATTTCAAGGGCCCACAGGCGCTGGACGGCGGGCACTTCGGTGATGTTGGCGCCGACATGTGTGTTGAACACTTGCCCGACGTTGGACGCGGGGTCGGTGCTGACCAGCAGCACGCGCTGGCCCGCATCCGCCAAACTCACCGCGGTGGCGCAGGCGAGCGAGGTTTTGCCCACGCCGCCCTTGCCGGTGAAGAAGGCGAAGCGGGGCAGACCTGTCAGGAATTTCCAGTTGAAGGCGGTGTTGGGCATGCAGAACTCCTTGGCGCACGGCCTGTGCTCACAAGTGGATCAGTGTGATGCGGTGGGCGCGCACAGAATTGCGTTGCATCAATATTTCCATTTCCATAGAATTATCGACTTATGGAAGAAAAGCACGTCGTTCGTTCGCTCGCCGCCTTGGCGCAAACCCACCGTCTGAAGGTGTTTCGCCTGCTGGTGGTGGCCGGGCCGCAGGGCCTGACGCCCGGGGCATTGGCCGAAGCTCTGGCGCTGCCCGCAGCCACCTTGTCGTTCCACCTGAAGGAATTGACCCACGCCGGCCTGGTGAGCCAGGAGCGGGTGAGCCGCAATGTGGTGTACCGCGCGGCGTTCGAGCACATGCACGAGTTGCTGGCCTTCCTGACCGAGAACTGCTGCGAGGGTGAGGCGTGCATGCCCTCGAACGCACCAGTCACTGCCCCCACAACCTCCAGCGCCTGCGGCTGCTGATCGCAGACCAGCGCCATTGACTACCCAGCCTCTCACCCCGCACACCATGACCACCAACGTCCTCATCCTCTGCACCCACAACTCTGCCCGCAGCGTGCTCAGCGAAGGCATGCTCAACCACCTCGCCCGGCAGCAGGGCCAGGACGTGCGCGCTTTCAGCGCCGGCAGCGCCCCCAGTGGCCGGCTCAACCCGTTCGCTCTCGAGGCCCTGACCAACGCCGGGGTGAACGTGGCCGAGTACCGCAGCAAGAGCTGGGACGAATTCACCACGCCTGATGCGCCGCCGCTGTCCATCGTGATCACGGTGTGCGACAGCGCCGCGGCCGAGCAGTGCCCGGTGTTCTTTGGCGGCCAGGGCCAACCGGTGAAGGTGCACTGGGGCTACCCCGATCCGTCCAACGCCGAAGGCGGTGACGAAGGCAAGCGCCGTGCGTTCGAGCTGACGCGCCAAGCCATCGGCTATCGCATGTTGCAGCTGCTGCAGTTGCCGTTGAGCTCGATGAGCCGCGCCGAGCTGCTGGCTGCGCTGAACACCATCGGGGCGTCCTGAGGTGTCGGCCATGGCTTACAGCGCGCGGCAGAAGTTGTTCGCCGAACTGCTGGGCACGGCCTTGTTGCTGGCCATCGTCATCGGCTCGGGCGTGATGGCTGAGCGGCTGGCGGGCGGCAATGTGGCCGTGGCCCTGCTGGCGAACACGCTGGCCACCGTGGGCGGGCTGTACATCCTGATCGAGGTGTTCGGCCCGATCAGCGGCGCGCATTTCAACCCGGCGGTGTCGCTGGTCATGGCGTTCCGGGGCGACTTGCCGCGCGGCTTGCTGCCTGCTTATGTGGTGGCGCAGTTGCTGGGCGCCATGCTGGGCGCGTGGCTGGCCCACGGCATGTTCGACATGACCATCATCCAGACGTCATCCAAGCTGCGCACCGGCCACGGCCAGTGGCTGGCCGAGGGCGTGGCCACGTTCGGGTTGCTGCTGGTCATCCTGCGCGCACCAGTGGGCCGTGCTTCGGCCATGGTGGCGGCCTACATCGGCGCGGCCTACTGGTTCACGGCGTCCACCTCGTTCGCCAACCCGGCGGCGGTGTTCGGCCGCATGTTCAGCGACAGCTTTGCCGGCATCGCGCCCGCCAGCGCACCGGCCTTCGTGGTGGCGCAATTGCTGGGAGCAGCGGTGGCCGTGTGGGTGCACCGCGTGTTGTCTGCCCGCGCGTCTTGATTGATTGAAAGAAGGCTCCTCGAGTGACTGAACCCCTGTTCCCTGACGCCACATTCCCAGCGCTTGACGCCACCTTGTTCAAGGTACCCGAGCAGCAGCAGCTGGCGCTGCCACAACCCTCCACGCACGCGCCGCGCATCCTGATGCTGTATGGCTCACTGCGTGAGCGCTCGTACAGCCGCCTGCTGACGTTCGAGGCGGCCCGTCTGCTGGAAGCCATGGGTTGCGAGGTGCGCATCTTCGATCCGGCCGGCTTGCCGCTGCCCGACGGCGCACCTGATGACCACCCCAAGGTGCTGGAGCTTCGCGCCTTGGCGGCTTGGTCAGAGGGCATGGTCTGGTGCTCGCCCGAGCGCCACGGCGCCATGACCGGCGTGATGAAAGCGCAGATCGACTGGATTCCGCTGTCGTCGGGGGCCGTGCGCCCCACGCAGGGCAAGACGCTGGCAGTGATGCAGGTGTGTGGCGGCTCGCAGTCGTTCAACGCCGTCAATCAGATGCGCATTCTTGGCCGCTGGATGCGGATGCTGACGATCCCCAACCAGTCGTCGGTGGCCAAGGCTTTCACCGAGTTTACGGACGACGGCCGCATGAAGCCATCCGCGTTCTACGACCGGGTGGTCGACGTGATGGAAGAGCTGGTCAAGTTCACGCTGCTGACGCGTGACCTGGGTGAGGTGCTGGTCGACCGATACAGCGAGCGCAAGGAAAGCGCCGAGGCCTTGTCGAAGCGGGTGAACCAGCGGTCGATCTGACCTTGCGACAATCGCGCCTCCTCACCCATTGCCTGGTTGCACCATGTCCACCCTGAACCCACTGTCTGCCCTGACTGCGCCCGTGATCGAGCCCCTGCTGGCGGCCCGCAAGGCGGTGCAGCCGCTGGCGCCCACGCCGGCCTTTGCGGCCATGGTGCCCACGATGGAAGACGCTTTTGCCGTGCAGCACGCCACAGGCGTGGCCTTGGGCGCCTGGGGGGCTGGCGAAGTGCCGGCGTACTGGAAATCAGGCGCTGGTTCGCGCGCTGCGGCGCTGGGCCACGCGCCCTTGATGCCGGCCGGCGTGCACCGTTACAGCGGCGAGCCCGTGGTGGTTGATCTGTCGCGCTTCATCTCGCCGGGCCTGGAGGCCGAAATTGCCGTGCGCCTGGGCCACGACGTCACGCCTGCGATGGCCGCTGATCTGGATGAGGCGGGCGCCGCGGCACTGGTTGACGCGATGGCCGTGTCGCTGGAGGTGGTGGACCGCCGCTGGCAGAACACACCCGAGCTGACGCCCGAATTGAAAGCGGCGGATTTTCTGGCCCACGGCGCGCTGGTGTTCGGCCCCTGGTTGCCCTGGCAGCCGGCGCTGGATTGGGCGGCACAGCCATGTCTGCAGGAAGTTGGCGCGCGCCCGGCCCTCAACACGGTCGGCACCCACCCCCTGGGCACGCCCACCTGGCTGCTGCCGGTGTGGCTGCGCCACCTTACCCGTCACGGCGCCACTGTGCCGGCCGGCACCATGGTCACCACCGGCACCTGGACCGGCTTGACGCCGCTGGTGCCTGGTGAGCGCGTGCGCGTGGCCTTCGCTGGGCTGGGCGAAGTGGTGCTCCACACGGTTTGAGCGGTGGCTGCTGCCAACCGGGTTTTAACAAGCCCTTGCCCGTGGGTTGATGACTTGATGCGGCGATTGGGCGAGCTTGTCGGTGGCGTTGTTGCGACTGAATTGTCTCCCCCGATCGCATAAGTTGGCGTATCCGGAATGAGCGGTTCATCCAATCCTTACTGATTTACCCTCCGCGGACCCGTGGGGCCATTCTTTCCACTTTGGTTAGGTTGGAGTGTTCACAAAACTAAAACAAGCTTCGAGCCGGCTCCATCGGACGGTCAGGTATCGGCTTGCGGCACTTGGCGCATTGCTTCCCAGAAGGCCGGCACTTGCGCTGCGGGTATCGAGTGAGCGATGTCTCGGATACAACCTATTTGCAGGCGATATGGCTCACCATTTCCACTCGCCAAGACAAAGCGAAACTCATTCTGGTAGCCGTGAGTCGAGAATTTTCGGAATGGTCCCATAGGGCCACTATGCAAATCTCGGTCAACGTACTCAATCGGACGGTGGGAGACCGGACGGCCAACCGCTACAGCTGCCTTTTTGATGCGCGCAATGAACTCAATTAGGTTGTCAACGACCACGGCTCGGTCACCAAAGGCCATGTTTCTGTCATCAAAGAAGTCTCCCGGCTTGTTTGTTACAGTGAACATGCAGAGGACGTTCAACCCGTTGGATGTACGACTGCGAGTACTGATTGGACCTGCAATTGGAATGGTTAGCCAAGTTCCTTCGTTGCTTTGAACCTCAACCTTGGATACATGAAGTGACTCGTCGATTCCTTCATGCGGATCGAATCTGACGGCGTCTGTACGGTCCATTGCACCGAAGTAGACGTTTGTATTAAGGTAGAGGTTGCCGTCCAAGAAGTCGTCTTCGAACTCTCGGGGTAGGAGCTTGATAAGTATTACGCTGTAAGGCATGTCGAGGCGTTTTTCTTCTGCCTAAATTTCGATCTGAGTGGCCAATGGCCTTGCTAGTGTCGGTTGATTTGAGCGAGTTATTAGGCACCGCCGCCTGGCTGCCAAGCAAAATAGTCGAACAGCAGACGTGTGCCACCCTGCGCTGCTGCAAAGTCTTCGATGACCTCTTGGCAAAAATTGTATGTAACGCGCGAGTGTATGTCGCCCATTGATGGGTTCGATAGCGGGAGAGCCAGGGACAGACACTGATTCATCTTGTTGATAGTCTGACTATCCAATGCACAATTCGCGTGGGAAACGATGGCATTGGTGAACTCAGCCGATCCGAAGTTGTAGCGACTAAGCCACTTCACGTACAAGTCGATCAATTTGTGTAGGTGCGCGAAAGAAAGGCACTGGCCCTGCCGGGCGAGCCAATGTCTCTGAAGATCATCGGCGAGAGATACGTGCCAACTGCTGAAGCCATCCGACGAAGCTATCACAGTGGCGAGCCTGTGCGGCTCAATGGTGTCAGACACGACCGAAGCCCATTCGCGGTAAACGACGCTAGGTGCATTGTTCCAATTTTGATAGGCGCGAAACGTGTTGCCGCCAATGCCAAGACGAGCGTCGCGTTCGGCGAATGGTATGCAAGAGATCTTTTGTCTGAGAGCAGGAAGCGCGGCCTTGAATGCAGTGACAAGCTCGGGTGCGTAGAGGGTGTGCAGGTGCTTCATTCGTGGTGCTCCGCTTGAGCAGTGGGTTCGGCAGCAACTTGCTTCAAGATTGTCGCCCACTCATCGGCATACCCTGCTAGCACCGTTCGGGTTGCTGCAACGACACCCGGCTTTTCGCCATATTCTTCATTGTGTTTTGCTCGGTACTTAACGCGATATTCTTGCTCCAGCGGAATGAGCAGGTTGTGAAGTTCCTCCTGTGTTACGACGAAGAAGCTCGGCGCCGCAACGATGTCATTTGGCAGATCAACAAAGACCAAGGGTTTCCTTGATTTGGTTGGAGTGGATCTCCCGACCGGCCATCGGCCTGACCGTGAGGTCTTTACTTCAATGACCACTGCTCTTGTCGAGCTCTCAATGAAGGCTACGACGTCAGCGCTTTTTGCGTTGCCGTACATCACTGACGCGGCCACGCCGAGTCTTTGCAACTGGGCGGCGACGAAATACTCGCCGGCCATGGCTTGATGGTATTTCTCTGCTTGGGTAGACATGAGTGGTGGCCTGTGCAGGCAAACGTGTTGTGTACGAAGATCATACTCCACTGAAACAGGCGGTCCGCTTCCTAAAAATCAGAGATCTATATCAACCAATTGACTGTGTCATGAAACAATTCAGCCGTTGCAGACGGAGTGTCTATATGGTCAATAAATTTCTATAAATGCTGCAGCAGGTTACAAGTTTTCACCGAAAGTCCAGCGTGCGTCGGGAGGCCGTGAGGCAGATCACCTGCGTGCCTTTCCGAAAGCATCCAGCAAACTGAAGCAGGAGAACGAACGCACCTGAAAGTCGATACATGAACGGCAACATTCAGACGGCTGCCGCTCGACTCGCCACCCACCACGCATCGTCACCCCTTCGCCCGCTTGCGCGCCACCCGCAGCGGCGCCGCGTGTGGGCTGGCCGGCGGCACGGGCAGGCGCACTTCGGCCTTCAACTCGCGCAGCACGATGCTTGAGCGCACATGGGTGACGCCGGGCAGTTTGAAGATGGTGTCGTGCAGGAACTGCTCGTAGGCTTTGATGTCGGCCACGAGCACCGTCATGATGTAGTCGGCCTGGCCGGTGGTCGACAGGCAGCGCACGATCTGCGGGCTGGTGGCCACCGCTTCCTCGAAGCGCCGCACCAGCTCTTCGCTGTGCTGGCTGAGGTTCGCCTCGACGATGACGGCCAGGTTCAGCCCCACCTTTTCCCGGTCAACCAGCGCCGTGTAGCCCTTGATGACCCCGGCCGCCTCCATCTCCTTGATGCGGTTCCAGCAGGGCGTGGGCGACAGGCCCACGGCGTCGGCGAGTTGCTGCACGGTCTGGCGCGAATCGCGTTGCAACTCGGTGAGGATGTGCAGGCTGTAGCGGTCGAGGGTGGGTTGGTCTGACATCGTGGCTGTGGATGCTGATGAGGGTGCATTCAGGCTGAATTTCCATCATTCATTGAATGTGAGGAAAATCCATTAATCAAACCGAGGTTATCAGCGATGAATTCTCCTGAATTCGGTGCTAACCCGGTGGCATTGAAGAAGGCTTTCCGGGGCAGGGCGGCGAACAATGCCGCCCATGAACCCGACCCTGCCCGACACCACCAGCATCGCCCGCCCCAGCTACCAGTTGAGTGACAGCCTGTGGGCTGATTCGGGCGTGGTGTTCCTCACGGGCACGCAGTCCTTGCTGCGGCTGATGCGCATGCAGCGCCAGTGTGATGAGGCTGCGGGCCTGAACACCCAGGGCTTCATCAGCGGCTACCGCGGCTCTCCGCTGGGCATGGTGGACCAGGCCATCTGGAAGGCAGGGCCGCGCTTCAAGGACGCTGGCATCCGGTTCGTGCCGGCCATCAATGAAGAGCTGGCCGCCACGCAGGTGCTGGGCACGCAGCGGGTGGAAAGTGACCCCGAGCGCACGGTCGATGGCGTGTTTGCCATGTGGTACGGCAAAGGCCCGGGCGTTGACCGCGCCGGTGATGCCCTGAAACACGGCCACGCCTACGGCAGTTCGCCCAATGGCGGCGTGCTGGTGGTGGCAGGTGATGACCACGGCTGCGTGTCGTCGTCGATGCCGCACCAGAGCGACCAGGCCATGCAGAGCTGGCACATGCCGGTGGTGTCGCCGGCCACCATCGCTGAGTACCTGGAGTTCGGCCTGTATGGCTACGCGCTCTCGCGGTTCAGCGGCGGCTGGGTTGGGTTCACAGCCTTGTCAGAAGTGGTGGAAAGCGGCGCCACCGTGAACCTGGACGATGTGCAGGCCCGTGCGGCCAGCTGGAAGAGCGCAGATGCGGTGCGCGCAGCCACCGGCCACATCGACCCGATCGACGGCCTGCATTACCGCTGGCCTGATTTGCCTTCGCTGCGCATCGAGACGCGGCTGATGGACAAGCTGAGTGCCGTGGCTGCGTTTGCGCGCATCAACAGCATCGACAAGCTGGTGATCAACAGCCCGCAAGCCACGGTGGGCATCGTCACCTGCGGCAAGGCCCACCTGGATTTGATGGAGGTGCTGCGTCGGCTGGAAATCACGCCCGACATGCTCGCTGAAGTCGGCGTGCGGCTCTACAAGGTGGGGCTGAGTTACCCGATCGAAACCACCCGCATTGCGGCCTTTGCCCAGGGCCTCAAAGAGCTGCTGGTGATCGAGGAAAAGGGCGCGGTGGTGGAGCAGCAACTGCGTGAGCTGTTCTACAACGCACCGGCGGCGCAGCGCCCGGTCATCATCGGCAAGAAGGACGCGGCCGGGCAGCCGCTGGTGTCAGCGGTGGGTGAGCTGCGGCCCTCGCGCCTGATCGAGCTGGTGGCGCACTGGATTGATAGGCACTTTGCAGCCAGCCCGGTGATCGGCGACCACCTGCAGCACGTGCGTGATTTCACCTTGCCTGCGCTGCTCAGCAACGACAGCGACAGCGTGCGCCGCCTGCCGTATTTCTGCGCCGGCTGCCCGCACAACACCTCCACCAAGGTGCCGGAAGGCTCCACCGCGCGGGCCGGCATCGGCTGCCACTTCATGGCCAACTGGATGGACCGAAGCACCGCTGGTTTGATCCAGATGGGCGGCGAGGGCGTGGACTGGGTCAGCCACGCCATGTTCACCCGCACGCCGCATGTTTTCCAGAACCTGGGCGACGGCACCTACTACCACTCGGGCTATCTGGCCATCCGGCAAGCCGTGGCGGCCAAGGCGCGCATCACCTACAAGATCCTGTTCAACGACGCGGTGGCCATGACGGGCGGCCAACCGGTCGATGGCGTCATCACCGTGGACGCGATTGCGCGCCAGGTGGAAAGCGAAGGCGTGCGCCGCGTGGTGGTGGTGAGCGACGACATCACCAAGTACGACAGCCATCACGGCAGCTTCCCGGCCGGCACGCAGTTCCATGACCGCGCCAAGCTGGACGAGGCGCAGCGTGAGCTGCGCGAGATCGACGGCGTGACGGTGCTGATCTACGAGCAAACCTGCGCGGCCGAAAAGCGCCGCCGCCGCAAGAAGGGCGAGCTGGTCGACCCGGCGCGTCGCCTGTTCATCAACGATGCGGTGTGCGAAGGCTGTGGAGACTGCACGGTGCAGAGCAACTGCGTGGCCGTGCTGCCGCAGGAAACCCCGCAGGGCCGCAAGCGCAAGATCGACCAGACCGCGTGCAACAAGGATTATTCGTGTGCGCAGGGCTTCTGCCCGAGCTTTGTCAGCGTGACGGGCGGGCGCTTGCGCAAGCGCAGCGGCGCTTTGTCTACCGGCAAGGCGGCCTTTGACGCCCATGTGGCGGCCCTGGCCCTGCCGGCGCCGCATGCCTGGACCGGCCCGTACGACCTGCTGGTGACCGGCGTGGGCGGCACTGGCGTGGTGACGGTGGGCGCAGTGGTTGCCATGGCGGCCCACCTGGAAGGCAAGAGCGCCAGCGTGCTGGACTTCATGGGCTTTGCGCAGAAGGGCGGCTCGGTGCTCAGCTTCGTGCGCCTGGCCGATGTGCCTGAGCGCCTGAACCAGGTGCGCATCGACACCCAGCAAGCTGATGCGCTGCTGGCCTGTGATGTCGTGGTGGGGGCATCAGCCGATGCGCTGCAGACCGTGCGCCACGGCCGCACCCGGGTGCTGGCGAACGTGCACGAGATTCCAGTGGCCGAATCGCTGCGCAACCCCGATGCGAGCCTGAAAGTGGACCTGCTGCTGGCCAAGATGCGCCACGTGGCGGGCGACGACCAGGTAGAGACCTTCGATGCCCAGCAACTGGCCGAAGACTTTCTCGGCGACACCGTGACGGCCAACGTGCTGGCCATGGGCTATGCCTGGCAGCGCGGTCTGGTGCCCTTGAGCCTGGCGGCGATGCACCGCGCGATCGAACTCAACGGCGTGGCCGTGCCCGCCAACCTGCAGGCCTTCAGCCTGGGGCGTCTGGCCGCGGGCCAACCGGCAGCGCTGGCCACGCTCGGTGCCGAGCCCGCCGATGCGCCCGTGGATGACAGCCTGCCCGCGTTGGTGGCGCGCGGCGTGGCGCAGCTCACGGCGTATCAGAACGAGCGTTGGGCGCAGCGCTGGGCCGCGCTGGTGACGCAGGTGGCCCAGCGCGAAGCGGCGCTCGGCATCGGTGCCCAGCCGCTGGCCCGTGCGGTAGCCCGCAGCGCGCTGAAGCTGATGACCTACAAGGACGAGTACGAGGTGGCGCGGCTGTACACCGACGGGCAGTTCCAGGCCGCCCTGAGCCACCAGTTCGAGGGCGACCTGCAACTCGCCTTCCACATGGCTCCGCCGCTGCTGAGCCGCAGCCGAGACGGGCAGCCGCCCCGCAAGGTGACGCTCGGGCCCTGGCTGCTGCGCGCGATGGCGGTGCTGGCCAAGGGCAAGGCGCTGCGCGGCAGCCGCCTGGATGTGTTTGGCCGCACTGAAGAGCGCCGCATGGAGCGCGCCTTGATCGACCGCTTCGAGCAGCAGGTACTGGCGCTGCTGCCCGGCCTGACGGCTGAGCAGCATCCCTTGGCCCTGCAACTGGCCGCCGTGCCGCTGCAGGTGCGCGGCTTCGGCCATGTGAAGCTGGCCAATGTGGCGATGGCCCAGGCACGTGAAGCCGAACTGCTGCACCGGCTGGACCCGGCGCGCCACCCGCGCCCGCAGCCCAAGGTGGCCAGCGCCGGACAGCTCAAGGGCATTCCGGTGGTGACGGCTGGTTCCTGAGGTCTGCCGCCCGCCTGAGACGCTTGGTTACAAGCCGTGCAACACCACCCGCCATGAGGGATGGGCGGGTGCCTCATCGCCCCCTATAGTGCCGCCCCACAGACTGCACAGACGTGCCTGGCCCGCTTGGGGCGGCACGCAGGCAGCATCAGGAGAGGTACGGAATGAAGCAAGAGAAGCAGCTGGCCAAGCGGTCGGCGTGTGGGTGGCCTGCATCGGGCGTGTTGAAGGCCTGGCCTGCCGGTTTGCTGGCCATGGTCATGCTGGCGGGCTGCGGCAAGCAGGGCGTTGAGCTGGGCGCAGGTGGCTCCATCGTCAGCGGCTCTGGTGGCCCCGAGGGTGCCCGCAACGCCGCGCGTGAGCTGGTGAAGTGCGACGCCCCGGTGGCGGTGGTGTCGCTGGTGGAGAACCAGGGCGGCTACACCGGCATCGGCACCGGCGGCCTGCCTGAATCACCGCTGCCGCTGGTGCGGGTGATCATGCAGCAGAGTGGTTGCTTCCGCATCGTTGACCGCAATGCCGGCCTGAAGGCCACCGTGCGTGAGCAGGAGCTGAAGGACCAGGGCATCTTGCGCGCCGACGGCAATGTGAAGAAGGGCCGCGGCATCATGGCGCAGTACAGCGTGGTGCCCAGCCTGACCTTCTCCGAGCAAGATGCCGGCCGCCAGATCGGTGGCGTGATCGCCGCCATTCCGGGCTTGGCCAAATTTGCCGGCGCCGCCGAGCAGGTGAAGTTCAAGGAGGCGCAGGTGGTGCTGCTGCTGACCGACAACGAAACCACCGAGCAGCTGTCGTCGTCCACTGGCGCAGCGCGCACCACCGACCTGGGCATTGGTGGCTTGGCCGTGGGTGCAGGCGGTGGCCTGGGCGGCATGGGCTGGAGCAATACCAACGAAGGCAAGGTGATCGCCGCCGCCTTCCTCGATGCCCACAACAACCTTGTTCAGCAGGTGCGCGCGCTGGCGCCGAAGGACCTGCCCGAGGCCGTGCCGACCCGCAAGTCCAAGGGCTGATCGGGCTTCAGTGCCGCAGTGCCCGTGCGCCCAGTGCCACGGCCACTGCGGCCGCCACGATGACCCCCAGCGCCAGCCGCAATGAGCTGGCCTGTGCCAGCGCCCCCACCAGTGGCGGGCCTGACACGAAACCGAGAAAACTCACCGAGGTGACGGCCGCGATGGCGCCCGCCGGCGTGCTGCCGGGTTGCTGGCTGGCCTCGATGAACAGCAGCGGAATCACGTTCGCCAGGCCCAGGCCCACCACGGCGAACCCGAGTACGGTGGCCAGCGGATGGCCGATCAGCAGCACCACGGCCATGGCCACAGCCGCCAAGGCGCCACTGGCCCGCAGCAGCACGGCAGGGTGGAAGCGGGTGCGCAGTGCGTCGCCACCAAACCGGCCCGCTGCCATTGCGGCGCAGAAACTGGCGTAGCCCAGGGCGGCCACCGCGCCACTGGTGCCGAGCGCGTCACGCAGGTACACCACCGTCCAGTCGTACATCGCCCCTTCCGCCAGCAGGCCGGCGGCAGCCAGCAGGCCCAGCACCAGCAGTGAGCCGCGCGGCAAGCGCCAGCGGGCCTCATCGGCTTCGCCATGCGAAGCCGCGGACACCATGTACCGGCTGGCGCCCAGGTTCAGCATCACCAAGGCAGCTGCGGTGCCGGCCACCTGCCAGGCGGGTGGCACGGCCAGTTGCAGCAGCAGCGCGGCCCACAAGGCGCCCGCCATGCCGCCCACGCTGAACATGCCGTGCAGGCCGCTGAGCAGCTTGCGGCCTGCACGGGCTTCGATGTCGCAGCCCTCGGCGTTGGTTGCCACGTCCAGCAGCGAGGTGGCAGCGCCGAACGCGGCCATCAGCGCCAGCAGCAACGCCACATGCCGCGCCAGCAACATGCCCGAGAGGCTCAGGCCCGTGGCCACCACGGCGCCCCTCAGGCAGCGCCGGGCGCCCCAGCGTTGCACCAAGGTACCGGCGGTCAGCAGGCAGAGGGCTGAGCCGCAGGCGCCGGCCAGCAGGGCCTGGCCCAGCTGCCCGTCACTCAGCTGATGCACCTGCTTGATGCTGGCCACATGGGCGCCGAAGTGGCCCATCAAGGCGCCCAGCACGAAGAACTGCACGCGGTTGGCCCACAGGCCACGCTCGATCTGGTTCATGGGCATGCCGTGCTCAGGCTTCGGCCCGGCAGAGGCGTTCGATGCAGCGTTGCAGCTGGTGCTTCGGGGTGCGTTGCAGCGCGCACAGCAAGCTGTGGCTGCGGTGGGTATGGGCAGGCAGGTCGGGGTGACGCTCGCCCAAGTCCTCCTGCATGCGCAGCAGCAGGTGGGCGGTGACCATGGCGTCAGACATCGCCCGGTGGGCGCGTCCGTCACGCGGCAGGTGGTGGTGCCGCGCCAGGGTGCCGAGCTTGTGGTCTGGCGCGTCGGGGTACAGGCGGCGCGACAGCAGCACCGTGCAGGCAAACTCGTGCGCCGGGTCTGCCGGCATGCCGGCCCGGGCCATCTCGGCGTGCCAGAAGGTGCGGTCGAACGAGGCGTTGTGCGCCACCAGCGGCACTCCGGCCGTGAACGCGGCAACTTCGCGCATCACGGTTTCCGCAGGTGGTGCCGTTCGCAGCATTTCATTGCTGATGCCGGTGAGCTGTTCGATGAAGGGCGGCACCCACACGCCGGTGTACATCAGGTTCTGGTACTGGTCGACGATGGCGCCATCACGCACCAGCACCACGGCAATTTCAGTGGCCCGGGCGCCCATGTGGGGGCCCATGCCGGTGGTCTCGAAGTCGATGACGGCAATCGTCTGGCCGTGGGAGGTCATGTGGGGCATGGCGACATTGTCGTCGCGACGGCGGGCACTTTCACCTTCGCCGCCGTGGCGCCGTGTTCACTCAAGCGGCTTCAAACATCGCGGGGCTGGGGTGGCAATGGCCGGGCGCTGCGGGGTCTGCGTCGCACCAGGCGTCGGCCAGCGCCTGTGCGGACAACCACGCACCTTCCACACCCACGCCGCCCAGCCAGTCGCCACACACGCCCAGGCCCAGCGCGTCGTCGGTCCAGGCGGTGCATTCACCCGCCCACGGGGCGTTGCGCGGCACGCTGTAGCGCCAGCGGTGGCTGGTTTGCCACTGCACCTCGGCTTGCGCCAGACCGGGCAGGGCCTGGAAGGCTTGCAGCAGAGCGGCGCTCACCGTTGCGGCGTCGTCCTCGAGGTGCTGGGCGCTCCAGGCGGCTGAGGCCTGGATGACCCAGCTCTGGGTGTCGGCTGCGGTGTTGTCGGGTACATCACGGCCCGGCTGGCTGCCTTGGCGCGCGGCCCAGGCGATCGGGCCGGTGCTCGGGGCGGCGGCGTCCCACTCGGGCGCGGCTTGGTGAAAGACCGCCATCACGGTCCAGCACGGTGTCATCGCCACTTCGCGGGCGGCCATCGCCCAGGTAGGTACATGGGCCTGCAGCAGCGCGGCGGCTTGAGCGGGCGGCATGGCCAGCACCACGCGGTCGAAGGTGCCGGGGTGTGCAACCTGGTCCACCAGCACTTGCCAGCCGCCGCCGGCCACGCGGGCCAGGCCTGTCACGGTGGCGCTGCGGTGCAGCGGCAGCTCACCCGCCAGCCGGCGGCACAGCGCGGGCATGTCAGGGCTGGCGACCCAGCGCGTTGATGTTTCGGCACGGCTGCCCGGCGCCATGCGCGGTGCCCACGCCGCAACCCAGCCGAAAGTGGCGGCGTCCTGGATGAAGCCTGCAAATGTGGGGTCGGTAGCGGTGAATGACGGCGCGCCGTGGTCAAAGGCGAGCGGGTGCTCGCGCTGGGCGTCGGGTGTCCAGCTGGTGCGGCGGGTCGACATCCGGCCACCCACCCCCCGTGATTTGTCGAACAACTGCACGGCATGGCCGGCCTCATGCAGGGCGCGGGCTGCGGTGACACCAGCAAGGCCGGCGCCGACGACGGCGATATGCATGGGAGTTGAGGTCATGTTGTCTTCGCGATGAGTGGAGTCAATGCTCGAACTGTGGATTATTCAAAGACAAAAGCCAAGACAAATAGTTAATAATGGCGACATTGAATCCAATATGGTGATTCAAACTGGAGTCAAAATGGTTGCTGAATCTGATCTGCACTTGCCGCGTTACCGAAGCGGTGCCGTGGCCCGCATGCTGCGCCTGCCGGTTGCCACGCTGCGGATCTGGGAGCGGCGCTACCAGGTGGCCGCACCTGCCACCACCGAGGCGGGTCATCGCCTGTACAGCTCGGCCGATGTGCAACGGCTGGCCCTGGTGAAGCAGCTGGTCGATCTGGGCCACGCCATCAGCTCGGTGGCGTCGCTGACGGTGGAGGCCCTCCAGGAAGTGGCCAGCACCCATGCCAGCACCATGGCCAGCACCACGCGCACCGCCTTGTCGGTGGTGGAGCCCGCCGCCGCCCGTCCTGCGGTGCGCGTGGGCGTGGTGGGCAAAGACCTGGGTGAGCGCGTGGCCCGGGTGCCTCAGGCACGCCGCCAACCCGCCCCCTGGCAGTTGCAGGTGCTGGGCGCCACTCTGGACGACGACGCGCTGACCAGCTTGGCGGCGACCGAGAGCGAGGCCGTGTGCGATGTGCTGCTGGTGCATGCGCCCGCCCTGCATGCCGAGTGGCCGCAGCGGCTGCTTGCCCTGGCCAAACGCCTCGGAGCGCGGCAGGTGGCGGTGGTGTACGGCTTTGCGCCGGCCTTCGCGATCGACTTGATGCGCGAGGCCAAGGTGTCACTGCAGCGTGAGCCGGTCAGTGACACGACACTCGGTCGCTGGATCTACAGCCTGTGCATGGGGCTGGAAACCGCTGCGGCGCCGGCCAGCGCTTCCGCCGCGATGCCCGAGGTCGGCCCGGTGCCGCCGCGGCGTTATGACGACGCTGCCCTCGCGGACTTCGCCGGCTTGTCTAGCACCATCGCCTGCGAGTGCCCGCGGCACGTGGCCGAGTTGCTGATGCAGCTGTCGCACTTCGAGGCCTACAGCGCCGAATGTCAGCACCGCAGCCCGGAAGACGCCGACCTGCACGCCTATCTGGGCCAGGTGTCGGGCACTGCCCGGGCCTTGTTCGAGCAGGCGCTGGAGCGCATTGCCATCCAGGAAGGCTTGATGGTGGCCCGTTGAGGTGCGGGCCTGAGGCGCATCAATCTCGCTGCAGTACCACGCAGGTGGTGGTGGCGTGCGCATACAGCTTGCCGTCAGGGCCCACCAAACGCCCCTCGGCAAAGCCCACCTTGCGGCCCGCGTTGATGACCTGGCCGATGGCGCGCACCAGCGGCACCTTGGGCGTCAGCGCCCGCACGTAGCTGATCTTCAGCTCGGCGGTCGTGTAGCCCACGCCCACCGGCAGCGTGGTGTGAATCGCGCAGGCCACGGCCGAATCGAGCAGGGTGGCCATCCAGCCGCCGTGGATCGTGCCCATCGGATTCAGGAACTTGTTGCTCGGGCGGCCCTGGAACACCGCCTGCCCATGTTCGAAGTGCACGGCGCAGAAATCCATGCTCATGCCGATGGGGATGGACGGCAATTCGCCCCGGCTGACGGCCTCGAAGAAGCCCAGACCGTCGAGGTGGGCGATCTGGTCGAGCCGCGAGACACCGGGAGCGGCGAGCCGTTCCCGGACACGCGCCTCGTCGGCTTCCCAGAGTGCAAGGGTGGCGGCCTGATCCGGTTGGTCGTGGTGTGACAAAACGAGCTCCTGGGTGAGTGTGGATGGAAAGTTGTATCTACAATTGAATCATGACTGAGCCCGCTGTTCCTGTCACTATCGCGTCAGGCGCCAACGACGTGGTGGCACGCCCACAAGGGTGTACCAACCTGAAGCTGCGCCGCCTTGCCCGCGTGGTGGGGCGCCACTACGACGCGGAGCTGCTGGCGGGGGCGGGCATCACCGCGCCGCAATACAGCCTGCTCAGCCATGTCGTGCATGCCGGGCCCATGCGCCCGTCGGATCTGGCTCAGGCCCTGACGCTCACGCCGTCGAGCCTGACGCGCAACCTGCAGCCGCTGGTGGAACGCGGTTGGCTGGAGGTGCAACCCGGGGTGGATGGGCGCAGCCGCCTGGTTGTGGCCACCGAGGCCGGCCGCGCTCACCGGGCATCAGCGAAAGCCGCCTGGAAGGCAGCGCAACTCGACCTCAATGAACGATTGGGTCCGGAACTTGTGGTGCAACTGCACCAAATCCTCGACGACTGCACCCGCCTGATCGAAAGCCGGTGATGTTCCGTCCTTTGGGGCACGGCATTCCCGACTAGGATTTGTCGTCGGTTGACTCGTTCGGGCGTACCCTGAGAGCCGAGTCACGGAACCCGGCGCACACTCGCCCTGACTCCCCAAAGAAGTTCATTTCTTTCATTCCCATGCGTCTGCGCAGCCTGTTCGTCGGACTCCAAACCCTGATCGGGGTGCTGATCGCAGCACTGCTGATCCAGGTGCTGCTGGTCCAGTGGCAGCAGGTCACCCGCAGTGACGAAGGCTTGCAGTCCCTGCGCCAGTTCAAGCTCCTGCTCGTGTCCGCCGAAATGGCCTCCCGCGAGCGAGGCCCCGCCAACGGCGTGCTCGGCGACCAGGTGCCGGCTGACCCGGGCAAGCAGGAACGCCTGAAGCAGGCCCGGGCCCGCGCCGACGCCGCGCTGGCTCAAGTCCAGCAGGCGCTGACAGGACAGCCGAAGGTGAGCACGCCAGTGCGCCAGGCCGCCGCGCAGCTCGAGCGGGCCCGCAAGGCGGTGGATGCGCTGGCGGCTCTGCCCCCGGCCAAACGAGACGCCGTCGCACTGCACGCCGCGGTGGGCGAGATGTTCAAGGTCATCGACCACCTCGAGCCGGTGGCGTTGCAACTGGCCGATCTCACGGTGCAGGCCTATCCGGAGCTGGCCGATGACATCACGGCTGCGCGCCACGCGGCCGACCTGCGTGAGTTGGCGGGCCGGCTCGGCTCGCAGTTCACGCCGGCCATCACCGCGCGCCGGGTGTTCACGCCAGCGGAGCGCCTCGACATCGAGCGGCTGCGCGGCCGCATCGATGAGCTGGGCAAGTTGATCGAGCTGCGGACCCGCTTCATCGAAACCCATGCCACCAGCATCGCTGCCGCGCAAACCATGCAAGCCGACTATTTCGGTGATGCCGCGCGTTTCATCGACGAGCAGGTGGCCACGGGCAGCCGCGACGGGGCCTTCACTGTCGACACCGCGCAGTTCGCCGCCCGCTACGTTCCGCGCATGGACGCCATCGTCAGCCTCCGAAACACCTTGCTGGCCGACGCAGAACAGTCTGCCGTGGAGAAGTACGAGGGGGCTCGCCGCCAGTTTGCGCTGCTGGCGGCCGGCGGATTGCTGACGCTGCTGCTGCTGGCCGGGACGGTGTGGTTGATCAACTCCCGTGTGGTGTCGCCGCTGCTGAGCGTGACCAACGTCATTTCAGCCCTCACGCGGGGCGAGTGGCCGCCGGTGCTGAACGTGGGCTCGGGCTTTCATGAAGTGGCTGAGTTGCAGCGATCGACCGACGTGCTGCGGCAGATGAGCCTGGACCGGCAACAGCTGGAGCAGGAGCGTCAGCAACTGATCGAGCAACTGCGTGACCAGTCCAACACCGATTTCCTGACCGGCTTGCCCAACCGCCGCGGCTTTTACGCTCTGGCCGAGCACCACCTGATCTCCCGGTTGCGTGACCCGGTGCCTCTGGCGCTGGCCATGTTCGACCTCGACCACTTCAAGCAGATCAATGACCAGCATGGCCACGACACCGGGGATGCCGTGCTGCAAGGCGTGGCGGAGGTGTGCTCGAAACTTTGCCGCCGCGGTGACGTGGTGGCGCGCTACGGCGGTGAGGAGTTCCTCGTGCTGATGCGCCAGTGCTCACTCGAGGATGCCCGGGAGCAGGCCCAGCGTCTGCGGCAAGGCATCTCCGGCCTCGCGTTCACCGGCACCGACGGCAAGCCGCTTCGGCCCGTCACCGCCAGCTTCGGCGTGACGGTGCTGGCAGATGACGACACCGACGTTCAAGCGGCACTGGCCCGGGCTGACGCGGCACTTTATGGCGCCAAGCGCGCCGGCCGCGATTGCGTCATGACAATGGTGCCTTGACGGCGCCGTCACGCACCGGACCGGCGGCTTCCGTGATCGTCGCCTCCAGCGACTTGCCCAGGCCCAGGGCGAAGCCGGCTTCAGTCACCACGAACAGCGGGCCCACCAGCAGTCCCATCAGGTCGTCCACGAAGGCCGGCTTGCGGCCTTCCCAGAAGTGGCCGACGAACTGGAAGATCCAGCCGACCACGAACAGGCCCACGCCCAGCGCGGCCCATTGCGCGGTGGGCAGGCTGTCGGTCATGCGGGCCAGGGCGAGTGAGCCCACCAGCAGCGCGGTCATCAAGGCGCCGAGGGCGAGGTCGAGCCGCAGGTAAAACAGCGCGCTCAAGGCGGCCACCACCATGGCCAGCGTGACGGGCACACCGCTCACGTCGAACGCCGGACGATTCAGCAGCACGGTGACCGCCACCACGATCATCGGGATGCCGACGAAGTGCGTGGCGATGTTGCGGCGATCGCGGTGGTAGCGGGCATACTGAACCAGGTGATCGGTGAGCGTTTTCATGTTGTCCAGCGACGTGTGTGGTGAAAAGTGCCGGCATGTTGCGAGCCGCCATGCCGCCTGTCTGTCGGCCAGCCGACGTTCAAGGGTCGGCCCGGGGGAGGGCAGACCCGTAGCGCGCTGCGCCCTTCACCATGCCGCCGGTTGCCCTGTTGTGCCTGGCCGGGCGCGCAAGCGCTTCAACCTTTTTTAGCCTGATGACGTCTTCAGCCGCCCATAACCCGCCTGCGCAGCTCGATGTGCTGCACCGTGGCCACTGGTTTGCTGCGCTCCCTGACGATGCGCGGCAGGCCTTGCTGGCCGTGGCGCGCACGCAGTCGCTGGCGCCGGCACAGCGCCTGTTTTCACGCGGGGACGCCAATGACGGGCTGTATGCCGTGCTGCAGGGCGCGGTGCGCGTGGGCGCCGTGGCCCCCAGCGGCCGTGAGGCGCTGCTCGGAGTGATCGTGCCGGGCCAGTGGTTTGGCGAGATCGCCACGCTGGATGGCGGCTTGCGAACCCATGACGCGGTGGCGCAGGGCCAGACGAAGTTGCTGCATGTGCCGCTGGAGCGCCTGCTGGCCGTGCTGGAAGCGCACCCGACGTTGTGGCGCTACCTGGGGCAGCTGGTGGCCGAGAAGCTGCGAGCGGTGTTCTCGGGCATGGAAGACCTCGTGCTGTTGCCTGCGCCGGCCCGGGTGGCGCGGCGGCTGCTGGCCATGGCGCAGGGCCACGGCATGTGGCAGGCCGATGCGGCCGTGCAAACCGTGCAGGTGCAGCAGGACCAGCTGGGCGCGATGCTGGCGTTGACGCGCCAGACCGTCAGCGAGGTGCTGGGTGACTTTGAAGCCCGCGGCTGGCTAAAACGCCGCCGGGGCTGCATCGATCTGCTCGACCCTGCCGCCCTGGCGCAGCACGCCGATCGGGCGGGGTGAGCGGCCAGCGCGGTCAGCGCGTCAGCAGGGCGTCGACCTCGCGGTGCACGGCCAGCGTTTGCAGCACCGCACGGGCGGCCTCTTCGCCCTTGGTCACGAAGTGGCGGCTGAAGTAGGCCTGGTGTTCGCCGTGCTCATGGAAGTGGTGGGGCGTGAGCACCACCGACAACACGGGCACGCCGGTGTCCAGCTGGGCGCGCATCAGCCCGTCGATGACCGCGGTGGCCACGAAGTCATGGCGGTAGATGCCGCCGTCCACCACCAGGCCGAATCCGACGAGGGCCGCATACCGGCCACTGCGCGCCAGGCGTTGCGCCAGCAGCGGAATCTCGAAGGCGCCGGGCACGTTGAAGTGCTCAACCTCGGGGGCCGAAGGGCCGGCAGCAGACAGGGTTTGGACCAGCGCATCACGCGCCTGGTGGACGATGCCGGTGTGCCAGCTGGCACTGATGGCGGCGATGCGGGTGGGAGCAGAAGTCTGATTCATGGGTCTTCCAGAAGACAGGTGGCCAGAATCAGGGCACGACGAAAGCACCCGGCCGCTGCAGTACCGACCCGCCCGGAAGCAGGCCGGCCCCCAGTGGGCCGGGCGTGTTCTCTTTCATCCGGACTGTGACCGTCGGCCCCGGAATCACACCGGATCTGCTGACCCTGCCACGCGGGCCCAAGGGGCACTGGCGGCAGGCGCTCGCGGGCTGGGCAGCTGCGAGCCACCATCACCGCCGGTGGGGAATTTCACCCCGCCCTGAGAACGTTGACGCCGCGGACAGACGCAGCGTCAGCGCGCAGTGTATGCGGGGCGCGAAGCCAGTGTTTCGTCCAGGTATTGCGCCACCAGCCGGTGGTAATGCAGGGCAGTGTCGCGCCCGCCCAGGGCATGGGTGGCGCCCGGGTAGGCCATGAAGCGGAACGGCTGGCCGCGTTGCTGCATCAGGCCCATGAGCTGGGTGCTGTTGGCCAGCAGCACGTTGTCGTCAGCCATGCCGTGCACCAGCAGCAGCGGCGCGTTGAGCTTGTCAGACAGCGGCAGCACGTTGCTCAGCGCATAGGCCTGCTGAGCCTGCGCGGGCTGGCCGAGGTAACGCTCGGTGTAGTGGGTGTCGTAGAGCTCCCACTGCGTCACCGGCGCACTGGCAATGCCCGAGGCGAAGGTGCCCGGCGGCGCCTTGGCCAGCAGCATCAGCGTCATGTAGCCGCCGTAACTGTGGCCATGCACGGCCACGCGCTGGCTGTCTGCCCAAGGCTGGCTGGTGAGCCAGCGCAGACCGGTCAGCTGGTCGCGTACCTCCACCTCACCCAGGCGGCCGGCAATCGCCTCGGCGAAACGCTGGCCGCGACGATCCGAGCCGCGGTTGTCGAGCATGAAGACGATGTAGCCACGCTGCGCCAGCGCCTGGTTCCAGGCGGAACCCCATTGCCGCTTCACCACCTGCACACCCGGGCCGCCGTACACCGACAGCAGCACCGGGTACTTCTTCGATGCATCAAAACCTGGCGGCTTGAGCATCGCCCAGTTCAGCATCGTGCCGTCTTCTGCCGCCACCTGGCCGAACTCGGGCGTGACGTGGTGATCGAGGTAGCGGTGGTAGGGGTGGGTCGCATCCAGCGGGTTTTCTGCCAGCCAGGCCAGCGCCTGGCCGTTGCCGTCACGAATCGCGCTGCGGGGTGGCTGGTTGGGCGTGGACCACACGTCCACCCACAGCGGCTGGCCGGCGCTGTGCTGGCTGAACGAGGCTTCGTGCCAGGCGCCCGGCGTACTGATGCGCTCTGGTGTGCGCGCGGTGCTGCCATCCAGCTTGATGCGCCACACATGGCGCTCCAGGGCAGGTTCCGTGTCGCCAGCCACCCAGGCCACGCCGGCGGCTTCGTCGACGGCCAGCAGCTTGTCGACTTGCCAGTCGCCGGCGGTGAGTGGCACGCGGCGCTGGCCGTCCAGCGAGACCAGTTCCAGGTGCTTGCGGCCATCGCGCACGGCCGCCCAGATGAAAACAGGCTGGCGCTTCAGGAAATGCAGGTCGTCATGCAGCTCGACCCAGGCCTTGGCGGTTTCCAGCGCCAGCCGTTGCTGCCGGCCGCTGGCCACGTGGTGGCTGATGAGCTCCAGCGTGCGCTGGTCGCGGCTCTGGCGCTGGAAGCTCACCGACTGGCTGTCGGGCAACCAATTGACGCGGGGCAGGTAGATGTCGGGGTTGGCGCCCAGCGGCACCCAGCGCACCGGGCCACCCGCAAGGGACACCACGCCCAGCCGCAGCTTCACGTTCGGGCCGCCGGCAAACGGGTAGCGCTGCTGCTCCATCTGCATGCTGCTGGCGCCGATGCGGATGCGCGCCTGCTCGGGCACGCCACCTTCGTCGAACTGCTTGAAGGCCACGGCCGATTCGTCGGGCGCCCACCAGTAACCGCGCGGCTGGTCCATTTCCTCCTGGGCGACAAACTCGCTCTCGGCGTTGTGCACCGTGCCGCGGCCGTCGGTGGTCAGCGCGCGCACGCGGCCGGTGCGCAGGTCCAGCACCTGCAGGTTCTGCTGACGCACGAAAGACAGATAGCGGCCGCGCGGCGACCACTGCGGATCTTGCACATCGTCGGCCTTCATCACGGCCTTGATGCTGGCGCTGCCGTCTGCCTGGCGCGTGGCCACATGCACGCCCTGGCCGGTGCCCAGCATCACCTGCTGGCCGTCGGGTGACCACTGCCAGTGGGAGATGCCGCGGCCGTCCGAGGTGCGGGTGCGTTCGCGCCGGGCTGCTTCCGTGGCCGAGAGCGGGCCGTCCTTGCCCAGCGTGCGGCTGTCGATCCACAAGGTTGCGCGGCCCGTGCTGCGATCAAACAGCCAGAGGTCGAGGCGGCGCCTGTCATCGGCCGCGCCCTGCAGAAAGCCGACCCGCTGTCCGTCGGGTGAGACCTGCGGCTGGATGGCCTGCGGCCCGTTCAGCGACGCACCCGAGGCGAGACGGTCGATCTGCAATTGCTCGGCCATGGCTGACGGCGGACTCAGCATCAGAAAAACGCACAAGCTCAGTGCTGCCAGCACGCCGCCCTGAGGCTTGCGACCCGCCTTCAAATTGAACGTTTCGCGGGCGATCGAGGGACTGGGCGTGAATGGGTGCGTGCGGAACATGCGCGGGATCTCCGTGATGCAGATGGTGCTTGCTGCGGGTGCGTGCAGCGAGCGCTGTGGCCTGGTCAGGCCCGGCGCATGCTAACTGCGTGCCAGCAGGCCCGACAATCGGCGGATGACCCTGATGGATATCGCCGTGTTGAGCACGGCCGCCCTGGCCGCTGGTGTGCTGAATGCGCTGGCCGGTGGCGGCAGTTTCTTGACCTTCCCCGCGCTGGTATTCACCGGCGTGCCGGCGATTGCCGCCAATGCCACCAGTGCGATGGCGGTAGCCCCCGGCTACCTGGGCAGCACGCTGGGCTTCAAGGCTGAGTTGGCGGCCTTGCCGCGGCGGCGGCTGTGGGTGGAAGGCGCCATCTGTGCGGGGGGCGGTGCGTTGGGCGCGGCATTGCTGCTGAACACGCCGGCCCGGGTGTTCTCGGCAGTGGTGCCGTGGCTGCTGCTGTTCGCAACGGCCTGCTTTGCGCTCGGGCCTCGCTGGCTGGCGGCGCGTCAGGCCCGGCGACCTCAGGTCGATGTGCCATCAACCAGCCGCTTTGGCCAGCGCGCAGGCCTGATGCTTGTGGCGGTGTACGGCGGCTACTTCAATGGTGGTCTGGGCATCTTGCTGATGGCGCTTTACAGCGTCACCGGCGAGCGCGACATCCACACCAGCAACGCCCTGAAGAACCTCAACTCCTGGGTGCTGTCACTGCTGTCGGTGGCCACCTTCGCCGCGGCCGGCCTGGTGCAGTGGCCGCAAGCTGCGCTGATGATGGTGGCCACCACCGCAGGCGGCTTCTGGGGCGCGCGTCTGGCCCGGCGATGGCCGCCGGCCGTGGTCCGCGCGATCGTCATCACGACGGGCCTGGTGATGGCCGGGGTGTTTTTCGCGCGGCAGTGATGCTGCCCCGACCGCGTCGGTGGCTCAGTCCGCCGACCAGGGGCGCAGCGCCGCCACCGCGTCTGCCAGCAACGGCCTCTGTTGCACGGCTGGCTGAACGCAGGCGGCTTGCAGTGCGCTCAGCTCAGCAGGGATGGCGCCCTCCACACAAGCCAGCACCTCGCCCAGCAGCAGGCCCCAGGCGCGCACTTCCACGCGCTGCAGCTTGTGCGCCGGCATGCCCGGGGGCACGAAGCAGGCCGCGCCCAGGTCACTCAACAGCGCGCGGCCGCTGGCACCGTCCCACAGCGTGTTGTGGGCGTAGAAGTCACCGTGCACCAGGCCCAGCCCGTGCAGGTGCGCACCGGCCAGGCCCACGTCGGCGGCAATGCGCACCGCCACATGCAAGGGCAGGCGGAGCGTGGGGTCGTAAACATCCCGGCTGCAGCTGGCCAGGCTGGGCGGGCCAGCCAGCACGCGCCAGCCCTCAGGCAGCAGCGGCATCACCAGGCCCAGCGTGCCGTCGGGGTGGTCCTTCAGTCGGCCGATCGCGGCCATCAGCGTCGGATGTCCGGAGGCGGCCAGGCTCGCTGCCATTTCTTCATCGGGCAGGCCGTCGCTGGTCATCGTGCCCTTGAAGAGCTTGACGGCGACATCGCGAGTTTGGCCGTCCGGCTGGCGCCACACTGCACGGTGGATCAGACCAGATGCGCCCTGGCCGAGCAGCTCACCCAACTCCAGCGCTTGCCAGGCAATGTCGGGCGCGTGCGGGGCCGGGCGTTCCAGTTGCCGGTCGGCCGGGTTGCCGCCCCAGCCCAGCCATGCCAGCTCGGGCAGTTCGGTCAGCCAGCCGGGCAGGTTGGTCAGTTGATTGGCTGAAACGCGGAACAAGCCCAACCGCGCGGCATCAGCCAGGCTGTCCGGCAGTGTCTGCAGCCGGTTGCCTGCGAGCCCAACCTTCTCCAGCAAGGGGCGCTGGCCGATTTCGGTGGGCAGTTCGCCCAGCTGGTTGTCGGTCAGCGTCAGCCAGCGCAGGCGCGCCGGCAGGGCGTTGCCCGACACATGCCGGATATGGTTGTTGCGAAAGCCGACCTGGCTGAGCGCCGGCATCTCGCCCAGCACTTCGGGCAGATGGTCGAACTGGTTGTACGACGCGAACAGCGCGGTCAGGCGGGTGAAGCGGCTGAGGCTGGGTGGCAGGCTGCTCAGGGCATGGCCGCTGAGGTCCAGCACCTCCAGCGTGTCTGCAAGCGCCAGCAGCTCCTCCGGGAATTGGGTGAGTTGCGGCTCGCCATCGCGGTGCGGCATGCGCCAGACACGGGCGCCGGCTGCTTCACCGCTGCGCAGCTGGGCCAGGCTGCGCTGGGTCATCGGGTGCCTTCGGTGGGTTGGGCCAGGAAGGCGTCGATGAGGATCTGCACCCGCTCTGGCGGGCGGCACAACAAGGTGCCCACCGGGCTGCTGACCAGCGGGCGGTTGATGAGGGCAGGGTGGGCGCACATGGCCTCAATCATCGCGGCTTCGCCGAGCTCCGGGCGATCAAGGCCGAGCTCAGCGTAAGCGGCTTCCTTGCTGCGGATCAGCTCACGAGCGGTGAGGCCAGCGTCGCTCAGCAACTGCGTCAGCGTCGCCGCGCTCGGGGGCGTGGCCATGTAATCCACCACCACCGGCATGATGCCGGCGGCGTTCAGCAGGGCCAGGGCGCCGCGGGAATTGCTGCACCGGGCGTTGTGATAAATCGTGAAACTCATGCCCGGATTGTCACCGGACGCCGAGGCCGGCAAGTGCGCCTTCAACGCCGGTCTCAGGCCAGGCTTCAGGTGCCGTGGTGCGACGCCAGGCTGCGCTCGATGCGGCGATCGGGCACCAGCCAGATCAGCGCTGCGCCCACATACATGGCCATGGCCAGACCCGGGTGCAGGAAGGACAGGCCGATGCCCGAGAGGTAGAGCAGCGGCGACAGCTTGCCCTTCCAGTCGCGGCCGATGGCCTTGGCCAGTGCCGAGTCAGGCCCTTGCGTGGCCATGATGCGTTGCTGAAGCACCCAGTAGGCGATGGCGCTCATCAGCAGCACGACGCCGTAGAGGGCCGTGGTGTGGGGCTCGAAATGGTTTTCGCCCATCCAGCCAGTGGCGAACGGGACCAGCGACAGCCAGAACAGCAGGTGCAGATTGGCCCACAGGATGGAGCCAGTCACCTGATGCGCCGCATGCAGCATGTGGTGGTGGTTGTTCCAGTAGATGCCCACATACACGAAGCTCAGCACGTAGCTGAGGAACACCGGCCACAGGGGCGCGAGGGCATCCCAGGTGCCGCCGTGCGGTGTCTTCAACTCCAGCACCATGATCGTGATGATGATGGCGATCACGCCGTCGGAGAACGCCTCCAGCCGAGTCTTGCCCATGTCGACCGCCTTCAAGCCGCGTTGTGGAAGGCCGATAGGTGCTGGGCCAGGTGCATGGCGTGAGCCTGCTCGAACTGCGGCTTGCTCAGCTCGCCATAGGCGAAGTGCGGTTGCAGGGGGTGTGTCCACTGCTCGAAGGCATCGACCGCGCGGCGCAGGCGGGCCTGTGCATCGGCCACGGCCTGGGCCGGGTCCAGCTCGGGGGCGCCCGGGATGGGTTCTGCGAGGTCATGGCTCATCCGGCCGCGCCAGGCGAACACCTGGAACGCGGCAGAGCCCACCGTGCGCTGGAACAGCGCCGACTTCGGTTTCGGAAAACCCGTCATCGAGAACTCGATGCTCTGTGCGCAGTGCGTCAGCGTCTGGGCCCAGTTCAAGGCCGTGGCGGGGGGCAGGGGTGCGGGGTTGGGCAGCTTCGTGAGCTCTTGCAGAGCGTCCTTCAGCGTGGCAAACACCAGTTGCCGATCATTGCTCACGGATTGGCTGCAACCGGCGGTGAGGGCGCTGCCCGAGGCCATCATGCCCAGGGCGATGGTGCCGAGCAGGTGCCGGCGTTCAGCAGTTGATGCGCTGTTCATGGTGGCGTTCCCGGTGTGGCAAGTTATCAAGCCTGCGGCGGCAGGTCGCGGCGCGACATCGGGCGGCTGGCCGACGAAGCATCACGCACGTTCTTCTGCACGGCCACCGCGCCGAACAGGCTCAGCACGAAGCCCATGGCGTAGAAGCCCTTTTCGCTGTCGAGCAGAGTGGCGTTCCACAGGCCGACGGCCAGCAGCGTCAGCGAGGCGCCGATCGACAACCAGCACAGATTGAAATACAGGCTGGTGACGGGAATGCCTTCCATGCGGTCACGCACCGACTTCTGCAGCGACACGGCGGCGAACAGCCCGTAGAGCAGCAACGTGAGGTAGTAGCCCTTTTCGTTCAGCGCCATGTTGGCATTCCACAGACCGACCAGGTAGGTGGCGGCGCCGATGAACATGGCGGCCCAGGATGCGGCGATGAAGGCACCGGTGGGGCGGGCGGACGTGGATGACATGGAGTTCCTCTCGGCAATGTGAGCGCCCGATCAGGCGTCGGGCTGCGTCAACTTTACCGCGTGCCGCAGCGCGGCCGATCCATCTCAATCCGGCTGCAAGGTCTCGTGCGGGTGCTGGCGGGTGATGTCCAGATGCAATTGCGGTGCGGCGGGCTGGCCGCTGTCAGGCTCGCCCGACTGGGCCATGACCTCGCGCGCGGCCAGCAGCCACTGGTAAGGCAGGTGGTGCACCGTGTCACCGGCGAGCGGCTTCACCGAGAAGTGATCGACGTGCACGCCGATGAGTTCGGCGGCTTCGTGCAGCTGGGGGTTGGTGGCATTCACCTGCACGGTATGACCGGCGAAACGTCGCAGCAGCTCGGGCAGCCCTGCTCCCGCGGACAGCGCATGGGGGTCACTGGCCCGCGTCAACGCTGTTCGGCAGTTCCAGCAAGCATGCGAATGAATGCCGTTATGACACCCGCACTTTGCACAAACTCGTTGTGCGTCAGCCTCATTCATATGGTTATCCCTGATCTTTTATAGGGGGTGATTCTGTCACCCCGATCGCCTTCATTTGTTTCTGACGGTAAGGAGTTCTTGATCCTTCCCGGGGCGCTTGATCGGTTGTCCCGTGTTTTTGCGGCACGATGGCGCCCATGAGCCTGTTGAAGACCGACCATGCCTGAGACCGCTGACCTGGATGTTTTGCGAGGCCTTTTCACCGGCCGCCTGTTGCTGCCGGGTGATGACCCCGCCGCCATTGCCCCGTTCCTGGTGGATTGGCGCGGCCGCTGGCACGGCGCTGCACTCGCGGTGGCGCAGCCCGACACCGTGGACGGCGTGTGCGCCGTGATGCGCTGGTGCCACCAGCACCGGGTGCCGGTGGTGCCGCAGGGGGGCAACACCGGCTTGTCGGGTGGCTCGGTGCCGGATGACACCGGCCGTGCGCTGGTGCTGTCGCTCAGCCGGCTGAACCGCGTGCGACAGGTGGACACGGTGAACAACACCCTGGTGGTGGAAGCCGGCGTGACGCTGGCGGCCGTGCAGCAGGCGGCGGCCGAAGCTGGCCGGCTGTTCCCCTTGAGCCTGGCGGCCGAAGGCAGCTGCACCATCGGTGGCAACCTGGCCACCAACGCCGGCGGCGTGCAGGTGCTGCGCTACGGCAATGCGCGGGCCCTGTGTCTGGGCCTGGAGGTGGTGACGCCGGAGGGCGAGCTGTGGCAGGGCTTGCACGGCCTGCGCAAGGACAACACCGGCTATGACCTGCGAGACCTGTACATCGGCGCCGAAGGCACGCTGGGCATCATCACCGCGGCCAGCCTGACGATGTTTCCGCGGCCCGCCGGGCAGGCGGTGGCGCTGGTGGCCGTCGACACGCCCGCCGCGGCCCTGCAGTTGCTGCAGCACGCACAGCAGCAGGCGGCAGATCAGCTCACGGCCTTCGAGTTGATGAGCGAGCTGTGCCTGAAGCTGGTGGCGCGCCACATGCCCAGCTGCCGTATGCCGTTGTCCACACCGGCGCCCTGGTTCGTGCTGCTGGAAGTCAGCCATCCACAAAGTGCAGCGCTGGCCAGCTCGGCGCTTGAATCGCTGCTGGAAGGCGCGATGGAGGCCGGCTGGGTGCTCGACGCCGCGGTGTCGCAATCAGAAACCCAGCGGCAGGCGCTGTGGGCGCTGCGGGAAAACATCTCCGAAGCGCAGGGCGCCGAGGGCAAGACCATCAAGCACGACATCTCGGTGCCCATCTCCCGCATCGCGGCGTTCGTGGAGGCCACCAGCGCCGCGGTGGCGCAGGCCTTCCCTGAAGTGCGCCTGGTGGTGTTTGGCCACCTGGGCGATGGCAACCTGCACTACAACGTCTCGCCCGCTGAAGGCGCCAGCGGAGCGGCTGCGGCGGCGGGCTTCCTCGCGCTGGAAGCGCCGTTGAACGCGCTGGTGCACGACGCCGTGGCTGCCGCAGGCGGCTCCATCAGTGCAGAGCACGGACTGGGCGTGCTGCGGCGCGACGAAGCGCTGCGCTACCGCGACCCGGTGGCTCATCGTCTGATGCTGCAAGTCAAGCAGGCCTTTGATCCGCTCGGCCTGATGAACCCCGGCAAACTCCTGCCGCGTTGAAGCTGATGCGTTCGACGCTGACGCTATCCCACACATTCACTGAGAGCAAGCATGAAGATCTGCATTTACGGCGCGGGCGCCATCGGTGGTTTCATCGGCGCGCGTCTGGCAAGCCTGGGTGCGCATGAGGTGAGCGCCGTGGCGCGGGGCGACACGCTGCTTGCGCTGCAGGCACGCGGTTTCAATCTGCAGGACGCGCAGGGCCGTGTGCTGGTGGATGCCACGCCGGTGCGTGCCGTGGCTGATCCGGCAGAACTGGGGCCGCAGGACCTGGTGGTGGTGGCGGTGAAGGGCCCGGCCATGGGTGCCGTGGCTGCCAACATCGCGCCGCTGCTGGGGCCGCACACCATCGTGCTGCCGGCCATGAACGGTGTGCCATGGTGGTTCCTGCAAGGCCTGCCCGGCGTGGGTGACCTGGGTAAAGCGCCACTGGAAAGCGTCGATCCGGGCGGGCGCATCGCGGCGGCCATTGCGCTGTCGCACGTCGTGGGCTGCGTGGTGCACGCCAGCACCTTCACGGTGGTGCCCGGGGTGGTGGGCCACAAGATGGGGCAGGGACTGATCATTGGCGAGGCGTTTGGTGAGGTGTCGCCCCGCGTCGAGGCGGTGGCCGAAGTGCTGCGCAGCGCTGGTTTTGACGTGACGGCGTCGCCGCATCTGCGGCAAGACCTCTGGTACAAGTTGTGGGGAAACCTCACCATGAACCCCGTGTCCGCCTTGACGGGCGCCAACATCGAGCAGATTCACGCCGATCCGCTGCTGCTCGGTTTCTGCTCAGCGGCCATGCGCGAGGCCCAGGCCATCGGTGAGCGAATCGGGTGTCCGATCAACCAGACGCCGGAAGATCGGCACCAGGTCACCGCCAAGCTCGGGGCCTTCAAAACCTCGATGCTGCAGGACGTGGAAGCGGGCCGCGCGCTCGAGCTGGACGCCATCGTCACGGCCGTCCGTGAGATCGGTTTGCGGGTGGGTGTGGCCACGCCAACCATCGATGGCCTGCTGGGTCTGTCCCGCGTTTTTGCGCGACAGCGCGGCCTCTATCCCTTGGCCAACTGACAGCCTCGTGCAAGCGATGCGGTGATAAACTTCACGCCGTTGGTGCCCGCATGATGCTTCGTTGTCATGTGGGGTAAACGGGAAGCAGGAAGGTGAACCCCCACGGGGCGATCCCAACCTGCGCTGCCCCCGCAACGGTAAGCGGACGAGGTCGTCAAACAACCTCCGCTTGCGCCCATCGTCACTGAAAGCCCAGGCTCCGGCACATCGCCGTCCGGCAGGTTTTTGGGAAGACGGCGCAGGTTGTCTCCGCCAGCCCGGATACCGGCCAACAGGGGGTCTGATTGCGCGAGCAGTCGGGCCATGTGTGCGGATGCCTGCGGGGAAGCGGGCCGCCGCGAGTGCTTCCCTGCGTCCGTTTCCTTCATTCCCGGATCGGGGTGGCCTTCTCAAGAGTCCACTCATCATGTTCCTGCGCACGCCTGTCGCGCTGGCCGTGTTGCTGAGCGCCCATGCGCTGGCAACGGCCCAATCGTCTTCGTCTTCCTCCTCCACCCTGGACACCGGCACCGACTATGTCGTGACGGCCGCCCGCGCCGTGCAGGCCATGGGCACCCAGGTGCGTCCGGTCCAGGTCATCACCGCGGAGGACATTCGCCAATCCGGCGCTGGCTCATTGACCGACTTGCTGCGCACGCTGGGCGGCGTTGAAGTCACCAGCAATGGCGGCATCGGCCACTCGTCGAGCGTGTTCACGCGCGGCGCCAACAGCGACCACACCGTGGTGCTGCTGGACGGCGTGCGCATCGGCTCGGTCACGCTGGGTTCAGCGTCGCTTGAAGCCATTCCGCTCGCGCTGATCGAGCGTGTGGAAGTGCTGGCCGGTGCATCCAGCAGCCTGTACGGCGCTGACGCCATCGGCGGCGTGATCCAGATCTTCACCAAGGGCGCCAAGCGCTCACCGGGTGCCAGCGTGCTGGTCACCGCCGGCAACGATGGTCTGCGTCAGTTGTCGGGCAGCTACGTGGCCCGCCACGGCGACACTGACATCAGCCTGGGCGCCAATGTGCTGAGCACCGATGGCTTCAACGTCACCACCCCGGCCAACACCTTCAGCTACAACCCCGACCGCGACGGCTTCCTGCAGCGAGGCGCCAATGCGCGTGTCGTGCAGCAACTGGGCGGTGGCCACCAGGTGAGCGCCCATTGGCTGCGCACCTCGGGCAAGCTGCACTATGACGGCAGCAAGACCCTCGACACCTACACGAACCAGCAGACCCAGCTGGCCGCCCTGCAATGGCAAGGCCCGCTGCTGGAAGGCGTCAACAGCGAAGTGCGTGTAGGCCGTACCTGGGACAAGGGTGAAACGGTGACTGCCACCACGGGGCACATCGATTCGGTCCAGGACCAAGCCAGCTGGATCAATCGCGTCAGTTTGGGCGGCGGTACCTTGACGGCTGGTGCAGAGTGGCTGCGCCAGTCGGTGGACAGCGACACGGCTTATGACGTGACCTCGCGCCGAGTGAGCAGCGGCCTGCTGGGCTGGCGTGCCGTGATCGGTGCGGTGTCGGTGCAGGCTGATGCACGCCATGACCGCAACAGCCAGTTCGGCAACCACACCACCGCGCAGCTGGCCACGGCCTGGCAAGTGGACAGCGTCTGGCGCCTGCGGGCGTCGGCCGGCACGGCCTTCCGTGCTCCGAGCTTCAACCTGCTGTACTACCCGGGTTTCGGCAACCCCGCGTTGCAGCCTGAGCGTTCGACCAACTTCGAGCTGGGCACCGACGCCACGGTCGCCGGCTGGCAGTTCGGCGCCACGCTGTTCGACAACCGCCTGCGCGACCTGATTGATTACGCGCCGCCGACCTATGAGCCGGCGAATGTGGCCAAGGCGGGCAACCGCGGTCTGGTGTTCACGGCGGCTGGCGCACTGGGCGACAACACCCGCGTGAAGCTGAACGCCACCGTGCAGAACCCCGAGAACCGCGACACCGGCATGCAGTTGCGTCGCCGCGCCCGTGAATATGCTGGTGTGCACCTGACCCACCAGATCGGTGCGGTGGGCGTGGGCGCTGACTGGACCCTGGTCGGCGAGCGCTTCGATTCGGCCAGTGAGTCGGCCACCTCGCGCATGGGGGGGTATGGCCTGCTGGCTGCGTTTGCCAACTGGCGCCTGACGCCGGAATGGCAACTGGAAGGGCGTGTGGCTAACCTGGCCAACAAGTCCTACACCACGGCTGTGGGTTATGCCTCGCCTGGCCGGGCTTCGCAGATCAGCCTGCGCTGGACGCCGGCGCTCTGAGCCGCTTGAAAGTTTGAGCCAGCGGCATCGCCCCGTCATGCAGACACTCACCACCACCCCGCTGTTCAGGCCACCCGCCTCGGGCAGATGGGCGCGTCGACGGCCGCAACCCGGCCTGGCGCTGGCGGTGCTGTGTGTGCACGGCTGGGTGATGGCCCTGGCCCTTCAGTCCCCGTCGCCGCGCCTGATGGCTGCGGCGGCGGAGGGTGCTGGGGCAGTTGCGCAAGGAGAAGGCGCAAGTCCTTCGGGCGAGCGCATCAGCTACCTGCGTCTCTTGCCTGATGACGGCGCGGCCAAGGTGGCGCTGCCACCGGAGTCGGCCAAGCCGCTGGCTGTGGCCACGGTGATGCCGGCTGCAAAGGCTGCCCAGCCAGGTCGGGCGGCGGTGAACACGGTGTCGAGCGCTGTGTCGAACGCTGTGTCCTCTCCTCTGGCTGCCCTTGGCGCAACGCCGGTTGCCACGCCTGAGGCTGGTTTGACGGCCGCCTCTGCTTCTGCAATCGCTTCACGAGCCGGCGCGGATCGTTCTTCAGCGGTTGGCCCGGCATTGGCTCATGCTGCTTCTGCGCCCCCGGCGGCGCAGCTCGGCCAGCCTGGCGACGCGCTGCCGCTTCGCGCCCCTGTGGCCGTTGCATCCAATACCTTGCCAAGCTACCCCGAGGCCGCACGCGAAGATCATCTGCAAGGCGCCGTGGCGATGGTGTTGCAGGTGGACGAGCAGGGCCGTGTGCGCTCGGTGCAGTGGCTGCGGCGCAGTGGCGTCGCGGTGCTGGATGTGGCGGCCCGCGATGCGGTTCGCGCCTGGCGCTACCAGCCCGCCCTGCGCGGCGCTGAGCCTGTCTCGGCCTCGGTGACCGTGACCCTGCACTTCCGTCTCGACGGGCCGGTGCAGCAAACCACCTTGGCCGAGGTGGCCCGATGAGGGTGTCGCAACGCTGGGGCGCACGCCCCTGGACAGTGCTGGCGCTGCTGATGGTGTTGCTGGCGGCGGTGCTGCTGTGGGCGCTGGCCAGCGGGTCGTCGAACCTGCCCCTGGAACAACTGCCCGGCTGGTTGTTCCAGCCCGACGACAGCGCGGAGGCCGACATCGTCCACCGCCTGCGTCTGCCCCGTGCGCTGGCTGCAATGACCACCGGCGCACTGCTGGCTCTGGCCGGTGCCTTGATGCAGGTGCTGCTGCGCAACCCGCTGGCTGATCCGTACGTGCTGGGCTTGTCCGGTGGCGCTGCCCTTGGCGCTTTGAGCGCGCTGGCGCTGGGCTGCGGCGTGTGGCTGGTGCACCTGGGTGCGTTTGGCGGTGCGCTGGCGGTGGTGCTGGTCGTGTTTGTGCTGGCCCACCATGACATGGGCCGGATCGATGCCGTGAGCAGCCAGGACGGCTCCCCGAGGCTGTTGCTGACGGGCGTGATGGTGTCATCCATCAGCATGGCCGGTGTGAGCCTGTTGCTGACGCTGGCCCCAGGTGAGCGGCTGCGCGGCATGCTGTTCTGGATGCTGGGCGATTTGTCGGGTGCCGACATGCCGTGGCCGGTGCTGCTGGCACCGCCCTTGCTGTGTGTGCTGCTGTGGCCACTGGGTCGCGAGTTGAATTTGCTGTTGCGCGGGCCCGGCCCGGCGCAGATGCTGGGCGTGCCGGTGGCGCGTGTGCGCGGTGTCATCTACGTGGCGGCGTCACTGGCGGCGGCGCTGGCCGTGGCTACTGCTGGCACGGTTGGTTTTGTCGGGTTGGTGGTGCCACATGCGCTGCGCCTGTTGATCGGCAATGACCAGCGCCTGCTGCTGCCGGCCAGTGCGCTGGCGGGCGGCGCCTTCCTGCTGGCTGCCGACACGGTGGCCCGCACGATTGCAGCGCCGTTGCAACTGCCGGTGGGCGTGATCACTGCCCTGGTGGGCGCGCCGACCTTCATCCTGCTGCTGCGACGCGGGGCCCGCCGATGAGCACCGCGACGCCCGTCCAAACCGCGCTGCTGAATGTGCAGGCCTTGCGTGTGGAGGTGCCCCAGGCGGGTGCTGTGCCGCGCTGCCTGTTCAGCGGCTTGTCGATGCAGGTCTTGCCCGGCCAGTTCTGGTGCCTGCTCGGCCCGAATGGCGCCGGCAAGACACAGCTGCTGCATACGCTGGCCGGCGCGCGTGCGCCGCAGGCCGGCGAGGTGCACCTCGGTGGTCGACCCTTGAACGCCTGGCCCTTGAGCGAGCGCGCCTGCTGGCGCGGCCTGGTGCCCCAGCAGGTGCAGGACGCGTTCAGCGCGCCGGTGCTGGACGTGGTGCTGCAGGGCCGGCATCCGCACCTCTCGCGCTGGCACTGGGAAGGCGATGCCGACCTCACCCTGGCGCAGCAGGCCTTGGCGCGTGTGGGCCTGGCTGAGATGGCGCAGCGTGATGTCACGACGCTGTCAGGTGGTGAACGCCAGCGGGTGGCGCTGGCCACCTTGTTGACGCAAGACCCGCCGCTGGCCTTGCTGGACGAGCCCCTGGCCCACCTGGACCTGGCGCAGCAGCTGCGTGTGCTGGCGCTCTTGCAGGACGAAGTGCTGCAGCGCGGCCGCGCGGTGGTGATGTCGGTGCACGACCTGAGCCTGGCGCAACGCGTGGCAACGCATGCCGTGCTGTTGACAGGCAATGGTGCTGCGCTGGCCGGGCCTGTGGGCGAGGTGATGACCGAGGCGCATTTGAGCGCCGCGTTCGGCCACCCCTTGCGCGCGGTGGAAGCCCAAGGCCAGCGCTGGTGGTTGCCGGCTTGAGCTGCCAAGGCACCCGTGGGTGGTGCCCGCCCGTCCACCCCGTTTGATCAGATGCACGAGTTGAACCCGTTTCCCGAGGACTAAAGCCATGAGCACCGAACAAGATACCTCCGCAGAGAGCATTGAAGCGCGCCACCAGGCCAAGATGATCAAGACCAAGGCGGCGGTGGATGCCCGCATCGCGGCGGCTGACACCGACTGCGGCGTGCTGCTGGTCATTACCGGCCCGGGCAAGGCGAAGAGCAGCTCGGCTTTCGGCATGGTGGCTCGCTCACTGGGCCATGGCATGAAGGTGGGCGTGGTGCAGTTCATCAAGGGCGCGACGCCCACGGGTGAGGAGCGCTTCTACCGCCGCTTCCCCGACGAAGTGGAATATCACGTTACTGGCGAAGGCTTCACCTGGGAAACCCAGAACCGCGCCCGCGACATCGAGCGCGCCGAGGCCGGCTGGAACATCGCCCGCGGCCTGCTGCAGCGCGAAGACGTGGGGCTGGTGGTGCTCGATGAATTGAACATCGTGCTGGCCAAGGAATACCTGAACACGGCCAGCGTGCTGGCAGACATCGCCGCGCGCCCATCCATGCAGCACGTGGTGGTGACCGGCCGCGGTGCGCCCCCTGAGCTGATCGACCTGGCTCACACGGTGAGCGAGGTCAAGGTGGTCAAGCACGCGTTCAAGCAAGGCATCCGCGCGCAGGCCGGCCTGGAGTATTGAGATGAGCTTGCCTTTCCACATCATGCCGGTGTCCACCTCGCTGGACGCCGAGTTGCAGCACGCGATCGACAACAAGACCAAGCCGCTCGGCGCGCTCGGCCGCATCGAGGCGCTTGCGCTGCAGATCGGCCGCATCCAGGGCACGCTGCGGCCGACGGTGCAGGCGCCGCGCGTCATGGTGTTTGCCGGTGACCACGGCGTGGCGCATGAAGGCGTGAGCGCCTATCCGCAGGAAGTGACCTGGCAGATGGTCATGAACTTCCTGGGCGGTGGTGCGGCCGTCAATGTGCTGGCGCGCACCTTGGGTGTGGCGGTGCAGGTGGTCGATGCGGGCGTGAACCACGACTTTGCCGGCGCGCCGGGCATGGTGCATGCCAAGGTGGCCATGGGCACCCGCAACTTTGCGCTGGAGCCGGCCATGTCGGCCGCGCAACTGGATGAGGCCCTGGAGCGGGGCCGCAGCCTGGCCCGCGAGGCGGCCAACGAAGGTTGCCAGGTGCTGGCCTTTGGCGAGATGGGCATTGCCAATACCAGCGCGGCGTCGATGTTGCTGCACAAGCTGGCTGGTGTGCCGCTGGCGGCGGCAGTGGGCCGCGGCACGGGCCTGGACGACGCCGGCCTGCGCCACAAGCTGCAGGTGCTGGAGCGCGCTGCTGCCCGCACCGGCACGCTGACGGACGGGCGTTTGGCGTTGCAGGAATACGGCGGCTTCGAAATCGCCATGATGGCCGGCGCCATGCTGGGCGCGGCCGAAGCTGGCCTGGTGCTGGTGATCGACGGCTTCATCACCAGCAGCGCCTTGCTTGCGGCCAAGGCCCTGGCGCCAGCCGTGATCGACCATGCGGTGTTTGCCCACCAGTCCGCAGAAGCCGGCCATGCGGCCATGTTGCAGGCCTTGGGCGGCAGCGCCTTGCTGCACCTCGACCTTCGGCTGGGCGAAGGCACCGGCGCTGTGCTGGCGGTGCCGCTGCTGCGGGCGGCGTGCGCGGTGCTCTGCGACATGGCCAGCTTCGCCCAAGCCGGCGTGTCGGGCCGGGACTGAGGACGCCACCCCGTGCTGCCTGTGGATGGGCCCACCGCCATGATCGAGCCGCTGTGGCCGCTCGACCTGATGAGCGTGTGCCTGGCCATGGTGGTGGCGTTGGCGATTGACCGCTGGCTGGGAGAGCCGCCGGTGCACTGGCACCCGGTGGTTGCGATGGGCCGCTACCTGGGCTGGTTCACCGCGAGGCTGAGCCAGCTCGCGCCGATGGCCGCCTGGATGGGTGGCACGCTGGCGTGGTGGATGGGCGCGTTGTTGGTGGGCGCTTTGGCGGCATTGGCGCAGGCGTCTTTGATGGACCTGGCGATGGCGGCCATGGCCGCAACCCCGGGGGCACCGTGGGCTGCGCTGCTCGCCACCGTCGCGGCAGCGGCGTTGATCGGCGTACTGCTCAAACCCTTGCTCGCCTGGCGCATGCTGCGCGATGAAGTGGCGGCGGTGGATGCCGCCTTGCAGGTGTCGTTGCAGGCCGGTCGTACGCAGCTCTCACGCCTCGTCAGCCGTGACGTCAGTGCCTTGAGCGAGGCGGAGGTCCGTGAGGCCGCGATCGAGACCCTGGCTGAGAACCTGAACGACTCGGTCGTGGCGCCGCTGTTCTGGTTCTGCCTGGCCGGCCTGCCGGGCGCCGCCGTCTATCGCTTCGCCAATACGGCCGACGCCATGTGGGGCTACAGAGATCACCGGCGCTGGATGGGCCAGTGGGCGGCGCGTGCCGATGATGTGTTGTCGTGGCTGCCGGCGCGGCTCACGGCGGTGGTGATGTTGTGCTGGCCGTTGGCGCCGCGTGCCGTGTGGCGGGCGTTGCCCACATTGGCACTGCAGACGCCCTCGCCGAATGGCGGATGGCCGATGGGCGCGATGGCGCTGCTGCTGGGTGTGCGCCTGGCCAAGCCGGGTGTGTATGTATTGAACGAGGGTGGGCGTGCGCCGCAGTCGCACCACGTGCAGGCCGCGCTGCTGATCTGCGGTGCGCTGGTGCGTCGTGTGGGTGTGGCCAGCATGGGGTTGGCAGCAGCGCTGGTGTTATGGCTTGCCTGTTGGCCCGCTTGGTCAACCTCGCTCATGTTTTCATGGCCCCAAGGTGTGCCTGCGTGCGCGCCTTGGGTCAGTGCTTTATGCAAAGGGGCTGCGTGATGCGCCTGGGATGGAAACGTCAGTCTTCCGGGATCTTGCAGGTGGCCGCCTCTGCAGGCGCCAGCGCCGCGGCGCCCGTTGCCGTTCACGGTGGCCCCGACAACGGCCGCCCGATCGAGTTCGATTTTTCGACCAATGCGAACCCTTTGCAGGCACCGCCCGCGGTGCTGCAGGCCGTGGCCAAGGCACAGCGGCATCAATACCCCGACCCTTCGTACACCGCCTTGTGCACGGCCTGGGCTGCGGCCGCTGACCGTGGCAGCGATGGCGCCTCCATGGCGGTCAGCCGGGTGCTGCCCACGGCGGGCAGCAGCGAGGCCATCCGCCGCCTCAGCCTGGCCGCCGCGCAACGGGGCCGGCGGCAGGTGTGGGTGCCCGAGCCGGGGTATGGCGACTACCGTGCTGCTGCGCAGGCGCTGGGCCTGCCGGTGCGTGGTTATGCCAGCGCTCAGGCCTTGTTGAAAGGCCTGCGCAGCGACGGCGCCACGGCCCTGGTCTGGCTGAACGAGCCCAACAACCCGACCGGCGCGAGCTGGCCGGCAGAAGAATGGCAGGCCGTGGCCGACCTGGCGCAGACGCAAGGCGCCTGGCTGGCGCTGGACCGCGCTTACGAACCCTTGCGCCTGCTGGGCAGTGACCCGGTGCCGGCCCTCGTGGCCGAGCAATGCTGGCAACTGATGACCCCCAACAAGGCCCTGGGCCTGACCGGCATCCGCGCCGGCGTTCTGGTGGCACCGCGCAGCGCGCCCGCCGCAGTGTTGGGGGCGGTGACCGGGCTCGCCCCGAGCTGGGTAATGTCTGCCGAAGGCGTGAGCATGCTGCAGGCCTGGCTTCTGCCTGAAACCCAGGGCTGGATGGTGCAGGCGCGCCAGCAGCTGCGGCTGTGGCAGGTGCGCCAGCGCTTGCGGCTGGATGAGCTGGGCTGGCTGCAGCTCGACACCGTGACCCCGTTCTGGCTGGCCCGACCACCGGTGCCGGTGGCCGATGTGCCGCGTCGGCTCGAATTGCTGCGCGACGCCGGCATCAAGCTGCGTGACGCCCGCTCCTTCGGCATGCCCGGCTGGCTGAGGTTATCGACGCAGCCGCCGGCGGCACAAGACGCCTTGTTCGCCGCCTGGGCCCAGGTGGGCGGACAGCGTAGCCACCGCCAGGAGCGGCCGGCATGATCGGGCTGTTGAAGGAAGAGCTTCGCCTGTTCTTCACGGCACTGCAGTTCTTCACGCGGGTGCCGGTACCGATGTGGGTGGGTTGGTCACCCGATCAACTGAACCGCTCCGCCCGGCATTTCCCGACGGTGGGCTGGCTGGCGGGCGGCGTGTCTGCCGGTGTCTTGCTGGCCGCCATGCAGGTGTGGCCGGCGGCCGTGGCGGTGCTGCTGGCCATGGCCGCTGGCGTGATGCTGACCGGCGCCTTCCACGAAGACGGTTTCGCGGACAGCTGCGACGGCTTCGGCGGCGGCTACACGCCAGAGCGCGTGATGGCCATCATGAAAGACTCCCGCGTGGGCAGCTACGCCACCGTGGGTGTGGTGCTGATGCTGGCCCTGAAGTTCCAGCTGCTGCTGGCGCTGGTGCCGCAAGGGGCCGTGGTGCTGCTGGGCGTGATCATCGCCAGCCACACGCTCAGTCGCTGGGCAGCCCTGTGCGTGATGGCGACCTTGCCTTATGTGCGCGACGACGACAGCAGCAAATCGAAGCCCATCGCCCAGGGCATCGCCCGCGGGCCGATGCTGGCAGCCACGCTGGTGGCCGCCGCGCCCGTGTGGTGGGTGGGCGGCCAGCTCTGGTGGGCGCCCCCGGCGGTGTTGGCGACGGCCTGGTTGGCCGGGCGGTTCTTCAAGCGCCGCATCGGCGGTTATGTGGGCGACGCGCTGGGTGCGACCCAGCAACTGGCCGAGGTGGTGGTGCTGCTGGTCGCGGTCGCTGAGGTCAGAGGGCCGTCATGGATTTGATTCTGGTGCGCCACACCCGCGTGGCCCTGCCTGCGGGTACCTGCTACGGGCAGCTGGACGTGCCGCTGCAGCAACCCGCCGAGCCCTCGTTCGAGCAGGTGCAGGCCGGTGTTGCGCAGGTGCTGGCTCACGTGCTGGCCGGTTTGCCCGAAGGGCAGCGTGTGGTGCCTGATCGCCTGCTGTGCAGCCCGCTGCGCCGTGCGGCCGTGCTGGCCGATGCGCTGGGCGCCACATGGGCACTGGCTGCGCAGGCTGACGCACGCTGGATGGAGCTGAATTTCGGTGAGTGGGAAGGGCGCCCGTGGGAAGACATTCCCCGAGCTCAAAGCGACCCGTGGGCGGCAGACTTTTACCGCCTCGCACCGCCCGGCGGTGAAACCTACGCCGCGCTCTGCGCGCGTGTGGCTGCCGCGATGGACGAGCAGGCTGCCGCTGGTGGCTGCGCGGTGGTGGTCTGCCATGCGGGCCCGATGCGGGTGGCGGCAGCACGGGGCATGGGTTTGCCGATGTCGCAATGGCCGGAGGTGGAGTTGCCCATGGGCGGTTGCCTGCACCTGCGCATGGCCCCGGATCTTTCCTGGCAGTTGGTGAAGGCAGTGGAGCAAGCATGAGCGCGGTGGTGGTGATGTTGTCCGGCCTCGCGTCGGGCCAGGGCAAGACGAGCGTCACGGCGGCGCTGGCATTGGCGGTACGGGCGCGTGGCCGGCGTGTGGTGGTGTTCAAGCTCGGGCCGGATTTCATCGACCCGATGGTGCTGGAGCGCGCCAGCGGTGGCCCCGTCTTCAACCTCGACGACCGCATGGTGGGCTTGGCGGAATCGCGCCACCGGGTGGTGCAGGCCGCTGCGCAAGCCGACTTGGTGTTGATCGAAGGCGCGATGGGCCTGTACGACGGCCCGCCCAGCTCTGCCAGCCTGGCCCGCGCATTGGGTGTGCCGGTGGTGGTGCTGGTGGATGCCGGCTCGATGGCGCAGACCTTCGGCGCGGTGGTGCATGGCTTGGCCAGTTACGGCGCTGCGCGTGGTGAGCCGGTGACGGTGCTCGGCGCCGTGGCCAACCGCGTGGCCAGCGCAGGCCACGCGGCGATGTTGCTGGAAAGCCTGCCGCCGGGCTGCCCGTTGCTGGCCGCCGTGCCCCGGGTGGCGACCACGCTGCCTGAGCGGCACCTGGGTTTGTCGAGCGAGGCCGTGGCGCAGGTAGACGAGGCCCTGCAGGCGCTGGCCCAGGCCATGCAGACGCCGCCCAACAGCGACTGCATCGACCGGCTGCTGGCCCTGCCGGCCTGGCAGCCGCCCGCAGCCAGTGGCGATGCCGTATGGCCTGCGCCGCCAGCGACCCTGGCCGGCCGTCGGATTGCCGTGGCCCGTGACGCCGCCTTCCGCTTCATCTACCCGGCCAATCTGGCGTGCCTCGAAGCCATGGGCGCGAGCATTGAGTTTTTCTCCCCGCTGAACGATGAGCCGGTGCCGGCTTCTGCCCACGCGCTGTGGCTGCCTGGCGGTTATCCGGAACTCTTTGCTGAGCAACTGGCCGCCGCCGGGCAGTGGCGCGCTTCGGTGCAGGCCTGGGTGGCTGAAGGCCGCCCGGTGCTGGCCGAGTGCGGCGGCATGATGGCGCTGGCCGATGGCCTGACCTTGGTGAATGGGCAACGGCACGCCATGGCCGGTGTGCTGGTGGGTGAGGTGCGCATGCAGACACGTCTGGCCGCGCTGGGCGTGCAGACCATGCAGCCAGGCGCGCAGACCGAGGCTTTGCACCCGGCCATGCGCGGCCATACCTTTCATTTCTCGACCATGAGCACGCCGCTGCAGCCCACCGGGCAATGCCAACGGCTTGATGGCTCGGCCGGTGAGCCATGGTGGCGCTTCGGCCCGACCGGGAAGGGCGTGGCCAGCTACTTCCACGCCTATTTCCCGTCGTCGCCGATGCACACGGCCGCCTTGCTGGGGGCGGCACCGTGATCACCTTGCTGATTGGCGGCGCCCGCAGCGGCAAGAGCGCGCTGGCTGAACGCCTGGCGGCTGACAGCGGCCACGCCGTGACGGTGGTGGCCACGGCGCAGGCCTGGGACGAAGAGATGGCCGCACGCATTGCTGCCCACCAGCGCCAGCGCCCGGCGCATTGGCGCACCGTGGAGGCGCCGCGCGAATTGGCCGCCGCCCTGCAAGAGGCCGATGGGCCGGGCCGCATGCTGGTGGTGGATTGCCTGACGCTGTGGCTCAGCAACCTGCTGCTGGCCGATGTGCCGGCTGATGTGGACCTGAACACCGTGCGCGCCTTGCAGCCCGGCCCCGCTTGGCTGGATCAGCGCGCCGCGCTGCTGGCCACGCTGCCAGCGTTGCAGGCCGACGTGGTGCTGATTGGCAACGAGGTCGGCCACGGCATCGTACCGATGGGCGCCTTGAACCGCCTGTTCGTGGATGAAAACGGCCGCCTGCATCAGGCCTTGGCGGCCTTGAGCACGCAGGTGCAGTTCGTGATGGCGGGCTGTGTGCTGCCAATGAAGGGTTGACGATGTTGCAGAGCAAGATGAACTTGAATGCAGGCCTGGCCGTTGCCGCCTTGACGCTGTTGGCGTGCGCCATGCCCGCCTATGCTGCGCCCGTGTCGGCGCTGGACGACGACGGCCGAACGGTGAGCTTGGCCGGCCCGGCCATGCGCATCGTCAGCCTGGCGCCGCACACCACCGAGCTGCTGTTTGCGGCCGGTGCGGGTGACAAGGTGGTGGCCAATGTGCGCTACGGCGATTACCCCGCTGCCGCGCGAGCGCTGCCGGTGGTGGGTGATTCGCACGGGCTTGATCTGGAGCGCATCGCCGCCCTCAAGCCCGATCTGATCGTGGTCTGGATGCACGGCAGCTCGGCCGGGCAGATCGACCGGCTCAAGGCCCTGAAACTGCCGATCTTCCACAGTGAGCCGCGCAGCCTGCCGCAGATCGGCGACAGCATCCGGCGCCTCGGTGTGCTGGCCGGCACACAGCCGGCGGCAGACGCAGCCGCTGATGCCTTTGCCCGAGACCTGGCAGCGCTGGAGCAGCGCTACCGCCAGCGTCCGCCGCTGCGGGTGTTCTATCAAATCTGGCACAAGCCGCTGATGACGGTGAACGACAAGCACCTGATCAGCGACGTGGTGCGCCTGTGTGGCGGCGTCAACGTGTTTGGCAGCCACCCCACCTACGTGCCCACGGTGAGTGCCGAGGCGGTGATCGCGGCGCAGCCGCAGGTGCTGGCCACCAGCACGCTGGACGGCCAGGTTGACGACAGCGTGGGCCACTGGCGCGCCTTCAAGCACTTCGAGCCGATCGCCAAGCAAGCGGTGGTCACCATTCCGTCAGACCACATCAGCCGCCACACGCCGCGCATCCTGCTGGGTGCCAAGCGCATGTGCGAAGGGTTCGAGCAGGTGCGCGCGGGCCAACCCGTGAAGCTGCCAGCGCCATGAGCGGCTACCAGCGCATTGCCTGCCTCTCGACCGAGGCGGTCGAGACCTTGTATCTGCTGGGCGCCGCAGACCAGGTGTGCGGCATTTCGGGCTTCACGGTCTACCCGCCGGAGGCGCGGCGCGACAAGCCGAAGATCAGCGGCTATTCCACCGCACAGCTGGAGCGCATCCTCGCGGTGCAGCCCGATCTGGTGGTGGCCTTTTCCGACATGCAGGCCGACCTGGCCGCGCAACTGGTGCGGGCCGGGTTGGAGGTGCATGTCTTCAACCACCGCACGCTGGCCGGCATGCTGCGCATGGTGCAGGCGCTGGCGGCGCTGGTGGGCCGGGTGGAGGCGGGTGAAGAACTGATTGCAGAGCTGAGTGCCGCCATGGCGCCGTCGCCGTTCTTGATGGAACTGCCTGAGGGTGCGCGTCGCCCCCGCATCTGGTTCGAAGAGTGGAACGAGCCGCTCATCAGTGGCGTGGGTTGGGTGAGTGAGCTGGTGGCGCTGGCTGGGGGCGAGGATGCCTTCCCGGAGCTGGCTGCTCACCACGGCGCCAAGCAACGCATCGTCGCCGACCCGATGGACGTGGTGGCACGTGCGCCCGACATCATCATTGGCAGCTGGTGTGGCCGCCGCTTCGTGCCCGATCAGGTCACGGCCCGCCCGGGCTGGGAAGTGGTGCCGGCGGTGCGGGACGGTTTCGTGCGTGAGATCAAGTCCGCCGACATCCTGGCGCCCGGCCCGACCCTGCTGACCCGCGGCTTGCCGCAGTTGCGTGCCCTGATTGCAGAGTGGCACAAGCGACCGGAGGTTGCAGCATGAAGGGCGCATTGATGGTGCAGGGCACCACCTCAGACGCCGGCAAGACCACGCTGGTGGCTGGCTTGTGCCGCGTGCTGGCGCGGCGGGGCGTGAAGGTGGCGCCGTTCAAGCCGCAGAACATGGCCCTGAACAGCGCGGTGACGGCCGACGGCGGCGAGATTGGCCGGGCCCAGGCGTTGCAGGCGCTGGCGGCGGGCGTGGCGCCCACGGTGCACATGAACCCGGTGCTGATCAAGCCCAGCTCTGACACCGGCGCTCAGATCATCATCCACGGTCAGGCGCGCCATCAGATGGATGCGCGGGCCTTCCATGACTACAAGCGCGTGGCCTTCGAGGCGGTGCAGGAAAGCTGGCACCACCTGCGTCGCGAGTTCGACGTGGTGCTGGTGGAGGGCGCCGGCAGCCCTGCTGAAATCAACCTGCGTGACCGCGACATCGCCAACATGGGTTTCGCCCTGCCCAACCAGGTGCCCGTGGTGGTGGTGGCCGACATCGACCGCGGCGGCGTGTTCGCCCACCTGACCGGCACGCTGGATTGCCTGGCACCGGAAGAGCAGGCGCTGGTGCGCGGCTTCATCATCAATCGCTTCCGCGGCGATGTTTCGTTGCTGATGCCCGGCGTGGACTGGTTGACCAGCCGCACCGCCAAACCCACCTTCGGCGTGGTGCCCTACCTGCACGGCCTGCATCTGGATGCCGAGGACGCGATTGCCGCCTGGCAGCAGGCGCCGCAGGACGTGCACAAGCGCCTGCGGGTGGTGGTTCCGGTGCTGCCGCGCATCAGCAACCACACCGACTTTGATGCGCTGCGCGCGCACCCGCAGGTCGACCTGCAATACGTCGGCCCTGGCCAGCCTTTGCCTGAGGCTGATCTGGTGATCCTGCCCGGCAGCAAGAACGTGCAGGCCGACCTGCGCTGGCTGCGCGAGCAGGGCCATGACAAGGCGCTGCAACGCCACCTGCGTTACGGCGGCAAGGTGCTGGGCATCTGCGGTGGCTTCCAGATGCTGGGCACGGCGTTGCATGACCCGCACGGCCTGGAAGACGGCGGCAGCATGGCGGGCCTCGGCTGGCTGGAAATGCAAACCACGCTGGAGCCGCACAAGCAACTGCGCGAGGTGCAGGGCCGGCTGGGCGTGGGCCTGCTCGCCGGTGCACCGGATGCAGCGGTGAGTGGCTACGAGATCCACATGGGCGTGAGCACCGGGCCCGCGCTGGGCACGCCGGCCGTGCTGCTGCACCAAGCCGGGGGCGGTGAGCTCCCGGATGGTGCGGTGAGTGCGGACGGGCAAGTGGCGGGCACCTACCTGCACGGCCTGTTTGACCAGCCAGCCGCGCAGTCTGCACTGTTGCGCTGGGCCGGCCTGCGGCATGCCCAGTCGGTGGACCTCGCTGCCCTGCGTGAGGCGAGCCTGGAGCGCTTGGCCGACACGCTCGAAGCCCACATGGATCTGCCCGCGCTGTGGGCCGCGGCCGGGCTGCACAAGCGCATCGTCTAGGGAGTTGGGCTGCGCGGCATGCCGGCGTTTCTGGTGTGTTTGCAGATCGATGCCGAAGGCGGGGAGATCTGGAACGATTCGTGCTGTTTGTCACATTCACGACACAAGTGAAGCCCCTAGTGAGCTGTCGTGAACGGGGGGGTAGAGTGACCTTGCTCTCAAAAAGAGCGGGGTTTTACCCCACCCACTGTCAGATACCTCTGTTTACAAACACACGATCGAGGAGTTCCTGAACATGAAGAAGTTGGCCCTGACCACCCTGGCATTTGCCGCCCTGAGCCTGGTCACCGCAACGTCGTATGCCGCCAAGGACGACGTACTGAGCCACCGCTGCTACACCGTGGCCCCTGAAAAGGCAGCCCGCGACAAGATCGAAGCCAAGCGCGTCGCCTTCGTCGAAGGCCGTCGCATGAAGGGCCAGGAGGCTGAGCGCGCTGCTGGCACCGTGACGATTCCGGTGTACTTCCACGTGATCAACAAGGGCACGGGCGTTGCCAACGGCGACATCACCACCGCCATGATCAACGACCAGATCGCGGTGCTGAATTCGGCTTACGCCAGCACGCCGTTTCGCTTCGCGCTGCAGTCGGTGGACCGCACCACCAACGCCACCTGGTACACGATGGCCCCGGGCTCGTCGGCTGAAACAGCTGCCAAGACCGCACTGCGCAAGGGCACGGCCAGCGCCCTGAACCTGTACAGCGCTGCCCCTGGCGGCGGCCTGCTGGGCTGGGCCACTTTCCCGTCGGACTACACCGCCAGCCCGAAGCTGGATGGCGTCGTGCTGCTGAACTCCAGCGTGCCCGGCGGCTCGTCGGCCCCGTACAACGAAGGCGACACCGGCACCCACGAAGTGGGCCATTGGCTCGGCCTGTATCACACCTTCCAGGGCGCCTGCACCAACGCGGGTGACTCGGTGTCTGACACCCCGGCCGAGAAGTCAGCCGCCTACGGTTGCCCGGTGGGCCGTGATTCCTGCACCACCAAGGCAGGTCTCGACCCCATCACCAACTTCATGGACTACACCGACGACAGCTGCATGAACTCGTTCACTGCTGGCCAGGTGGCGCGCATGGACTCGCTGCACCTGCAATATCGTCAAGGCAAGTAAGCAGCTCGAAGGCCATCGGCCACTCGCTGATGGTCGTTTGAGAAGCTGAAATCGAAGGGCGAGCGCTGATCAGGCGTCTCGCCCTTTTTTCATGCTGCCGGCCTGACCAGCGGCACGAGAGAAAACACGTCGGCCGCAACCGGCCCGCCATGCAGCCAGAGCCGGTTGCGCGCCGTGCATTCCCACTGCGCACCGGCCTGCCTGGCCACGGCCGCGCTGGCGGTGTTGCCCACCGCCACCACGATTTCGATGCGCTGCAGGCCCAGGGTGTGAAACCCGTGCGCCGTCAATGCCGCCACGCAGCGACGTGCAATGCCTTGGCGCTGCTTCGACGTGCGCACCCAGTAGCCGAGGTTGGCCATGCGGTGCAGGCTGTTGATCTGATTGAGGCCGGCGCCGCCCAGCAACTCGCCGGTGCGGGCATCAAACACACCCAGGTCGTGGGCGGTGCCACTGGCCAAGCCCTGCCGACACAGGCCGAACCAGAACACGGCGTCGTTAGCGGTGTAGTCAGGCGCGCACCAAGGCATCCAGGCGCCCACCGTGTCGACCGAGGTGCGCGCGGCTTCGGCAAAGGCCTCCGCGTCGCCATCTTCAAATGGCCGGAGCAGCAAACCGTCGTGCGTCAGGCTGGTGGCTTGGTGCAGCGCGGAGGGCAGGTCGTTGAGCATGGCGATCTCAGAAATCGGTGTGGGCGGTGTGGCCCAGTGTCGTTGATGCGGGCCGGGTGTCGCCGGAGACACCGAGCGGGTCGAGCAGTTGCTTCGACAAGGCCAGATGCCGCCGTGCATAGCCCCGGCTGGTGAGCTGCTGGTGCGCCACACGCGCCCGGGCCACACCGACCTGCAGCGCGGCGGCGTCCGGGTGTTGATGCAGGTGCAGGACGGCGTCACGCAGCGCCGCGGCATCGTTCGGTGGCACGAGGGTGAGCGCGCCGGCCCCGAGGCAGTCCCGCAGGCCGCCGGTGTCGGTGACGACCACCGGCTTGCCCATCGCACAGGCCTCCAGCACGGTGGTGAGGCCGGAGGCATGCCAGTTCGGTGCCAGTGACACCGCCACCACATCGGCCCAGGCGTACCACTGCCTCAGCATCGCCAGATCGACCTTTGCCACCGTGGCGCCTTGGGCTTTCAGGTCCACCAGGGCTTGGTCGCTGGCCACGCGCAGCTCGAAGCGGCTGTTGCCGCCAAGGGCCTGGCCGAGCGTGGCCCAGTCGCGGTGCCGGTCAGAGCCGACCGACAAGACCCGGATGGCCGGTGCATCGGCCTCATCGGGCGGGGCCGCCGGCGGGCGCTCGGTGCTGTTTGGGATGGGCTGGAAGCTCTCGGTGCTGATGCCAAAGGGCACCCAGCACACCTTCGGATTGAGGTTGACGCTGCGCGCCCAGGCCGCGTTCAGCGGCGAGAGAAAGGTGCAGGCGGCAGCGTCGGCGCCCAGGCGAATCACGCGTTGGCGCTGGCGCTCGTTCAAGGTCGGCCAGCGGTCTGCCAGCCACACCGATTGGGCGATCACGGGAATGCGGCGCAGGCGCAACCAACGGCTGAGTTGCAGCCAGGGCATCCATTCGTATTCGGTGTGGGTCCAGATGATGTCCGGACGTTCTTTCAGGATGCGCGGCAGGTTGCACAGCACATGAAAGAAATCGAGGCCGGTCAACGCCCGGCTGAGGCCGTCTACCAGCAGCCGCAGCCATGCAGGACCGCTGCGCCTGGAGTGCACCAGTTGGTGGTGCTCGTCAGCCGCGTGGTGATAACCGTAGGGTGTGAGGTCAGGGCGCCGGCCGAGGGCGTATTGAATTTGCCAGGCTGCCACGTCCAGGTGACGCGCGTGGAGCACGAAGATCTTCATGGGCGGCCGGCAAAGGGCCGCAGTGCGGGCCAGACGCTCTGGAACAGTGGATACAGCGGGTACAACATGGCGCGCAGTATCGCCAGCTACCGCCCGCCTCGGGGGGCGAGGCGGGCTTCGTTCTTGGGGGCTGCTGCCGTACTGTTGTGGTTCAGCGCGCCGCTGCCGGCTGGAACACCAGGGTGGATTGCGTCGCGGCCGCCACATCGGCTTCATCGAGGTACTGGCGCTGGTAGTCGCCCCGCATGTGCAGCGGGGCTTGATCGGCATAGTGCTTGTCACCCCACACCCCGCTCTGGCCGACCGGGTTGATACCCACGCTCTGGCCCGGCGCGGCCAGGTCGATCAGGCGACGGGTGGAGGGGCCGTACACGGTGGACCACGGCGCCGGACCGGTCGTGTAGCTGTAGTTGTTGGGCGTTTCGCGACCACCCGGTGCCGGGAACGGGCCGACGTTGAAGATGCGGTCGAGCGGCTTCTGCTGGCCCAGCGGGTGCGCGTGGGTGACCTGGTGAGCCTGGCCCCAGGTCCATTGGGCCGGGTCTTGGCCATAAAGCGTGCGCAGGTGGGCGAGGGTGGCCTTCCATGCGGCCAGCAGGCCGGCGGCGCGGTCTTCCTTCGCGGGCGTGCCGCGCTTGTCCCACCAGGGTGAGGCAGCGTCGCTGACCAGCCGCGGCAGCGCGTCGTCCAGCGAGCGGGTGCGCAGCAGCAGGGCGAAGTTGTCAGCGCCCAGCTCGTCAGCCATGGCTTCCTTGGTGATCTCGTACAGCAGCTGCGCGAAGAGCGTGGGCTCGGTGGCCGTCACGCCGTAGCGGCCGTCCCAGGCCGCCAGCTTGTCGAGCAATGCGGATTCTTCGGGCGATGCTGCCAGTTGGGGTTTCAGCACCGGCACCACGCTGGCCAGCACGCGGCTGTGATACGCCGTGCCGTCATCGAGCTGCAGGGCGCGGCTGTTGGTGGTGTTCCAGCGCCGATTGCTGTCGGCGAGTTGCTGGTTCAGGCGGCGTGCCCGGTCGGGCAGGTTGTAGTAGCCGGCCACGGGCTGGCCGGTGGCGGGCTGGTGGTTGGCCGAGATGATGTAGCCGCGCTGCGGGTTTTCTTCCTGCGGGTTGTCGGCGAATGGGCGGAAGCCCAGCTTGTCGGCTTGCGCGGTGCTGCCATCGAGGATGAAGGCGGGATTCACGCCGGCTGGTCGTTCAGGGATCAGGGCGGCGGCCCACCAGCCGATGTCGCCCTTGGCATTCGCCCAGACGATGTTCAAACCGGGTGCGTGAATGTGGCTCGAGGCCGTGCGGGCCTTCTCCAGCGTGTCGGCGCGGTTGAGCTCATGAAAGGCCTGCAACACCGGGTTGGGCGTTTCGAGGAAGGCCCACCACAGGGCGATGGGCGTCTGGCCGGCCGCGGTGCCCAAAGCTTCATTGATGATCGGGCCGTGGGGTGTGCTGCGCAGGGTCAGGCGCACAGGCTCGGCACCCTTCACCTGAATCACTTCCTCACGCGTCGCCATGCGGTGCCAGGTGCCCTTGATCAGCACCTGGTCAGGGTGGCCGGCATCGGTCTTCTCGGCGATCAGGTCGACGTCGTCGTTCTGGAACATCGTCAGGCTCCAGGCGAATTGCTGGTTGTGGCCGAGCAAGGCGCTGGGGTTCAATGCCTGGAAGTGGCCATACAGCTCGAAGCCCGGCGATTGCAGGTGGGCTTCCCACCAGACTGCGGGAGTGGCGAAACTGATGTGCGGGTCACCGGCCAGCAGCGGTTTGCCACTGTCGGTCAAGCGGCCCGACACCGCCCAGGCATTGCTGCCTTCGAACTGCGGCAGCCCGGCCAGGGGCAAGGCTTCGGCGCTGACTTGCGCCAACTGGGCCAGCATGGTGTGGGTGGCGTCGTTCAGCGCTTGGGTGGCCGAGGGGCTGCCCAGCACGCCGTCCGGGTGATAGTCGAGGTCGAAGACGTCGAGGTAAGGCGCGCCGAGATCGTCGCGCACACGGGTCAGCACCGGTTCGGTGCGGAAGGCCACGGCGAAGGAATAGGCCAGGTAGCCGGCCACACTGAGGGTGTCTTCCGGCTTGAACGGGCGCTTCTGGATGCCCAGGATCTGGAACTCCATCGGCGCGGGGCGTGTGTCCTGGTACTGGTTCACGCCGTCGAGGTAGGCCAGCAGCGCCTTGGCGCTGGGCGAGTTCACGTCCATGCCCGCGGCCACGGCATCAGCGCGCTGGCGAATGCCCAGCGTGCGGAACAGGCGGTCGGTGGGCAACAACTTGGGGCCGAGCACCTCTGCCAGTTCGCCGCGCGACAGCCGGCGCAGCATCTCCATCTGGAACAGCCGGTCCTGCGCATGCAGGTAGCCCAGCGCACGGTACAGGTCATCGTCGTTGGCCGCCTTCAGGTGCGGCACGCCACGCTCGTCCCAGCGCACGTCGACGGGCGCCGACAGACCTTGCAGCTGCAAGTGGCCTTCGCGCACCGGCGCTTTGCTGTGCACCCACCAGGCACCGCCGGCGACGGCCGCAGTCAGGGTGATGGCCAGCAGGCCCAGGACGATCTTCACGGCTCTTTTCATGGTGGCGTTTCGTACGGCGGTCTGCGGGCGTTGGGGAGGTTGGCTCATATTCTTTCACGGCACGGCGGCTACACTGACCGGTTGTTTGCCCCAATCAGGACCTGCTGCCGTGTCTGACCGTCTGGCCGTGTTGCCCCAATATCTGATGCCCAAGCAAGCGCTGACCGCGCTGGCCGGGGCCTTTGCCTCGTCCAAGTCGGGCGCCTTGACGACCTGGGCGATCACCAAGTTCGTGGCACGTTATGGCGTGGACATGCAGGAGGCGGCGCAGCCCGATGTGGCGGCCTACGCCAGCTTCAACGATTTCTTCACCCGGGCCTTGAAGCCGGGCGCGCGCCCGATGGCCGCGGCTGACTGGGTGTGCCCGGTGGACGGCGCCATCAGCCAGTTCGGCGCGATCGCCGGCGACCAGGTGTTCCAGGCCAAGGGGCACAGCTACAGCACGACGGCGCTGGTGGGCGGCGACAGCGGCCTGGCCGCGCAGTTTCAGGATGGCCATTTCGCGACGCTCTATCTGAGCCCTCGCGACTATCACCGGATCCACATGCCCTGCGCTGGCAGCCTGACCCGCATGATCCATGTGCCGGGCGATCTGTTCTCGGTGAACCCGACGACCGCACGCGGCGTGCCGGGCCTGTTTGCGCGCAATGAGCGCGTGGTGTGCGTGTTCGACACGGCGCACGGGCCGATGGTGCTGGTGCTGGTGGGCGCCACCATCGTGGGCAGCATGGCCACGGTGTGGCACGGCCAGGTGAACCCGCCGCGGCCGGGTGTGCTGCGGGAGTGGCGCTACCAGCCCGGCGAAGTGACGTTGAAGCAAGGCGACGAGATGGGCCGCTTCCTGCTGGGCTCGACCGTGGTCATGCTGTTCCCGAAGGGCCCGCTGGCTTTCAATCCGGCCTGGCAACCTGGCGGCGCGCTGCGCATGGGCTCGGTGATGGCGCAAAAGGCCACTGCCGGTCACTGACACTGCCGCGGCGCGGGAGCGCCTGAGCTGGCTCGGCATCAGCCGGGCGTCAGCCGCGCAGCAGTCGGGCTGGCAGCATCAGGATGGCCTTGATCAGGCTGAACACCGCGTCAACCACGATGCCCACCAGCCTGAACGGCAAGCTGAGCAGCCAGATGAACGGCAGCAGGATCAGCGCCGTCAGCGCGAGCGGCCAGCAGAACACCCACAGGACGATCCAGGCCAGGGTGAAGCAGACGAAGGACATGGTGGGCTCCTGAGGTGTCGCCGTGATGGTTGGCGTGGGTGCACTGTGGGCCTTGCGCTGCCGGCTTGCACCAGGCAGGCGACGAAGTGCATGCCGGGATGGCCAGAGTGCAGCGGTGGGCGATGAGCACACCGTTCGCAGGTATGCTCCGCGCCCATGTATGCGGACTATTTCGGCCTGAGTCAGGCGCCGTTCTCGATTGCTCCCGACCCGCGGTATCTCTACATGAGCGACCGCCACCGCGAGGCCCTGGCCCACCTGCTTTACGGCGTGGATGGCGGCGGCGGCTTCGTGCTGCTGACCGGTGAGATTGGCGCTGGCAAGACCACTGTCTGCCGCTGTTTTCTGGAGCAGATGCCGCCGCATTGCCATGTGGCCTACATCTTCAACCCCAAGTTGACGGTGGGAGAGTTGCTGGCTTCCGTTAACCAGGAGTTCGGCGTTGCGGTGGTGCCGCGTGAAGCCGGTGCGGCCAGCATCAAGGATCATGTGGATGCGCTCAACGGTTACCTGCTGGCCAGGCATGCGGGCGGTGAGCATTGCCTGCTGATCATCGACGAGGCGCAGAACCTGTCGCTGGATGTGCTGGAGCAGTTGCGGCTTCTGACCAACCTCGAGACGACCGAGCGCAAGCTCCTGCAGATCATCCTGATCGGGCAGCCTGAGCTGCGCACGATGCTGGCCCAGCGGTCGATGGAACAGCTGGCCCAGCGGGTGATTGCCCGTTTTCATCTGTCTGCGCTGACGGCTGCGGAAACGGTGCACTACATCCAGCACCGCTGGCAGGTGGCCGGCGGGGTTGGTCCTTCACCGTTCAGCGCTGCGGTGGCCCAGCGGGTCCATGTGCTGACCCGCGGGGTGCCGCGCCGGATCAATCTGTTGTGTGACCGCGCATTGCTGGGCGCCTATGCGGCCGCGCAGAAGCAGGTCAATGTTCGGCTGTTGAACCAGGCGGCCACCGAAGTGTTTGATGAAGCGGCCGACCGCACGCCGACGGCGCCTTCGGTGGCATGGTCCTCTGGCTGGATGTGGCTGGGGGCCACGGTGGGTGCCGTGGCGTTGATGGCTGGGCTGAGAGGCGCGATTCAGTGGTGGGACCGGCAACCTGTGGCACCAGCGAGCGCCGCTGCACAGGTGGCTTCGCCGCCAGTGATGCCGAAGGCTTCGACGGCCGTTGCAGTGGCGGGCCAGGATGGGCTGGCGGCGAGTGCGCCCATTGAGGCTGCGAAGGTGGCGCCGTTGGTCGCTGTTGCGCCTGTTTCGTTAGCTTCGGCATCTTCGCCAGAGGCGGCAGCCTCCGCTTCGATAGCAGCCAAGGCTGATGGTGCGATCAGCGCCGCGTCTGCCAGTGATTTGGTTCCGCCGGGTCTGGTTCTTTGGGCGGAGGAGGGCGCGGCCTGGCGGGCCTTGGCGCCTCTGTGGGATGGCCGCCTGAACGCCGGCGGCGACGCTTGTTCGCAGCTGACTCGCCAGCAGTTGGGTTGCTTCCGTGCAAAGACCAACCTGGGCCTGATCCGGCAACTGGATCGTCCGGTGGCGATGCAACTGACCCTTCAGGGCAAACAAGGCTGGGCCTTGTTGACCGGGTTGAACGACGACACCGCAACGATGCGCTTTCAGAGCGGCGAGGTGTCGATGTCGGTCGCTGCGTTGTCCAGCGCTTGGCGTGGTGATCTGGTCACGGTTTGGCGTCAGCCTGCGGGCTATCAGGGGCTGCTGACCAAGGGCAGCCAGGGCGATGCCGTGGTGAGTTTGTCGAGGCTGCTGGCGCAGGTGGAAGGGCGGGCTGCAGCGAAGCCCGTCACAGAGGTGGATGACGCTTTGATGCTTCGCCTGTCGGCGTTCCAGGTACGCCAGGGCCTGACGCCGGACGGCGTAGGCGGCCCGACCAGTTTCATGCTTCTGCACCGGGCCACGGGCCTGGCGGAGCCGCGTTTGCAGCGGGGAAAGTGACCGATGTCTTTCATTCTTGATGCGTTGAAGCGGGCCGAGGAAGAGCGCGCTCGTGGCCAGGTTCCAGGCGTTCACACACCGGCGGCTGCGCTGGCGGGCATGGCGCCTGCGCGGGGCTTTCCGCTTGCGCGGGTGGGCGTGGCTGTTGGCGGCCTCGCGGCAGTGTGCACGGTGGGGCTGTTCGTCTGGCAGATGAACCAGTCGCGCGATGCCATCAACAAGGCGGCGGTACCTGTCGCAGCGGATGGGGTGGCTGCTGCGTCAGCGGTGTCGGTGAGTCGTGCCGATGTTTCGCCTCCAGGTCAGGTTCCGGCTGCGCTGCCTGGTGTTGCTGCGGCATCTACCGTGGCTGTTGCCGCGCCTGCTGATCCAAGGTTGTCGGTTTCTGCTCCGCCCAAGTCTGCCAAGACGGTTGATGTTGTGACGCCGCCTGTGAAGAAGGCGGCTGTCGCGGAGGGCGCTACGCGTGGCAGCAACATGCGCATGGAGGCGGAGTTCATGCCGCCGGGTATGGCCGCTCCTGCGAAGGTCATTCCGTTCGATCAGATTCCTGCCAGCCGTCGCGCCCACATGCCGAAACTGCTGGTCAGTGGCGGTATGTATTCGGAGCAGGCGAGTAGCCGCATGGTGATCGTCAACGACCAGGTGTGGCGGGAGGGCGAGTCGCCGATGCCGGGGGTGGAGGTGGAGGCTATCCGCATCCGTTCGGTGGTGTTGAGCTGGCAGGACCTTCGGTTCGAGTTGCGGTTTTGAGCCCTGAGGCGGTGGCAGATCTTTAGGTCCGTTCTTGCGTCTATGGATATACGCAACGGAATTGCCTGGGATGGACGGTTTGATTTATGTGGATATACGCAACGGTGTGCGATCCTCATCCATAGAAATCTTTCCTTGAAAACACAGTTTGGCGTATATCCGGTATATTGGTGCATGCTGCAAGAATCCGCGCCTCAACTGCTGTGGTCCCTCGACCCTCGCGAAGCCGCTCGCAGGTGGCTCACCACCGACAGCCAGGTTAGTTACGCCCCGCATTCCATCGCCCAGTACAGCGCGATGATCGGCACCGCCGCAGACTGGCTTTACAAGGAACGGGAGCGGCATCTGGTCGATGCCCGTCCGGCTGACGTCGAAGCTTTCCTGAAAAGTCTCCGCGGCAGGGGGGGTCAACCGGCATCCGCCGGCACGGTGCGACGCTACATCGGCACCCTCACCATGCTGTTCAACCATCTGGCCCAAGCCGGGCTGATGGCCGCGTCACCCATCGAGGCTGTTCAACAACGCTTGAAGCAGGGCGGCACGGTGCGCAATGCGCCACGCTTCCTGAGCGTCGAGCAATCGCAAAGCTACATCCAGTGGGTCAATCAACAGCCGCGCACGGGCTGGTGTGACGAACGCGACGCGGCTTTGCGCTGCATCTATCTGGCCTGCGGCATCACGGTGGAAGAGTCATTGCGACTGACCACCAGCGACCTGGTGACAAGCGGCAAGCATCCGATGCTGCACATCCGCACACCGTCACCGGTGACCAGCCGACAACTGCCGCTGCCAGGCTGGAGTCAGCCCGTTCTGGAAGCCTGGTCACAGACACGCGCCCAGTTGCACGTCGGCGGGAATGTCTTGTTCGTCGCACGCAAGCGATCACCAACCGTGGAGGTGGATGGCGGCGAGCCGATGCCCCATGCCATCAGCACATCCGAGTTGTACGAAATCATCCGCCCGGCGATGGAAGCGGCGGGCATGGCGCAAGACCAGCTCGGCCCGCAGACCCTGCGAAATACCTATGCGGTGCGCCAGATCGATCAAGGCATCGACAATGCAACCTTGATGAAGTGGCTGGGTCTGCGCACTGCGTTCTCGATCGATGCCATCAAGCGGCAGCTCGACAGCGGTAACGGCCCGGTGCCGGTCTGAACGCTCAAACCCCAGTCAGCCAGATTTGTCGGGTGGCCTTGCCGCCCGAACCACCCCAAATGCAGTACCCCGATGTTTGATGATCAGCTGACCCCATTGCCCGACAGTTTTCTTGCCATCTGGACGGGCGCCCGGCAACGCTTGCTCAAACCTGCGGCCGAAATTCGCCAGCACTACGATTTGTGCGAAGACCTCGCCAACCATTTGCAGGCCAGCGCGCAGGCACTGCTGCACGACGATGGTTTGACCGAAGACGATGTGCTTCAACGCATCGTGCTCGGACTCAGTCAGGAAGGCTCAGGCCTGACGCCCGACGAAGGCGTGTGGGTCGCCCGCCGCCTGGCCGAATTGCTGAACTGGCCGGCAGACGGTTTGGCCAATCCGCCAGCCCCCGCCTGATCAGCGAGTCTGGCTTTCTGCTCGCGAAGCCGGCGCCACATCTGTCGACGGACCTGGACGAACCCACTCGGGCGCGCGCCAAAGATGCTGCAGCCGAAGCCAGAGTGGACCGGGCCTGGCCGCGTCACGCCACATGTCGATGAACTCGTGAAAGTTCAAGACCAGCAGGTTGCGGCTGCGCACCTGGCGAACGATGCCGTAATCGACCGGCGCTGATTCTTCGGCATAGGTGCCAAACCAGCGATCAAAGATGATCAACACGCCGCCGTAGTTGCGGTCGATGTACTCCGGATTCCGGGCGTGGTGCACGCGGTGGTTCGACGGCGTGTTCAGCCAGTACTCCATCCAGGCCGGCAGTTTTCCGATGCTCTCGGTGTGGATGAAAAACTGCCAGGTGAGGTCGCAGGCGTAGAGCACGAAGACCACCTCGGGCGGCACACCCAGCAGCACCATCGGCATGAAAAACAGCCACCACCCGGTGACTGAGTAAAGCAGGCTCTGCCGCATCGCCGTCGTCATGTTCATGCGCTCTTCCGAGTGATGCACCACATGGGCTGCCCAGAACCAGCGGATGCGGTGGCTGGCCCGGTGGAACCAGTAGTAGCAGAACTCCATGAAGACGAAAAGCAGCGGCACCGTCCAGACGGTGATCGGCATGTCGAACAAACGGTGCTGCCAGAACCAACCCACCAAGCTGGCCGTGACAAGGGTGTAGGCGATCAACTCGAACACCTGGTAGGCGAGGCCAAGGTTCAGGTTCGCCATGATGTCGGGCAAGCTGAAACTCTGCGCCCGCCCGCGCTGAGCCATGACCCGCCACTCCGCGCCGAAGGCCAGCAGGAAGATGGGCGTCATGGCGATCAGCACCACCTGTTTCCATTCAAGGTTGGCCGCCAGCCAGGCTGGCAGCAGTCCGGTGAACGCGGCAATCCAGTCGTGCATGTTTGTCTCCGTCTGTTGTTGTGCTTCTATCGAGCGCAATCCATCTTAAAGACCAAGGGACTTTCACGATTGATGCAGGCATGCCTTGAAATTGACAATTCACGCCATGCATGGTCACGTCCCGCTGAGCTACCTCCAGTTGCTGGAACGCTGCCTCGTTCGGCATGGGCTCAGCGCCGGCAGTCTGCCCGGCGGAGATCCGCAGCCGGACGCAACGCCGGCCATGGTGGACGCAGGACAGCCGCAGCTTCCAGTTCGGCAGTGGGCCGCTTGCCTTGCGGCCGGCCAAACCGCCACGGGCATTCCGGCCTTCGGCCTGCGGGTCGGCGAGCTAGTCAACATCCAGGATCTGGGCTTGATGGGCTATGTGGCCTTGAGCTGCAGCACCGTCGGCGAAGCGCTGATGCGCTGGCAAGAGTTCGAGCGCCTGTCTTATGACGTGAACCCGGTCAAGGTGAGCACCAACCAACATGGCGTCGAACTCCGCTGGGGAGACGAGCACGGACGACCCGGGCAACTGGTTGACGAATGCGCCTTGGCCATCCTGATGAGCACCGTGCGCGGCATCACCGGAGACGCCACCGTCTCGGCGTCGAAAGTGAGTTTCATCAACGCCCGGCCGGCCGACACCAACCCCTACACCACGTTTTTCGGTGGAGAGGTTCACTTCGGCACACAGCAAACCGAGGTCCACCTGGCTGCGGCCGTGCTGAACATGCCACTGCGGCAACCCGACCCGGTGCTGCTGAAACTGCTGGAAGGGCAGGCCCAGAGTCAGCTGGTGCGACTGCCGCCACGTGATCCGTGGATGGCGACCTTGAAGGACGCACTCACCGACATGGTGAAGTCTGGCGAAGGGACCCTGGCTGAGGCCGCCGCGCGCATGGGCTGTTCCGTGCGGACCCTGCAGCGTCAGCTGGCCAAGGGCGGAGCGCAGTTCCAGACCGAACTTGACCGAAGCAGGTGCGCGCAAGCCTTGATCTGGCTGCGTGATCCAACGCTCAGCACGGCAGAAGTCGCGATACGACTGGGTTATGCCGACCAGGCCGCTTTCACCAGGGCGTTTTCTCGCTGGACCGGCCAAACACCGGGCCGCTGGCGCAAACACGCGCCGCTCGGCTGAAGCCCGCGCCTGTTGAACCGTTCAATGCCCGCCAGCCGGGCTTGAACGCTTCGCTTTTTCGACCACCTCCGGGGGCGCCGCAACCCAAACTGACCCCACTGCCCTGCCCGGCCTGTTTAAGTTATTAGATAAGTGTAATAATCTAACAATCAAATTTGCGCGTCAAAACACAGCCTAAAGTTCGACATGCCGCTGATCACAGCAAAATCAAGCACTTACCGCATGGCCGGCGCGCGCCGGATCGGCGTTCACCACTTTGCGCACCTGCGCGCCGTGGCCGAAGGCTTGCCGTTGCTGGAGTCCGCCGAGCGCTATCTCGGCATCGACCACGGCCACCAAGCCATCACCGCACACCGCGCGGTGGTCGATGAGCTGCGCAACCTGGCTCGCCGACGAGGCGACCGCGCGTGGCGTCTCGTCGGCCTGAACATCCGCCTGACCAGCACCGGGCCGCGCCCATCTCTGGACGACTTCATCGCTGAGCGCGATCTGGACGACTGGGGCGAAGCCGAAGTCCAGGAGATGTACGCAGAGGCCTATCCGGCCGACCGCCGCGCCGAGCGCCGGCAGCGCCTGCGCGAACGCCAGCTCGCGCTGCTCAAGGCACTGGAGCAAGCCGCCGCGGAAACGCCGCAGCCCACCGACCCGATCAATGGATGGTTCGACCCGGTCACCGCCCGACGGCTTCAAGACGCCGGCCTGCTGCTGCTCAGTGATTTGCTGGATCGCATCGCCGCCGGTGGCCACTGGTGGCGCGGCTTGCCGGCCATCGGCCAGACCAAGGCCCAGCGGATCGGCAGCTACCTCCACACGCTGCTGCCCGCGCAAGCCCCGGCCGCGGCCCCACGCTTTTTGCTGCCGAGCGCGTCAATCGCAGACGGCCACCCTGCCCTGCCAGGCGGGCAGGGCAGCTCACCCCTGCCCTACCCTCCGCCGCCAGCGCTTGCGCGTCCGCAAGGCTACTTTCCGGCCCCGCAGCCCCCTGAAAACAGAGGCTCCAGAACCGCACCAGACGACCGATCAGGCGATAGCCAAGGGGGTTGGCAGGGTGAGGTCGAAAAATCGCCTGACGGGCCTTTGAAGGCCCTTTCCGGCGATTTCGAGGTTTTGCCTCATTTTTCAGCACCGGCCAACAGCACCGCCACAGACCAAAACTCGGCCATCAGCCAACCGCTGATGACCGGCGCGCGCGACGATGTCGAAATCATCGAGGCGTGGGTTGCGGCCCGCGCCGGCGCGCTGCCCACCGCCACCAGCTACCGCCGCGAGGCGCGCCGCATGCTCATCTGGCTGAACCAGGAGCGCGGCAAAGGCTTTCGCGATACGCAGGTGGAGGACTGTCTGGCTTACATGGCCTTCCTTGAACACGTGCCGCCGGCGTGGTCCTCGCGCCAACGTGCGCATGTACTCGCGCAGGGCTGGGCGCCCTTTCGCGGACCGCTGAGCCTGGCCAGCCGACGGCAGGCCGTGGTGGTGCTGGGCAGCTTTTTCGCGTGGATGGTGGACGTGGGTTGGCTGTCGCTGCGCAACCCGTGGATGCTCGTGAACCGCCGGACCGGCGACGATGCCACGCGCAATGAGCTCGACTCGCGCGCTTTCACGCCGGAAGTGTGGAGCGCCATTCACGACTTTCTGGCGCGCCAGCCGAACACACCTTCCCTGGCGCGCATCCGTTTTTTGCTCACCTTCGTGGAGGCCACCGGCCTGCGCGCGGCCGAGTTGCTGAACGCACGACTCGGGCATTTCCGCCGCCACAAGGGCCGGCTGGCGCTGCAGGTTCAGGGCAAGGGCTCACGCAACCGCGTCATCGCGGTGCCCGGCCAGGCCGAGCAAGCCTTGGCCACTTACCTGCAGGCGCGCGGCCTGCCGTCGCTCGGACAAGCCGATACCAACCTGCCCTTGCTGGCCAGCACCCAGGAGCCAACCGAGTCCATCGGCTACCAGGCGCTGTACCAGACGATGAAGCGCTGGATGCGCCAAGCCTTGCTGGCCAGCGCTCTCGACAAGGCCGATCTGGAGGACGCCCTGCGCGCTTCGCCGCACTGGTTGCGGCACACGTTTGGCACCCGCGCACTGGAGAGAAAAGCACCGCTCGAGGTTGTTCAGCGTCAGCTCGGCCATGCCGACCCGCGCACCACCATGCGCTATGCGAAGGCGCAACTGGAACGTCTGCAGGCCGAGATGGATCAGGTGTTTGGCGTGGTCGATCCGAGCCTCGAAAGCCCACCAACAGGCCGGGGCCAGGGCGATTGACTCGGCTGTTTTGGGCTGTAGTGCAATGCGCCAATCGTGCAGGGAGAGCCTTCAGAACGAAAAAAGGGGGAAGGCTCAGCGCCCTCCCCCTTCGTTTTTTTGAACTCGATGTCGTCAGCTCAGAGCGCGAGGAAGCCCTCGATGAGCTTGATCAAGTCTTGTCGGCGAGCTTCTGGAACCACGCCCGGCGCGAATTTGATCTGCACACCGCCCTTGGCATCTGCCGTCACGGTGGCACCCTTCTTGGCACTCTTCCCCAACGTCGTCACCCGTGACGTTGAACCGTTCAACGCCGACTGTTTCGGGTTGACCAAGGCCTCGAACACTTGCGCTGCGGACATCACCGCGGCTTGATCCTTCAGGCCTCGCGCCCGGCTCAGCGTGCCGTCTGGATCCTTCTGCAAGGCCTCACCCAGCGGCTGTGCCCAGCGGAACTGGATGTCCAGCGGCGATGGGAAAGCCGCCACCACCGCGTCTGGAAGACGGGCCAGCGCCACGCTCTTGGACACCAGTGAAACGTCTACCTTGACGCCCTCAGCCAGCTTGCGCAGCGACGGGTACAAGCCCTCGTCCAACGCCTTGCGGTACATGCAGCCCTGCTCCCAGGCGCTCAGGTTCTTGCGGCCGCGGTTCTCGCGCTCCATCGCCTCGAACAGCTCCTGGTCGGAGGCATCTTCGATCAGCGTGCGCACCTCGATACCGAGATCCAGACAAGCGCGGTGCCGGCGGTGGCCGAACACCACCTCGTACATCGCCCCGCCCTGCGCCGCCGGCGTTGAACCGTTCAACACGGGCCGAACGCGAATGGGCTGGACGTTGCCGCCAGCGCTTTCGATCTCGTTCTTCAGCTCTTCAAACTCCGGGCTGGTGAACGAGTCTTCGTGACGGTTCGCCCACCGGGAAGGACAGATCAGTTTCGGATCAAGCAAGCGCACGGGCGCCGCCCCGTCGAAATCCTTGAGCCGCTCACGAAGGTCATCGGCTTCCTTGATGGCGGCTGATTGGCTCGACATGAACTGCAACATCGAGCCTGGCGCGGTCTTCGGCCGACCGGCGTTTGCATCCACATCGGGGCGAGCAGCAGGTGCGGGCGCGACACCCGCCACCGGCAAAGGCAGCCCCATGATCAACCCGGCCTTGGCAGCCAACTTCTTGCTCATCGCTTAGCTCCCGTCCTTGGATTTGCGCCGCCTTGGGCGCCCTCCCCCACCGGCGTTGAACCGTTCAACACCGGCGCCCGCGACGCCGCCAAGGCGTCCACTTGCTTCGACCAGACCGCGCGGATCGAACCCTCAATGTGCCCGACGAACGAATCGTAGGCATCGCGGGCGCGCTTGAACGTACGGGCGGAGCCGTCGTAGCGAGCGACGTCGTACACGGTGCCGAATTCGGCAGCCGTGACACCCGTGACTGCCGTCTTCGGAATTTCAACCGGCAGCACCTTCTCGGCGTAGGTCTGCCCAATCCACTGCCGAACGATGTTGCTGGCGGCATCGGTGCTGTCCACCCGGGCCAGCAACACGTGGATGAAGTCGAAGTCCTTGGTCAAGCCGCGCTTGGTCAGCAGCTCGGCGGTCAGGTCGGAGAACAAACTCCAGAACTGCGACGCCGACGCAAAGTCGAGCGCATTGGGCGGCAGCGGCATGATGATGCCGTTCGACGCCATGAACGCATTGATGGTGGTGTACGACAATGCCGGCGGTGTATCGATCACGATCACGTCGTACTCATCGCGCACATCGTCGATGCCCAGATCCAGCACACGCCAGAACTCGAAGCCCGGCTCCTGGGTTTGGCGTGCGGGCAAGGCGAACTCTGCGCCGAACAGCACAGGCGCAGCCGCAACCAGGTCAATGCCGTTCCAGTACGACGGTCGAATCGCATAACGGATCGACGTCTCGGTGCCCATCGCCAGCGGCAAGATGGTGTCCTCTTCATCGACCTCCGTGTCCGGCAAGATGCCGAACAAGGTGGTGAGGGAACCCTGCGGGTCAGTGTCGATGACCAGCACGCGGTGCCCCAGCAAAGACAGGCCTTGCGCCAGCGTCACAGCCGTCGTGGTTTTGCTGACGCCACCCTTGAAGTTGCCAATGCTGATCGTGACCGCTTCGGCGCCCGCTGGCCGCAGGTATTCCTTGCGGTATTCACGGATCCAGGTTCGCGCCTCTTCCAGGTTGAACTCGCGGCGGCTTCCCGCCTCGTTGAGTCGTCCAACAGGCAAATCCCCTTTGCCAAGACGATGGCTGAGAGAGCCCTTTTCAATGCCGCACAGCGCAGCAAGCTGGCTGAGGTTGAAAAGCGGCGGTACTTTGCGTGCGGTGGGCGCCAACATGGCGGCGCGAATCTGGCCCATCATGGCCACAGCCCGTTCCGCTTGCTCAGCAATGTCTGCGAGCGATATGGATTTGGGCGCTTTGACGGATAGTCTGTCCAACGTGAATCTCCTGGTTCGGCAGTCAACGCCAACTTGACGTTGAACCGTTCAACACCCTCTATTGTGTCAACAGAAGCATGCGTTGGAAAGAATTCCTCCGCAACTTCACGCGCTCGGCGCATTGTGGTCTTGACGTGTTCTTTTCCAGGAAGGAACCCACGGGTTTAATAAATTCAATACATCAAAACCCTTCAATACCTTTAGGCGTCAATTTGTCGTTATAAATCAAACACTTATGGCATTTCAGGTGAGTGGATACAGGACGAAGTGGCGGCTTTTCAGGATGTTCGATGCAGGCTGGCGGGATGCTGCGGAGCTTTTACAGGAACGAGGGTGCATGGATACGGGGCAACCGAGGAATCGCACATCGGTGCACGATCCGTTGATCGCGATCACGCTCAGGTGAGGATTTTCGGGGGTGATCTGACGGCGCTTCACAAAGCCCGGCGGGACACGCTGTCGCGTTCGCGTTGTTCTGAACATTTCAGTGTGTTCTTCTGCTCACAGCGGGCCAGCCTGTACTCATGTGAGACTTTTCGGGAGACAGGCTGTGACTCAAAGTCGATGGCACTGGAATTCAATGAAACAGCCTGGAGACTTTTCGGGATCCAAGCCTTGCGACCGCTTTCAGGCGTTCTCGCGAATTGAGGTGAGGGTTTTCGGGAGATGCGTGATCACGCCGGGGGCTCCAACCAACGGCACCTCGGCATCTCCGCAAGCTGCTCAAGTGAGAGTTTTCAGGAATCAGCCCGCCAAGCTTGACGCAATGCACACGCTTGACGAATTTGTGGCCAATGCGTGGTTCATCAGCCAACTCACCTGAATCACTATCGCCTTTCCCGGGCTACACCCCGGTATTCGTCATGTGAATGCACCCCTCACGCATCAGGTACGATCCATCCATGGCTCGTCGCCCCACCCTGCCCTCCCCTCTTCATGTCGCTGAAGTCGATTTGAAGGCCGACCTGCGCCCTGAAACTGCCGATTCAGTTGCACTTGAGCTCTCGAGTGATCTTGCCGATGCACCTGAGGGCTCTGTTGATGCCGTGCCGGTGCCAGCCAAGCGCGCCACGCGCGTGACTCGCTCACGTGCAACAGCGCTTGCACCTCAAGCTCAGCCCTCTTCGTGGGGCGAACCGCTCGAAGTCTCCCAGCCGCTGCGCAAGCCGGTGAACACGCTGGCGATCGTGCCGAAATCTGCCCGCATCACCTCGCTGGGGCGCAAGAGCTACAACGTGCTGCTCTACGAGGCGCAGGAGCAAGGTCTCGAGCGCGAGGTGTTTCGTGCGCCTCTTGAGCGCGTGGTGCGCGGGGTCGATTTCGATTCCAACGACCATGCCCTGATCAAGAAGCACCTGCGCGCCATGGTCTCCACCACGGTGGAGTGGCAATCGCCCACCACCGGTGAAGGTGCGGCCTGGAACGTGTCCGGCCTCTTGGCCCATGCCAAGCTCACCAAAGAGCGCGGGCAAGTCTGGGTCGAGTGGTCGTACGCCGTGAATCTGAAGCAGGAGCTGCTCGAGCCCACGGTGTTTGCGCGCCTGAAGCTGGAGGTGATTAGCCAGTTGCGGTCTCACGCCGGCATCGCCCTCTACGAAATCTGCACCCGCTACAAGGACGTCGGCCGCACGGCGCGGCAGCACTGGCGCTGGTGGCGCCCGGTGCTGAGCGGCCAGCCGGAAACCGAGCGCACCGCCAAGCTGGAGTACCGCATCTTCAAGCGCGACACGCTGAAGCCGGCGATCGCCGAGGTCAGTGCCATCACCGACCTGGACATCGAGCTGGTCGAGCACAAGGAAGGCCGCTTCATCGCGGAAATCCAGTTCCTCATCCGCCCGAAGAAGCAGTCGTCGCTGGCTCTTGCCCAAGCCCCCGAGGCGGTTGATCTCAGCCAGGTGGTCGAGGCGCAACGCCTGGGTATTGACGCCGACAAGGCCGAGGAATTGCAGGCCGAGTTTGGTGTGGACGCCCTGAAATCCGGCTTGCAGCTGCTGGCTACCCGTGCGGCGTCCGCCTTCCCTGCCCCGCTGCGTGATCCGTACCGCTACCTGCGCAGCCTGATGCCCGGGGAGCTCGAGCGCGCCAATGCCCGCGTCGCCGAGCGCGAAGCCAAGGCCGACCCGCGGAGCCCGGAAAGCCGTGAGATCCAGAGCCGGCGGCAGACCCGCTGGGCCGAGGAATGGATCCGCCGCCGGCGCGACCAGGTGGTGGCCGACATCCATCGCCTCTCGCCCGAGGTGCAGCAGGCCCTCAGTGACGACCTGCTGCTCGATATGGAGGCACGCCAGATGCATCCGTCGATCCGCAAGCGCCTGCAAACCAGTGGCTGGACGCACCCGATCGTGATGCAGGAGATGGTGCGCTACTACGCCCAAGGCACGCTGGGCGATCAATGGGACAAGCCGACGCCCGAGCAGTTGCTCGACATTGCAGCAGAGCTTGGCGACGCTGCCTGATTCCGTGGCACTGGAACAAAAGTCCATGTGAATCAGGCACTTGCCGCACTGCCCCCCGTGTTGTCCACAAGCTTGTCCAGCGCTGGTGTGGAGCTTTCGAGTTCAGCGTCCGGCGCCCTGCCCTGTTTTGCAGCAGCCTGTAAAACACTCTTTAAAATCAGGCACTTGCAGCCCGCGCGCACCAGTTCTCCACAGGCTTTTCCAACGTCCGTGTGGAGATTCCTCGCATCAGATACAATCCGCTCTGCGCCGCTGACAGAAGCTGGCCCACACCCTGCGTTCACGTGCCGGGGTCTTCGGGGCCAAACGATGAGTGGCGTTCTCGTTCTGCCTCGCGTGTTGGCCTTTTGGTCGCGCTGGCCCTTGTTCTCACCAAGGGCGGCCGTTGCCCCTTGAACATCGCCGCGCAGCACAGCGCCGAATCATGGGGCTTTCGTGTCAGCACGCAGTCCGGACGCGAGGAATCCCGGCCATGCCCGGTTATCTGCTCAAGAGTGAGCACATCAATTTTCAGGGTGTCAACGCCCTGAACATACAGTCTCTGCTGAACAACCAGCAATTCTCCGACCCACTTGGCCATGCCGAGGCGTTGGGCATTTCGTCAGCTTTCTGGCCGCTGTTTGGCCAGGTGTGGCCGTCCGGACTGCAGCTGGCTGATGCCATGGCCCGGCGCGAGATGGTGGACGGGGAACGCATCCTGGAAATCGGCTGCGGCCTCGCCCTGGCGAGCCTGGTGTGCCACCGGCGGGGCAGTGACGTGACTGCCAGCGATTGCCATCCGCTGGCAGGGCAGTTCCTGCGAGACAACCTGTTGCTGAATGATCTGATTGATCTGCCGTATTGCCATGGTGACTGGCTGCGCAGTGAGGATCCTGATCCATTGCCCGGCGAAACGCCGTTGCCGGGCCCGAAGGTGCAAGGTCGCTTTGACCTCATCATCGGCAGCGACGTGCTTTATGAGCGTGACGAGGGTGGGGTGCTGGCGCGCTACATCGAACGTCATGCCACCCCGGTGGGCGAGGTGCTGATCGTCGACCCGAACCGTGGCAACCGTGCGCCGTTTCACAGGCACATGAGTGACATGGGCTATGCGCTGCAGGAAAGCATCCTGCAGGACGTCGCCACCGACGAGCGGGCCGCCTACCGCGGCCGCCTGTTGAGTTACCGACGGCACTGACGAACCAGAGATTGCGGGTGAGCGTTTCAGCTAAAAGGCAACGCCGCCCTTGAGAGAAAATGAACCAGAAGAAGAAAATCGCCCATATGCAAGTGGGCAAGTATCAAGTTTCCCCGCTGACGCGGTCGCTGCCCGATGGCTGCTTCAGCGCTGGCGTGTCGATCCGTTCGGGTCGCGGCACCAACACCACCGACCGGGTGATGCGCTTCACGCCATCCTTCCGTTCGGCAGCCGCGGCTGATCGCTATGCGACACAAGAAGGGCTGCGTTGGATTGACGCTGCCCACTGACCCACCCCAATATCCACATTCGCACCGGAGCACACATGGCCAAGGAAGAACTGATTGAAATGAACGGCAAGGTTGACGAAGTCCTGCCTGACTCGCGTTTCCGCGTCACGCTGGAAAACGGTCACCAGCTCGTCGCCTACACGTCGGGCAAGATGAAGAAGCACCACATCCGCATCCTCGCGGGTGACGCGGTGTCGCTGGAACTGTCGCCTTACGATCTGACGAAGGGTCGCATCACCTTCCGTCACATCGAGCGTCGCGGCCCGGCCGGTCCGGCTCCCCGCCGCTTCTGATGTCGACTTGAGGCCGCTGCGGCAGCCTCGGGCCACGCTCAGATCACGCGCAGGCGCGGCGCAGCGTACTGGCAGGCGAGCACTTCGCCCACGACCGCCGCGTTGCCGAAGCCGTGCCGCTGGAACACCGCCAGCACGGCGTCCACCGACGCTGCATCGCACGACACCAGCAAACCACCACTGGTTTGCGGGTCGGTGAGCAGGGCGCGGTCCACCTCGCTGAAATCGCCTGGCAACGTCACCTGTGTGCCGTAGCCGGCCCAGTTGCGCCCGGACGCGCCCGTGATCAGGCCTTGCTCAGCCAAGGCTTGAACGCCGTCCAGCAGCGGCACGGCGCGCCAATCAATCGCCACGTCGCAGCGCGCGCCCCGGGCCAGCTCCAGCGCGTGCCCGGCCAGGCCGAAGCCGGTCACATCCGTCAGCGCATGCACGCCGTCCAGGGCCGCCAGGTCAGGGCCCGGGGTGTTGAGCCGCGTCGTGGTGTCGATCATCCGGCCGTAGCCCGCGGCATCCAGCAGGCCCTTCTTCAGGGCCGCTGACATCACGCCCACCCCAACCGGCTTGCCGAGCACCAGCACATCGCCGGGGCGGGCGTCAGCATTGCGCTTGATGCGGTCGGGGTGCACCAGGCCCAGCGCCACCAGACCGTAGATGGCTTCCACCGAGTCGATCGTGTGGCCGCCTGCCACTGGAATGCCAGCCTGCCGGCAAATACTGGCGCCACCCTCCAGCACACGCCCGATGGTGGTGGTCGACAGCACATTGATCGGCATGCCCACCAGGGCCAGCGCCATGATGGGGCGGCCGCCCATCGCATACACATCGCTGATGGCATTGGTGGCCGCGATGCGGCCGAAGTCGAACGGGTCGTCGACGATCGGCATGAAAAAGTCGGTCGTCGCGATCAACGCCTGCTCGTCGTTGAGCCGGTACACGGCGGCGTCGTCGGCGGTCTCGATGCCCACCAGCAATTCCGGCGGCAGGGGCATCGCGGCCGTGCCCTTGAGGATTTCGCTCAGCACCCCTGGTGCGATCTTGCAGCCGCAGCCGCCGCCGTGTGACAACGACGTCAGACGGGGTTCGCCCGCGGGCGTGTGGGGTAGGGCGGTGGACGGTGTGGAAGCGGGCAGGGCGGTCATGTCGACAGGGCGGTTGGTTCTGACGCCCGCAGCCAGTCGCCGCGGACTTTGATGAACGAGCATAGCGCGTGCGGACAAGCCCGCCCCGATAATCACGGCTTCACTCTCCGGTACCCACCCCATGCACCTGACCACCCAACGCCGCCATCTGCCCGCCCTCATCACTGCTGCCGTGCTGGCCCTGTCCGGCTTGGCTGCCCAGGCCCAGCAGGTGCTGCGCGTCACCGCCATTCCGGACGAAGCGCCGACCGAGCTGGCCCGCAAGGCTGCACCGCTGGTGAAGTACCTGGAAACCAAGCTGGGCGTGAAGGTGGAATACACCCCCGTCACCGACTACGCCGCTTCGGTTGAAGCCCTGGTGAACAAGAAGGTCGACATGGCCTGGTTCGGGGGCTTCACCTTCGTGCAGGCCTCTGTGCGCTCCGGCGGCAAGGTCATCCCGCTGGTGCAGCGTGAAGAAGATGAGAAGTTCCGCTCGGTCTTCATCACGGCTGATCCCGCCATCCAGAGCCTGGCCGACCTGAAGGGCAAGGACGTGAGCTTCGGCTCGCAGAGCTCAACCTCGGGCCACCTGATGCCGCGCAGTTTCCTGCTGCAGGCCAAGGTCGATCCGGACAAGGACTTCCACCGCGTGGCCTACAGCGGCGCCCATGACGCAACCATCGCCGCCGTGGTGTCCGGCAAGGTGCAGGCCGGTGCGCTGAACATCTCCGTGTGGGACAAGTTCGTGGCCGACAAGAAGGTCGACACCACCAAGGTGCGCGCCTTCTACACCACGCCCGCCTACTTCGACTACAACTGGACGGTGCACGCCGACATGCCCCAGGCCCTGCGCGACAAGATTACCCAGGCCTTCCTGGCGTTGAGCCGCGATACCGCTGAAGGCAAGGAAATCCTCGAGCTGCAGCGCGCCACCCGTTTCGTGCCGACCAAGGCCGACAACTACAAGGGCATCGAAGCCGCCGCCCGCAGCGCCGGCCTGCTGTAACGCACTGGCCGAGGCGTCGCGTACCGTGAACCTGTTGCTCGAAGAGGTCGCCGCGCGGCACCCGGCCGCATCCAGCCAGCTCCCCCCGGCCCTCGGGCCGGTGAGCCTGCGCGTGGCCGCGGGTGAACAACTCGCCATCATCGGCCCGTCGGGCGCGGGCAAGACCACGCTGCTGCAGGTGCTGGCCTGCTGCCTGCCGCCTGTCGCCGGGCACTTCCAGGTGTCTGAGGTGGCGCCGTGGCGCCTCTCGCGCCGGGCCTTGCACAGGCTGCGCGCCAGCCTGTTCCTGGCTCCGCAGACACCGCCGCTGCCGCCACGCCAACGCGTGGTCACCACGGTGCTGGCCGGGCGCTTGCCGGGCATGACCTGGTGGGCCTCGGTGCGCCAGTGGATCAAGCCAGCGGCCCTGCCAGAGGCGCATGGCGCGCTCGCCCGGTTTGGCGTGGCCGACAAGCTGTTCCACCGAGTGGACCGGCTTTCGGGTGGTGAGCGGCAGCGCGTGGGTCTGGCCCGCGCGCTGGTCTCGCCGGCCCGGCTGTGGTTGGTGGATGAGCCGCTGTCGGCCCTCGACCCCACTCGCGCCCGCCAGGTGCTGGACGCCCTGCAACTGGCCGCCCGCGAACGCGGCTGCACGCTGGTGGCGTCGCTGCACCAGGTTGATCTGGCGCTGAGCTGCTTTCCGCGCATCGTCGGTTTGCGCGATGGCCGCGTGATGTTTGATGCGCCCGCAACCAACGTCACGCCTGACATGCTGGCCGCCCTTTACGCCCAGCATGAACACGAGCTTCATCCGGGCACCGCGGCCCCAGCCGATGAGCCTGCCACGCCAGCGTCGCCTGCCGTGGTGGCCATGACATGTCGCTGAGCGACCAGGCTCAATCCCTGAGCCAGCCAGCGCTGAAAGACCCCGCCTGGCTCGGCCGTGTGGGCGTGGCGCTGTTCATGGTGGTCTTGCTCTGGCCGGCGCTGGTGCTGACCGAGTTCCGCCCGTGGCAGCTGTGGGATGCCCGCAGCTGGGCCGTGACGGCCAACTTCCTGGCGAGCACCTGGCCGCCCCGCCTCGACGCCCCGTTCCTCTGGGAGCTGGCCCGGGAAACCTGGCGCACCGTGGCGATGGCCACGGCGGGCATCACCCTGGGCTGGCTGCTGGCCGTGCCGCTGACGCTGGTATCGACCCGCGTGCTGTCGGTGTCGGCGCTGTCAGGGCGCATGGCCGGTGGGGCGTGGCTCCTGCGTCAGGGCGTGCGCGGCCTGCTGGTGGTGCTACGCAGCGTGCCCGAGCTGGTGTGGGCGCTGGTGTTCGTGCGCGTGGTGGGCCTGGGGCCGACGGCTGGTGTGCTGGCCATCGCGCTGACCTACGGCGGCATGCTCGGCAAGGTCTACGGCGAGATTCTTGAAAGCGGCGACACCCAGCCGGCCGAGTCCCTGCTGCGCAACGGCAGCAGCCGGTTGCAGGCACTGCTGTATGCGCTGCTGCCGCAGAACGCCGCCGAGCTGGTGTCGTACACCGTGTACCGCTGGGAATGCGCGGTGCGCTCGTCGGTGGTGCTGGGGTTTGTCGGGGCAGGGGGCCTGGGCCAGCAACTCGACAGCGCGATGAAGATGTTCGCAGGGGGCGACGTGCTGACCATCCTGCTGGTGTTCGTGGCGCTGGTGGCCCTGGCCGACCGCGCCAGCGCCTGGCTGCGGGAGACGTTGGCATGAGCCGCCTGAGCGTATTCATGGTGGCGGTGCTGGGCCTGATCGTGGCGAGCTTCGCGTCGCTCGATCTGCAGTGGTCTCAGTTTCTGTCGTTGTCGGCCATGCAGGCCATGGGCCGCTTCGTGGCCGAGTTTTTCCCGCCCGACACCCAGCCTGCGTTCTTGATGAAGGTGGGCCTGGCCACGCTCGAAACCCTGGCCATGTCGGCTCTGGGCACCTTGCTGGCGGTGGTGCTGGGCCTCACCCTGGCTTGGCCAGCAGCGCGCCGCCACGCCGGTGATTGGGCGCCGCTGCGCACACCGGTGCGCTGGCTGCTGAACTTCCTGCGTTCGGTGCCTGAGCTGGTGTGGGCCTCGCTGATGTTGATCAGCGCCGGCATGGGACCGTTTGCAGGCACCCTGGCGCTGGGGTTTCACACCGCAGGGGTGCTGGGCCGCCTGTTCGCGGAAACCATGGAAAACGCCCCGGCCGGCCCGGCTGAGGCGCTGCGCACCCAAGGCGTTCGGCCTTCGCTGGTGTTCCTTTACGCCACCGTGCCCCAGGTCTTGCCGCAGTGCCTGAGCTACACGCTCTACCGCTGGGAGAACAACATCCGCGCAGCCGCCGTGATGGGCGTGGTGGGCGCGGGCGGCCTGGGCCAGATGCTGGCGTTCCACATGGGCCTGTTTCACATGGGCAAGACGGCCACCATCCTCGCCGCGATGGTGGCGCTGGTGGGTCTGGTCGACCTGCTGAGCAACCTGGCGCGCCGAGCCCTGACGCGCTGAGGGCTTGCGCATTCGCGCCACAATCGCGGCATGTCTTTGCTTGAAAAATTGGATCGGCTGCTGGTGGGGCTCAGCCGCACCCTCTGGCGCTTGGTGCTTTGGGCCCTGGGCCTGGCGCTGGTGCTCGGCGTGCTGCTGTTCGGCCTCGTGCTCAGTCTGATCGCGGTGATCTGGTCCTTGCTGCGCGGCAAGCGGCCTTCGCCCGTTCGTTTCCAGTGGCAGCGCGCCGGTGCTGGCATGCCGCCGTGGGCGCAACGTGGCGCTCGCAAGTCCTCCGCCGATGCCGCCGATGTGGTGGACGTGGAAGTGCGCGAAGTGCCGCCCTCGCCCGATAACGCGGCGCGGCTGGGGCAGGGCGGCGGCAAGCGCCCACCTGACGCATGAGCACGGCCAGGCGACCCGAACGCTGGGCCGTGGACGCCGGCGAGGCCGACGTGGCCGTGCTGACCATTCCCGCCGTGCTGCACCACGACCGCGTCTTTGATCTGGATGTGCGCATGGAGGTGCGGGTGCCCGACCTCGACGGTGCCACTTCAACCAGCAGTGCCAGCCACGGCCTGAGCGTGGAACTCGATGGTCGCCGCGAATGGTCGCGCGACATTGCCAGCAGCAACCCTGGTCAGACCGACAGCCTGGATTACCACTGCCGCCGCGAGGTACCCGCGGGCGAGCCGCTGCGCGTGCGTGTGCAAACCCGCGTGCAGGGCGTTCGCAGGCGCAGCCTGATCATCGAAGCCCTCGAATCGATCGACGCATGACACTGCCGCAGCCCTTGCCCTTCAGTGCCGCCGCCGAGCGCAACACGGCGCCCATCCTGGCGGTGTTGCGCCAGGTGCTGCCCAAGCAGGCCCGGGTGCTGGAAGTGGCGAGCGGCACCGGCCAGCATGCGGCCGCCTTTGCACAGGCCGAGCCTGGCTGGCAGTGGCAGCCCAGCGATTGGCAGGCTGATGGTTTTGGCGCCATCGAGGCCCGTACGGCGCAGCTGGCAAATGTGCAGCGGCCGGTGGTGCTGGATGTGCTGGCCCCGGACTGGCCGCTGCAACACGCCGCCGTCGATGCTGTGCTGGCAATCAACATGCTGCACATCGCACCGTGGGCCTGCTGCGCCGGGCTGATGCAGGGCGCAGCGCGGCACCTGGTGCCGGGCGGCTGCCTGGTGACCTACGGCCCTTACCTCGAAGCGATGGTGCCCACCTCGCCGGGCAATCTCGCCTTTGACGCTGACCTGCGGGCGCGTGATGCGGCCTGGGGCCTGCGTGACTTGGCAGATGTGGCGCTGGTGGCCGGGCGAGCAGGGTTGGTGCTGGAGCAACGGGTAGCCATGCCGGCCAACAACCTGCTGCTGGTGTTCAGGCTCAGCGCCTGAGCCTCAAGGCGCGCGCGAAGCCTGCGGCAGCCGCTGCAGGGCATCAGATTCAATCATCTGCACACCCGGCCGTGCCGCCAGCGCGGCCTGCAACATGGCCTGTGCCACCGCCTCGGTCTTGATGGCCTGGTAGCGCGCCGGAATCAGCGGTGCCAAGGCATGGGCCAGCCACAGGCCGATACGCTCGCCGGGGCGGCTGTCCGGCCGTGGGCCACCGTCCAGCAGCGAGGGGCGAACATGGCAGACCGATACAAAACCGAGCCCGTCCAGGTCCTGTTCCAGCAGACCCTTGACGCGCAGGTACAAGCCGCGGGCACGCGGGTTGGCACCCATCGATGAGTTGTTGACGAAGCAGGGGGTGCCGGCGGCACGCGTCAACCGAGCTGCGGCCAGCACATGCCCGCGGTCGATGGCCTCGAAGGCCTCCGCCGAGCCGGCCTGGCGCAAGGTGGTGCCCAGTGCGCTGCACGCTGCATCGGCGGTCCACCAGGCGGCGCGCTCGGGCAGGTCGGAAAAATCGACCTTCGGATTCATCAACTTGGGGTGCGCAGCCAAGGGCCGGCGCGTGGGGGCCACCACCTGGGTGACGGCGGGATGGGCCAGTGCTGCGTTCAGCAGCTGGTGGCCCACCTGGCCGGTGGCGCCCAGCAGGAGCAGGGTGGACATGCGCAAATCCTTCTTGATACGGGCTTCAACCTCAGAGCAGCCACGCCGCCCCGAGGTTCCCACATCAGATTACCAGCGCAGGTTGGCGCGGGCGTACCAGTAGGCGCCGTTCAAGCCGGTCGGGTCGGTGAAGTTGTAAGGGAAGGCACCGCCGTACGTGCTGCCGTTCAGTGTGCGCGTCGGGTAGCGGTTGAACAGGTTGTTGGCGCCCACGGCCACCGTCCAGCCCGAGCCCATCTTGCGGCTCACCTCGGCGTCCACCACCCAGGTATCGCCCAACGCTTGGGCCGGTGCGCCGTCGATCTGCGTGGCCTGGTCGTCGAACGAGTAGGCCCACACCTCGCCGTAATGCGTGGCGCGGAAGCTCCAGGCCCAGGCCTCACCTTGCCATTCAGCGGTCAGCACCAGCTTCTGCTTCGGCGTGCCGCGGGTGATGCGCAGCAGCGCGTCGCTGCCCAGCAGGTTCAGCGTCGGGTCGATGGCGGCCAGCGCGGCCGGCTGGTTGCGCACCTGGTCGATGGTGGTGCGGGTCAGGTTCAGCGCTGCATTGAGTTGCAGGTTGCCGCCCATCAGCTTGGTGGCCTGGCCCACGGTCACATCCACGCCTTCGGTGGTGGTGTCGACCGCATTGGTCAGGAAGGCCACGCTCTGGATGTTGCCGCGGCGACGCGCAGCCAGGTAGGCGCTGACGGCGTCACTTTGCAGGTCGCTTGTGCGTACGATGCGGTCGTCCACCTCGATGCGGTAGGCGTCAACGCTCAGGCTGCTGCCGCTGTTGTTGCGCCAGGCGGTGCCCAGCGACAACTGACGCGAGGTTTCGGGCTTCAGTGGCGTGGCGCCAAACGCGGCGGCCAGTGGGTCACGTGCCGGCAGCAGGGCGTTGTTCTGCAAACCGGTGCCGGTGGCGTTGAAGTTCAGCGTGGCGAAACGGAAGCCGGTCTGGGCCAGCGCCGGCGCGCGGAAGTTGGTCGACACCGAGCCGCGCAGCAGCCAGTCAGGCGTCACCGAGAACCGGGTCGACAGCTTGCCGGTGGTGGCATTGCCGGCGTCGCTGTAGTTGGCATGACGCACGGCGGCGCCGACGCGCAGCGCCGGGGTCAGGTCGAGCTCGGCATCGAGGTAAGCCGACAGCACGTCGCGCGACAGGCCCACGGCGTCCACAGGGCGCAGGCCCGGGCCGGCCTGGGCGCCTGGGGGCGCGCTGGTGATGCTGCCCGCGGCCCACGAGGCACTGTCGCCCGCTTCACTGCGGTAGCTTTCCTGCAGGAACTCCGTGCCGGCGGCCAGGTTCAGCGGCATGTTGGTGCCCGGCAGCTTGGTGGCATGGCTGGCGTCCAGATTCATGCTGATCTGGCCCGCGCGGAAGTTCGCCAGGTGGAACTCGGTGGGGCTGGCCGCACCCAGCGAGGCATTGATCGAGTTGCTCACGCCGTAGTTGAAGCGGTTCTGGGCCAGACGCAGGCTGGCGTCGGCATCCCATTCGCCCATCAGGAAGCGCACGCCGCCCACCCAGGCGGTGTCGGTGACCACGCCTTCGGTGACGGGGCGGTAGCCGTTCGGGTACACCGCTTCGACGTTGTTCGGATCACCGGGGTAGCGGAAGAACGCGGCGCCTTCGGTGTTGCGACGCTGCAGCGTGGCGAATGAGTAGCCGCTGAACACGTCGTCCAGCGGGAACTCGGCCGTGTAGAAGAGGTTGGCGGAACGCTGGGCCGGATCGCCCGACTTGAACAGCACCTGGCCGTCAAGAGCCAAGTCGGCTGCGGTGCTGTTCCAACTGGTCCAGCCCGCGTCGCTGGCACCGGCGCGGTTGGTGCCAGCCTTGCGCAGGGCTTCGGCACCAAACCGCACCGTGCCGCCGTTGGCCAGGGTGATGCCCTGGTCGGCGGCCACCTGCACGCTCTGGCCGTCGGTCAGGGTGCGGCCGGTGGGTGCAAAGCGGGTGTGGTTGGCGCCCACGTTGATGGAGGCCGAGCCGCCCGTGCCGCCGCCCTTGAGCACGATGTTGATGACGCCGGCGATGGCGTCGCTGCCGTACTGGGCGCCAGCGCCGTCACGCAGCACTTCGATGCGCTCGATGGCACTGGCGGGCAGGGTGTTCAGGTCGACCGGCAGGCTGCCCTGGAAGATGCCTTCCAGGTCGAGCACCGCATTCGTGTGGCGGCGCTTGCCGTTCACGAGCACCAGCACCTGGTCCGGGGCCAGGCCGCGCAGCTGCACCACGCGCACGCTGTCAGCGGCACCACTGGCCGAGACACGCGGCTGGTTGATCGACGGCGACAGCAGCTGCAGCGCGCTGCCCACTTCACCCGTGGCGGCAACGGCTTGTTCGATGTCGCGCGCGCTGTAGCGGTCAACCGGCACGGCGCTGTCGAACACCGTGCGACCCTTGGCGCGGGTGCCAACCACGGTCACGGCCTGGCTGGCAGTTGCGGTTGTAGTGGCGCTGGCTTCGGGGGCGGTGGCCGAGGTTTGAGCCTGGGCAACGGATGCGCTCCAGGTGAAGGCCAAGGCGAGGGTGGTGGCCAGCGGCGTGAGGGTGAACGTGCGGTTTGCGGAAGTCATGGGAAGTGCGTCAACAAGTAAAGACAAGAAAGCAGATGAAACAGAAGCGGGTCAAAAAAGGGGGCTTCTGATGAAGCCCCGTGTGGGTGGGCGCCGCGCGGCCAAGCCGTGCGCTGCTGCCCGTTGGTTGATTCAGTGTTCGGGCTTCTTTGACGCGCTGCCGCCGCCACGCTCGCGGCTCAGTGGCCACAGCACCAGGCCGCCAAGCACCAGCACCGCCAGCCCGGCCACCGCCCCCGCCTTCACGTACACCACGCTGGCGTGCAGCAGATAGGCACTGCAGCCCACGAACAGCAGCGGCAGAAGCGGGAACAGCGGCACGCGGAAAGGGCGGGGCGTGTCAGGGCATTTTTTCCGAAGAACGATCACGGCGGCGCCAGACAGCATGAGAAAGAACCAGTACACCGGCGACAGGTAGTCCACCATCGTGGCAAATCCACCACGCGTCAACGTGCCAAAGCCCACCAAAAGCAGCGCGACGCCGCCTATCGCCATCACGGCGCCGGCCGGCACGCCGCGCGACATGTCCCAGTCGCCCAAGGCCGTGCGTCGCGGCAAGTCACGGGCAGCGGCAAAGGTGGTGCGCGCCCCGGCGATCAAGGTGGCGTTCATCACGGTGATGGAGGTGATGGCCACCACGCCCACGATGGCGACTTCACCGGCCGGCCCAAACGCGCGACGCATCAAATCGGCCGCCGGCGCGTCGCTGCGTGCCAGGCCTTCCAGCCCCAGGCCTTGCAGATAGGCCCAGTTGGCCAGCAGGTACATGCCGGCCACCAGGGCCAGGCCCAGCATCAGCGCATGCACGATGCCCCGGCGCTCGTCGCGCATTTCAGCTGAGAGCGTGGCCGCATCACTCCAGCCGCCGTAGGCCAGGAACACGAACACCATCGCCACGCCAAACGCATCGTGGCCGGCGCTGCCCGGTGCTGCCACCAGGGCCGTGGCGGGCGCTGTGCCCTGCCAGACCAGCCAGCCACCCGCCAGGCCCACGGCCAGCATGCCGCCGATCACCAGCACCATCAGGCCGATCTGGGTGCCCAGGCCAATCTGCACGCCCCGCAGGTTCAGCACCACCAGCACGCTGATGGCGGCAGCCGCAAACACCGCGCTGCCGTAAGGCCCGAGCGGAATGAGCTGGCCGAGGTAATCGCCAAACACGAAGGCCAGCAAGGCCATCGAGCCTGTGTGGATGACCGCGAAGCGTGACCACGCAAACAGCAGGCCAAGCCAGCGGCCGTAGGCCAGGCGCAGGAAGTGGTAATCACCGCCCGGGCTGGGAAAAGCCGAGGCCAGTTCGGCAAAACACAGGGCGCCCATGAAGCTGAGCACGCCGCCGATGGCCCAGGCGAGGTAGAGCGCGGTGTCGCTGCCCAGGCTGGCGGCCACCATCGGCGAGGTCTTGAAGATGCCGGCGCCCACCACCATGCCCACGCACACCGACACGGCATGCCACACGCCCAGCTGGCGCCGGGGTTGGGCGCCGGTGGGCGTGTCGGTGGTTTCAGTGTTTTGAGCGCGAGGGTCGGGAGAAGTCGTCATGCGATCAGCGGTCAGTCAAACGGGTACACCACGCCCAGGCGCGCGCGCAGCGTGTCCATCCAGCCCAGCACGCACAGGGTGTCGGCGTGGGTCATCTGCGGGCTCTCCACCAGACCGGCTCGAACGCAGCGCATGGCTTCCACGATCTCGCCCTCGAAGCCGTTGATGTGAAACGGCGTGTCCAGCAACACGGGGCTTTCGCCGGTGCGGTGCAGCTCCACGCGGGTGCCTTCCCAGAAGTTGCTCGGGATGCGCATCCAGCCATGGCTGCCGTGAATCTCCAGCGCATTCGAGGCGCTGCCGTCCACGGCGCAGACGAACTGCGAGCTGAAGCCGTCAGTGAAGTGCAGGGCGCCGAGCACCCGCGCATCGACGCCCGTGGGCGCGAGCCGCCCCTGCACATCGATCTGCACAGGCTCGTCACTCAGGCCGGTGGCCTGCTGGCGCACCCAGCGCGTCACGGCCAGGTTGTAGATACCGATGTCGAGCAGCGCACCGCCCGCCAGCGCCGGATTGAAGATGCGCGAGCTCGGGTCAAAGTCTTCCCTGAAGCAGAAGCTCGACTGCATCGCCTGCACCGTGCCGATGGCGCCGCTGGCCAGCCATTCACCCAGTTGCTGGTAGGCCGGCAGAAAGCGGGTCCACAGCGCCTCCATCAGGAAGGTGTTGCGCTCATGGGCCAGCTGGCTCAGGTGATGAGCCTGGGTGCGGTTGGTCACCAGCGGCTTTTCGCACAGCACCGGTTTGCCGGCCAGCAGGGCGGCCTCGACGGCGTCGCCGTGTTCACTGTGCGGTGTGGCGATGTAGACCGCGTCCACGTCCGGGTCGGCCAGCAATGCCTGCAGGCTGGGTGCGATGTGGATGGCCGGCGCACCTGCGGCTTGCCAGCGCTGCGCAAAGGCCTGTGCCCGTTCGGGGTTGCGGGCATGCAGTGCCTGCAGGCGGGTGTTGGGCAGGCGGCTCACGGCTTCCGCGAAACGCTGGGCAATCTTGCCCGGCCCGACCACGCCCCAGCGGAACTCCGCGTCTGGTTGCGGCGCGGCGCTCACAGCTCGCCCTGCCACTGGCTGCCGACCTCGGCGAAGCGTGCGCGCAACTGGGCCACCACTTCATCGGGCAGCGGGCCGCGGTTCACGGCGTCTACATTGCGGCGCAGGTTCTCGACACTGGTGGTGCCGGTGATGGCCGCGCTCACCTCGGGTTGCCACGCGCTGAAGCGCAGGGCGAATTCATCCCAGGGCAGGCCGGTGGTGTCGTAGGCCAGCACCTGCATGCGGTCCCAGTAAGCCTCGACGTACTGGCCGGTGGGCCGCTCAGCATGGCGCCACGGCGCGTTGCCCAGCGCCCGCTTGGCGATCACGCCTTGGCCGCGTTCAACGGCAGCGGGCAGCCAGTGCTGCAGCGTGCGCTGGTCAAACAAGCTGACCGAGCACTCCACGCCGCCAAAGCCGCCATGTGCCAGCGCCCAGCCCAGCGGGTCGTTTTCACCGGCGTAGGCGGCCACGCGGATCTTGCCGGCGTCGCGGGCGCGCATCAGCGCCTCCACCACCTCGCCGGCGCGCAGCACGTCCAGGCTGCACGAGTGCAGGTGAACGATGTCGATCACATCGGTCTGCAGGCGCATCAGTGCGGCGTCGATGCCGGCATGGATCACCGCGCCGGTCCAGTCTGCATAGCCATCGATGCCGTAGCCGACCTTGGTCGACAGCACGAATTCAGAGCGGCGATGGGCCAGGTGTCGGCCGATGCGCTCTTCGCTCAGGCCGTAGCCTCGGGCGGTGTCGATCAGCGTGATGCCGAGATCGAGCGCCGTGTTGAGCAGCTTGGCGACATGGGCTTCGTCGAGGGCGGCGTCGCCGATCTGGCCAGCCCCCAGGCCCAGTTGCGACACGGTCAGGCCGCTGCGGCCGTAGGCATTGAGTTTCATGGTCGGCGGCTGTCGCGGCGTTGTTCGCGCAGCATGAAGAGGTAAAGGCTTTCCACCTTCTCGCGGGCCCAGGGGGTCTTGCGCAGGAAGGTGAGGCTGGACTTCACGCTCGGGTTGTCCTGGAAGCAGCGGATGGGAATCAGGTGGCCCAGCTCATGCCAGCCGTAGCCTTCCGCCAGGGCGGTGACGATGGCTTCGAGCGTCAGGCCATGCAGCGGGTTGCGCGGCTGTTCGGGGGAGGGGGGCGTTTCAGGCATGCGGGATTGTCGCAGGGCCTGCAGTGCCAAAACGGGCCTTGAAAGCGCTTGCCAAAACGTACACTCGGGCGCAGTTTCAACGCTTGCCTGCCATGAGCACCTCTCCGCCCAGCCCGCCCCGTACCCGCACCCGTGCCAGCCAGAAGGCCAGCGGCGGGCCGGTGACCATCGAGATGGTGGCCGAGGCGGCCGGTGTCTCCCTGAGCACGGTGTCGCGCATCCTCAACGGCACGGCCGTGGTGAGCGCCGCCAAGAAGCAGGCCGTGGACACCGCCATCGAGCGCCTGGGCTTCGTGCCCAACCCCATGGCGCGCGGCCTGGCGGGTGGCCGCACCCTGAGCATCGGGGTGGTCACCCAGGCCATCGACAGCCCGTTTTACGGCGCGGCGCTGCGCGGCATTGAAGACGAACTCGACGCCGTCGGCTACAGCCCGCTCTTCGTGAGTGGCCACTGGAACGCCACGCTGGAGGCACGCTGCATCGACATGCTGCGTTCACGCCGCGTCGACGGCATCATCGTGCTGACGGGCCGCCTGCCTGATCAGGCGCTCAAGCAGATCGCCCGCCAGCTGCCACTGGTGGTGACCGGCCGCACGCTGAAGGCACCGGGCCTGTTCTCTCTGAACTTCGACAACGTCGAGGGCGCGCGCCTGGCGACGCAGCATTTGACCGACCTCGGCCACAAGCGCATCGCCTTCATCTCGGGTGACCCCGAGCACCCGGACTCCATCGAGCGCTTGCAGGGCTACAAGCAGGCGCTGGAAGCCGCCGGCATCGCGTTTGACGCGGCCCTGGTGGTGCCGGGCGACTACAACGAGGTGAGTGGCGTGCTGGCCGTTGAGCGCCTGCTGGCCAGCCAGCAATCCTTCACGGCGATCTTTGCCGCGAATGACCAGATGGCGGTGGGTGCGTCTCTCGCGCTGTACCGCCGCTCTTTGCGGGTGCCTGAAGACGTGTCGGTGGTGGGCTTCGATGACCTGCCCAGCTCGGTCTATGCCATTCCGCCCTTGAGCACCGTGCAGCAACCCGCCTATGAGCAGGGCCGCCTGGCCGCCGCCGCCATGCTGCAGTTGCTGGCAGGCCAGAAGCCGGATGTGCAGATGCCGGTGCCGCGCCTGGTGGCCCGCGAATCAAGCCGCCGCCTGCGCGGCTGAGCACTTTCCCTGATTTGACACTGGCTCGTCGGGCCGCTTATAGTTTGAAAGCGCTTTCAAACTTGGTGCCGGCCGTGGTCAATGTCCCCGCTGCCTGATGCCACCGCGTGAGCGCAGACCGTGCGGGGCAGGCCATCGGCTGCACTTCACGGTGGTTCCTCGACCATGACGGGCCTGGCCGCTTGCAGCGAAACAGGCCCCGCACCAGACGGAGACTTCCATGCGGCATTCAACAGCCCCCGGCGCCCGCCGCCTGCTCGCCCGCTGGCGCAGCGCGGCCAGCACCGGCATGGGCGTGGCCCTGATCGCCGGGGTCTTGCTGTGTCTGCTGGCGTCACCCGGCATCGCTCAACCCGCCGGCGCGTCGGCGGCCCCCCGCACATTGCTGGTGGCCGCCTACCCGGCGATCGATGAAGTCATCAAGGAAGCACTGCCTGAATGGCAGCGCCGCCACCCTGACGTGGCGGTGAAGGTGGTGAGCCGTCAGTTCGCTGATCACCACACGGCGATGACGACGGCACTTTCCACCGGCTCGCACCTGCCCGAAGTGATGGCGCTCGAGGTGGGTTATGTCGGCCGCTTCGCCATGGGCGGCGGGCTGGAAGACCTGCGGCAGCCGCCGTTCAACATCGAACGCGTGCGCGACCGCTTCGTGCCCTACGCCTACCAGCAGGCGCTGGGCCGCGCGGGCAGGGTGGTGGCCGTGCCGGCCGACATCGGCCCGGGCAGCCTGCTGTACCGCGCTGACATCCTCGCCAAGGCTGGACTGACCGAAGCCGACCTGACCGGCTCGTGGGACAGCTATGTGGCCGCTGGCGTGCAGCTGAAAGCGCGTACCCGCGCCTACCTGGTCTCGCACGCACGGGACATCAAGGACGTGCTGATTCGCAGCGGCCTGAAGCCCGGCGAGGGCCTGTATTTCGACCAGGACTCGAACGTGCTGGTGAACTCACCGCGCTTCGTGCGGGCCTTCGAGCTGGCCCGCACCGTGCGCCAGAACAAGCTGGACGCGAAGGTCACTACCTGGTCGAACGACTGGTCGGAGGGCTTCCGCCGCGGCACGCTGGCCACGCAGTTGTCAGGCGCCTGGCTGGCGGGCCATCTGAACCACTGGCTGGCCCCGCAAACCGCCGGCAAGTGGCGCGCCGCGCAGCTGCCTGAAAACACCTTCGTGGCTTATGGCGGCACCTTCTTTGCCATCGCCAAGGCATCACCCGCGCCCAACAAGGCGCTGGCCTGGGAGTTGATCGAGCTGCTCACACTCAGCCGTGAGCGGCAGCTGGCTGCCTTCAAGGCCCACGACGCCTTCCCGGCGCTGCTGGACGCGCACACCGACCCGTTCTTCGAGCAGCCCATCGCCTTCCTCGGCCAGCAGCCGGCCCGCCTGGTGTGGCGTGACGCCACCCGCCGCATCAGCGCGGCGGCGGTGCACAAGCAAGACGCCTTCGCGGAAGAGGTCATCAACACCGAGCTCGACAAGGTGCTCGACCAGAACAAGCCAATTACCCAGGCCCTGGCCGACGCCCAACGTTTGCTGGCCCAGCGCGCGCGCCGCTGATCGCGCCACTGATCGCCCCACTGAGCACCCCGCCTTTCGTCGACCCCGAACGAGACACCCTTTCATGCCCAAGCTGCCCACCGCATTGCGCCTGTCACCCCGCTGGGCGCCGTATGTGTTCATCAGTCCGTTCCTGGTGCTGTTTGCCGTGTTCGGCCTGTTCCCGCTGATGTTTTCGCTCTACCTGGCCTTCCAGAGCTGGGAGCCCACCAATGGCCTCGGCGCGATGCAGTTCGTCGGCTTCGACAACTTCCTGTTTGCGCTGAGTGACGACTGGTTCTGGAAGTCGCTGCGCAATACCGGCTGGCTGGCCGTGGCGTCGGGTGTGCCGCAGCACCTGGTGGCCATTCCGCTGGCGGTGTTCATCCACACGTCGTTCAAGCGCAGCCGCAACTGGGTGATCGGCGCGTACTTCCTGCCCTACATCACGTCCACGGTGGCCATCGCCATCATGTTCAGCTCGCTGTTTTCCACCGACTACGGCTTGCTGAACCTCGGCCTGCAGGCCCTGGCCAAGGTGCCGGTGCTGGGCGCCTGGCTGCCCACCGAGCCCATCGACTGGATCGGCAACGCCAGCAACATCAAGCCGGCAGTGGCCACCATCGTGTTCTGGCGGTATGTGGGCTTCAACGTGGTGCTCTACCTGGCTGCACTGCAGACCATTCCCGCAGATTTGTACGAGGCCGCCACCATGGACGGCGCCGGCAAGCTGCAGCAGTTTTTCTTCATCACCCTGCCCAGCCTGCGCCCGATGATCTTCTTCGGTGTCACCCTCAGCGTGATCGGCGGCCTGCAGCTGTTCGAAGAGCCCTTCATCCTCACGCCGAACGGGCGGGGCGGCTCTGACCAGGCCGGCATGACAACCGCCATGTACCTCTACCGCATGGCCTTTGACTTCAATGACTTCGGCGCCGCCAGCGCGATGTCGTGGCTGCTGTTCGTGGTGGTGGTGCTGCTCACCTGGCTCACCAACCGAGCCTTCCAGCCCCGGTCCTCGGGCCAGTGAACGCAGCGGACACAGAAGGAAACACCATGCATAAAACCGCCGCCATGCGCCCCTGGGCCGCCTACCTGATGGTGGGGCTGGGTGCCTTGCTGATGCTGGCCCCGTTCTACGTCATGTTCGTGTTCGCCACGCACTCGCGGGAAGACATCTTCAAGCTGCCGCCGCCGCTGTTCTTTGGTGGTGACCTGATGTTGAACATCGAGATCCTCACCAGCCGCGTGCCCTTCTGGCGCAACCTGGGCTGGAGCTTGTATGTGGCGCTGGCCTCCACCGCGCTCACGCTGCTGTTCTGCTCGATGGCCGGCTATGCCTTTGCGCTGTTCGAGTTCCGCTACAAGAAGGCCTTGTTCGGGCTGGTGATGGCCACCATGCTGCTGCCCTCGTTCATGAACATGATCCCGACCTTCATGATCATGGACCTGCTGGGCTGGATCGACCAACCCCGGGCGCTGTACCTGCCTGGCGCGGCCAGTGCCTTCGGCATTTTCCTGATGCGCCAGTTCGTCGCCACCTCGGTGCCGCGCGATTTGGTGGAGGCCGCACGTCTCGACGGCGCGGGCGAGTTCAGCATCTACCTGCGCATCGTGCTGCCGCTGCTGCGGCCGGCGCTGGGCACGCTGGGCCTGATCACCTTCATCGCTTCGTGGAACAACTTCATCGGGCCGCTGATCGTGATGCGCTCGCCCGAGATGTACACGCTGCCGCTGGCCCTGCGCAGCCTGCAAAGCCCCGTGGACACCGAATGGGGTGCGCTGATGGCGGGCTCCGCCATCGCCACCGTGCCGCTGTTGCTGCTGTTCGCCCTGACCTCTCGTCAACTCATCGCCGGCCTCACCGCCGGTGCGGTGAAGTGACCCTCGCCATCCCGCTCCATTTCTGCAGTTGAGCCCGCCATGACCACCCCCACGCCCACCGACCCTACCCTTCAGTTCCCACCCGAATTCGTGTGGGGGGTGGCCACGAGCGCCTTCCAGATCGAAGGCGCGGCCGACGTTGATGGCAAAGGCCCGTCGATCTGGGATACCTTCTGCCAGCAGCCCGGCGCCATCGCCGATGCGAGTGACGGCCGCATCGCCTGCGACCATTACCACCGCTGGGAATCCGACCTCGACCTGATCGCCGATCTGGGCGTCGATGCCTACCGGTTTTCAGTGTCGTGGCCGCGGGTGCGCCCCGGCGGCAGCGGCGCCTGGAACCCGCGCGGCCTCGGCTTTTATGAGCGCCTGGTAGACGGCCTGCTGGCGCGCGGCCTTCAGCCCTACGTCACCCTGAACCACTGGGACCTGCCTGATGAGCTGCAGGCCAACGGGGGCTGGGCCAACCGCGATACCGTGCACCGCTTCGTCGAGTACGCCCAGGGCCTGGCCGATTGCCTGGGCGACCGCGTGGCCTCGATCACCACCCACAACGAGCCCTGGGTAATGTCGGTGCTGGGCCATGAAACCGGCATCTTTGCACCGGGCGTGAAGAACCGCGCCACGGCCATGCAGGCCTCGCACCATCTGCTGCTCAGCCACGGCCTGGCCATTCAGGCCTTGCGCGCGCAGTCGGTGAAGGCGCAGCTGGGCATCGTGCTGAACCTGTCGCCCATGCATGCGGCCACGGCGGCGCCGGCTGACCTCGCCAAGGCCCGGCTGGAAGACGGCCGCCTGACCCGCTGGTTCCTTGACCCCATCTTCAACGCCAGCTACCCGGCCGATGTGCTGGAGGCGCTGGGCGCCGATGCGCCGCGCGTGGAAGCCGGCGACATGAACGCCATCGCCAGCCGCATGGACTTCCTCGGCGTCAATTACTACTCGCGCGCCGTGGTGAGCGCCGACGGCCCGTGGGACGTCAGCCGCAGTGGCCGCGAAATCACCGACATGGGCTGGGAGATTTACCCCGAAGGCCTGACCGAATTGCTGATGCGCCTGCAGCGCGACTACCCGGTGCCGCCGCTGTTCGTGACTGAAAACGGTGGTGCCTTCAAGGACAGCCTGGTCGACGGCCGCGTGCATGACCGCCAGCGCACCGACTACATCGCCCGGCACATCGCGGCCGTGGCCGAGGCCATGCGTCAAGGTGTGCGCATGGGCGGCTACATGGTCTGGAGCCTGATGGACAACTTCGAGTGGGCCTCGGGCTACGAGAAGCGCTTCGGCATCGTGCATGTCGACTACGAAACGCAGACCCGCACGCTCAAGGACAGCGCGCGCTGGTACCGCGAATTCCTCCATCGCCAGAAGGCCGATTCTTCAGCAACCACGGTGCCCGGCGCGGGCAGCGTCACCGGAGCGTGACATGGGACAGGTGAGCCTCCACGGCATTCGCAAGCGTTACGACGCGCTCGAGATCATCAAGGGCATCGATCTCGATGTGCGCGACGGTGAGTTCATGGTGTTTGTCGGCCCGTCGGGCTGCGGCAAATCAACCACGCTGCGCATGATCGCCGGCCTGGAGAGCATCACCGAGGGCGAGCTGCGCATCGACGGGCAGCGCGCCAACGAGATGCGCCCGGCCGACCGCGGTGCCGCGATGGTCTTCCAGAGCTATGCGCTCTACCCGCACATGACGGTGGCGGAGAACATGGGCTTTGCGCTGAAGATGGCCGGCGTGGGCCGCGCCGAGCGTGAAGCGCAGGTGAAGCGGGCCGCCGACACGCTGCGCATCACCAGCCTGCTGGAGCGCTTGCCGAAAGACCTCTCAGGCGGGCAACGGCAGCGCGTGGCCATCGGCCGCGCCATCGTGCGCAAGCCCAAGGTCTTCCTGTTCGACGAGCCGCTGTCCAACCTCGATGCCGCGCTGCGGGTGAACATGCGCATCGAGCTGGCCCGGCTGCATGAAGAGCTGGGCACGACGATGATCTACGTCACCCACGACCAGGTCGAAGCGATGACGCTCGGCGACCGCATCGCCGTGTTCAACCAGGGCCGCATCGAGCAGGTGGGGGCGCCGCTGGATCTGTACAACCGGCCGGCCAATGAGTTCGTGGCGGGCTTTCTCGGTGCGCCGCGCATCAACCTCGTGCCGCGCCCGGCCGCACAAGGTGCGGCTGAAGCGCACATGGCGCTGTGGCGCGCGCTGGCCGCGAATGCCCCTGCGCACGTGACGCAGGCCGGCGTGCGGCCCGAGAACCTGCACCTGGCCAATTCATTGCACGAAGCCTCAGGCGCCGTGCCGGCCCAGGTGGTGATGGCCGAGCACCTGGGCGACGCCAGCGTGCTGTACCTGCGGGTGGACGGCGTGGAAGGTTTGCTGCATGCCAAGGTGGGCAGCGGCCACGCCCACTGCCAGGCCGGGCAGACGGTGCATCTGCTGCCTACCGGGGCCGCAGCGCCCCTGTGCTTCGACCAGCACGGCAGCCTGGTGGCTTGAGGGCCGCGGTGTTAAAACGCGGCGTCTGCAACACCTGACAAGGCGCCGCCCCATGCTGTTGAACCTCATCCCCAAGGTCTTCTACGCCGACATCCGTGACGGCCTCGACCTGTTCGTGCGCTGCCTCGGTTTTCAGGTGCTGCACACCGACCCTACCATCACGGTGCTGGGCCGTGACGGCGTGAAGGTGTACCTGATGGAGAACGCCGAGCTGGCCGCCCTCGACCGGCCCGAACTGGCCATCGAAACCGACGACATCGAGGCGATGTACGCGGAAGTCAGCGCCCGTGCGCCGGAGATGCTGCACCCCAACGTCAACCGTGTGCAGCTGCGCCCCTGGGGCGCCAAAGAATTTGCCGTGCTGGACGCCACCACGGTGTGCGTGGTGTTCAGGCAGTGGTGACGCTACAGACCTGACGCCTCAGACCTGACGCCGAGCCCGCAGGCTCAGAACCAAAGCCACAGGCTGCGCAGCCACGAAGGCGTGCGATCGGGAGCGGGGCGATAGAGCTGGCGATATCTCGTGGTCATGTCGAACCTCCTGTTTGAGAAATACTGTATGCGCAAACAGTGCTGTTTGCAACATCAGTAAACAGGTTTTTGTGGTGGAGGCGCAAATTGAGGCGACGCCAACAAATGCAGCTCATCGTGGCCGAGCAAAGTCTGTCGGCTGGATTCCACATCCTGGAAGGCTGATCGAGGTGGTGCTCTGGCCAGGGTGTGCATCTGATTCGACAAGACACCCTGTGCTGACCCAGCGGCCCCGCCAGCCCGTCATGGCGCGCTGTCCTACAGGCACATCGAGTTGCGTCCGACGCGTCGCGAACAACCTAGCGATGACACTGAAAGCCTCAGGCCCCCCGGGCCCGCTTGACAGGACACACCATGAACAAACTCCCTCACGCCACCACCACTTTGAACAACCGCCTTGGTGCCCGCTGGGTACTTGCTGCAGGTGTGGCCGGACTCGTTGCTGCCGGCGCGCTGGCTGGCGGCTTGATCACCCACCAGATGACGGCCGAGGCCAAGCCCGGGAATGAGGACGCGACCGCGCTGTCGGAGCCTGCGCAAGTCACCCCGGCACGTTCGGCGCAGCAGCATCAGACCACGCATGCAGCGCGCCCCGCTCCGACGCCTGAGCGCCACGCCGCATCCCAGGTCTGCAGCAGCTGTGGCGTGGTCGAGTCGGTCCGTGCCGAGAGCCACGAGGGTTCGGGTTCGGGCGTCGGCGCTGTCGCTGGCGGTTTGATCGGCGGCCTGCTGGGCAACCAGATGGGTGGCGGCGACGGGCGCAAGGCCATGACCGTGGTCGGCGCAGTCGGTGGCGGCCTGGCCGGCAACGAAATCGAGAAGAGGCGCAACGCCTCGACGGTCTACGTCACGCAGGTCCGGATGGACGACGGCAGCGTGCGCACCTTCAATCGCAACGCGGCGCTTTCGACGGGCCAGCGTGTGACGGTCAACGGGCAGGAACTGCGTCTCGAACGGTCCTGAACCTGCGGCCCCGGCAAGGGCCTCGACGAGCATCCCCTCTGTTGCTGCCTCGGCTGTTCCGGCCCCCTGACCCATGCCGGGCAGGGGGCCGGCGCTTTGGGCGCATCGATCAGGCCGGCTTGCGCAGCGGCTCGGCCTGGGTCGCTGAACCTGCTGCCGGCTTCACTGGCTCGGGCCGGTGCGCGGCCCAGAAGCTGAACAGCGCCTGGTAGAGCAAGGGGTTGCTGGCCCAGCCGATCACCCACGCACGGGTGCGGCGCGACGCCACGCCGCGCAGGACCCCGAAGCCCCGCACCAGGTGCCGGCGCTGGGAGATGGCCACGGCGCCCAGACCTGCCGCGATCGCCATGCTGGCTGCGGGATGACGCCTGATCCAGTCTCGCGCTTCATCGAGTACCAGCTCGCCCGCGTCGAGCACGGCAGCGGCAGCGGGCGTGACCCCTTGCATCGGCTCGCCGCTGGCACGGGCAGCCACCCAGTCCTGCAGCAGGTCGAGCGGCTGCGTCTGTTGCCACCAGCGCCGGAGAAAGCGCCACGGATGCCGCAGATCGGAAGCGGCTCCGAAGCCGGCATCAGCAGGCGGCATCAACTCGACCATCAGCCGGGCCCGCGAGGCTTCCAGCCTGTGCAGCGCGCGTTGCGTGCGCTCGTCGGGGTTCATGCGCGGCTCTCCACGCGGTCGAGCACGGCGCGGTCAAGCGCCCACTGCGCACGCGTCAGCATGAAAGCGTCATGCCCTTGCTGCGCATGGCACACCCACAGCGCCGCGGCGCCCGCCAGCAGCGGCACGCCCGGCGTCAGCCACAGCAGCGCCGGCCGGGCCAGCATGTCATAGGGCACGGCCGCCAGCACAAGCATCGCGCCGCCCGCCAGGATCAGGCCGATCAACAGGCACAGCACGCCCACAGCCAGCCAGATCGCACGCCGTCGCCCGTGATGGAGCCAGTGCCGGGTCTCCTCGGTGGCCAACGCTGCGTACGCTGCGGCATGCTCCAGCAGCGTCTGCGGCTCGGTCGCCAGGGTCTTGAACAAGGGATGCAACATGGCAGTTCCTGAAGCGGGAAAGCGGCTTGCCCTTTCGGGCAGCCGCCTTGTCCATCAAGCGATGGGAGGAGTGGGGTAGCTTCGCGCTCAGCGGGCGGTGCGTGAGCGGGCCAGCCAGCCGACCAGCAACCCACCCGCAGCGCCCGCTGCGGCGGCCAGCAGCAGCGCCTTGACGGGTTCCTGCTGAACATAGTCGGTGGTGCGCTCGCCGACCTCGCTCAACTGTCTGCGCACGTTGTCGCTGGCTTCGCGCGCACGGTCGATGCCCGACGTGGCGCGGTCGGCAAGGTCATGCGCCGCAGCGCTGAGAGAAGTCGTTGGTGATGTGTTCATGAGAACTCCCGGGGGATGAAGGGAAATGAGGGGCACGGATCGAGGCAGTCACTTCCTGCGGATCAGGCTGACGAGCAGGCTGATGACGGCCAGGATGATGAAGCCGTAGAACAGCAACTGGGCGATGCCCGCAGCGCTGGCGGCAATGCCACCAAAGCCGAACAGGGCGGCAAGCAAAGCGATGATGAAGAAAGTGACGGCGTAGCGCAGCATGGAAGGCTCCTCCTCGTAGGTGCAGGATGGTGGCCTGCTGGGGGTTCGCTGACCGGACTGGTTCGCGATGAATCCAGTCTAGGCAGGGCATGCCTGCCGATCTGCCGTCCGTGGCGCCGCGCGGTGGTAGGACAAGGCCCACACCAGCATCGCCGGCCTACTGGATCAAGCCGTTCTTCAGCGCGTAGTAGGTGAGGTCGCTGTTGGTTTCGAGCTTGAGCTTCTCGAGCACCCGGGTGCGGTAGGTGCTGACCGTCTTGACACTGAGAAACACCGCCTCGGCGATGCCGCCGACGGTCTCGCCCCGGGCCAGGCGCAGGAAGACCTGCATCTCGCGCTCGGAAAGGCTGTCGTGCGCGGGCTTGTCGCCGCCACCACGGGCCATGCCATCGGCCAGCAACTCGGCCACGGCGGGGCTGATGTAGCGCCGGCCCCGCGCCACGGTGCGGATGGCGGTGACGATCTCCTCCGGGTCGCACTCCTTGTTGAGGTAGCCGCTCGCACCCTGACGCAGCAGGTTGGTGGCGTAGTGCGCTTCCGGAAAACCGCTCAGGATCAGCACCGGCAATTCCGGAAACCGCGCCTTGATGGCACCCAGTGCATCCACGCCGCTCTGGTCGGGCATGGAGATGTCCATCAGCAGCACATCGACCTCGCCGCCCCGCACCAGCTCCAGCGCTTCCCGACCGTTGACGGCCTCGCCGGTGACCCGCAGATCGACGTTCTCGCCCAGAAACTGGCGCAGGCCTGAGCGAACGATGGCGTGGTCGTCAACGATGCCGACTCTGATCATGGGGGCGCTTTCAAAAGAGATGCTGGGGTCGCCCATAGCGTAACGACCCGCGAGGCCATTGGCGATCAGACATGTCCTACACGCCGGCGGTGCAGTCCCACACGCAGTCTGCGTCTGCGCTGATGGTCGGTCGGGCTGCGGGCACCGATAGTCGAGCCATCGGTTCCTTCCACCCACCTTCACAACCCCAAGGAGACTTCCATGAAACTCAACGCACTCGTTCTCGCCCTCGCCGCCACCGTGACGCTGGTCACCACCACCGGCTGCGCCGTCACCCGCAATCAGGAGACGGTCGGTGAATACGTCGACGACACCAGCCTGACCGCCCGCGTCAAGGGCAAGTTCGCAGCCGATCCGGTCGTCAGCGCCCTGTCCATTGGCGTGGAGACCCTGCGCGGCGTCGTGCAGCTCTCCGGCTTCGCCAAGAACAACGATGAGCGTGCCATGGCCGAGCGGCTGGCCCGCGAGACCTCTGGCGTCAAATCCGTGCGCAACGACATCGCCCTGCGCAGCTGATCTGCCGGCCCCGGCGGGCCCGTGGCTGCAGCTGGCCTGCTGGCCATCGCCCAAGGCCTTGGAGCGCCCTTTGCCGGGCGCAGTCCCAATGGGGCGCCGTCCTACAACACGCCCGGGCCCATTGCTGAGAAGATCAGCCACCTGGGCTTGATCAAGTCCTCCACCGGTCGTTCACTGCCGTCCCCTCCCATGTCAGCCTTGCGCGCGTTCATCGTCGAAGACAGCCCCGTCATCCTGGAAAATCTGGTGAACACCTTGCAGGAGGTGGCCAACATCGACGTGATCGGCAGCGTCGGTGATGAGGCGGGTGCACTGGACTGGCTCGCCCATCAACCGCAGGTGGGCGCCGACCTGATCATCGTGGACATCTTTCTGAGCTCAGGCACGGGGCTGGCCGTGCTGCAGGCCGCCAAGAAGCTGGGCGTGCAGGCCCATCGGGTGGTGCTGACCAACTACGCCACCCAGGACATGCGCCGACGCTGCCTGGAACTGGGCGCCGAGCAGGTGTTCGACAAGAGTCGGCAGCTCGACGAACTGATCAACTACTGCACCGACCTGGCCGCCACCCAGGGCCTGCGACCTGACCTTCCGCGCTGAGCAGCGCCGCATGCTCGACCCATTGATCCGCTACTCGGCCCGGCACCGCCGGATTGCGCTGCCGGTGGCGCTGCTGCTGGCGTTGGTGATCATGAGCGTGGGCGAGCTGGCCTATGCCCTCGCGGACACATCGCTGGCGAGCGTTCGCAACCGCTACGCGGCACGCTACGACGCCCAGCTGCTGCGCAGCGTGCTCACCGATGCCGAGACCGGTCAGCGCGGCTTCCTGCTCACTGGCCGTGAGGCTTACCTGGTGCCCATGAACCAGGCTGCCCCCAGCCTCGCTGAAATCATCGGGCGCCTGAAGCAGCACTACCAGGGCTCGGAATGGGACACCCTGGTCGGACAGCTGAACCAGCGCGTGCTCGAAAAGCTCTCCGAGCTCAACACCACGGTCAGCCTGTACCGCCGAGACGAGCGCTCGACCTGGCTCGAACTGGTGCGCACCGACATCGGCAAGGAAAAGATGGACGCGGTCCGCGTGGCCACGGCGCGGCTGGAGGCCTACGAGTCTGAACGCATCACCACCGAGCGCAGCAACGTCTTCCGCGCCTTGAACATTGGCCGCTTCGGCGTACACGCGCTGGCCCTGCTGACGCTGGTCGGGTTTGCCTGCTTCCTGCGCAAGAACGAGGCCCTTGACTGCATGCGCGCCGAGCTGGCCGAGAACGTGCGCGCCGAGCGCGATCGGCTCGACCGCGAGGTGCACCGGCGCACGGAAGACCTGACCGAGCTGGCCCGCCACCTCACCAGCGTGCGCGAGGACGAGCGTTCGCACCTGGCTCGCGAGCTGCACGATGAGCTGGGGGCGCTGCTCACCGCGGCCAAGCTGGACATCGCACGCATCCGACGGCACAGCGCGAGCATCCCCGAGGCCGTCGTCGAGCGGCTGGCCCACATGGGCAACCTCATCGACGAAGGCATCACGCTCAAGCGCCGCATCATCGAGGACTTGCGCCCCTCGGCCCTGTCCAACCTGGGCATGGTGCCGGCGCTGGAGATCCTGACGCGCGAGTTCGGCGAGCGCAGCGGGCTGGTCATCCACACGGAGTTGCTCGACGTCGTCGCCCCGGACACCGGCAAGCTGGCGTTGTACCGCCTGGTGCAGGAGGCACTGACCAATGTGCTGCGCCACGCCAACGCGCAGCAGGTGTGGGTCAGCATCCAGGAGGAGGGGCCGCAGGTCGTGCTCAGCGTGCGCGATGATGGCCAGGGGTTTGCCCCCCAGCGTGTGCCCAGCGGGCACCACGGCCTCCTGGGCATGCGCTACCGCATCGAGGCGCTGGGCGGGGTGCTTCAGCTCACGTCGGCCCTGGGGCAGGGCACCGAGGTGGAAGCCCGGCTGCCTTACGCGGTGGCGCCAGAAGCGCCTTGATCAGTCGTATCCCCGGCGAGGCTGCCCAACCGCACGACATGGATTGGGATCAGGTCGTGGCGAGGGCGCAGGCACGCCGTGAATGGCGGGTGGACATGTCAGCCCGCCTTGAACAACTGCGCCACCTGGGCACGCAGCCAGATGCTCGCTGCGTCCTTGTGTGAGCGGCGGTGCCAGAACTGGTGCACCGGAATCACCGGGCACGCAATCGGGCAGGCGACGATTTCCACCTGGGTGTAGCGCTGGCAAATGGCTGCCAGATCGCGAGGCACCGTGGCCACCAGGTCGGTGCTCTCGATGATCGGCATCAGGCTCATGAAGTGCGACAACTCCAGGCGCACGTCCCGCTTGTGCCCGGTTTGTTGCAGGTGCCGCTCGAACACGTGCTCACGCCCGTCCGGATGCACCACCACATGCTGGAGCGCCAGATAGGCCTTCAGCGTCAGGCTGCCCTTGCGCAACTGCGGGTGGTCGCGCCTGAGCAGGCAGACATGCTTGTTGTCGAAGAGCTTCTGCTGGAAAAACGCCGATCCCTTCAGGTCCGGAAAGTAGCCCAGGGCCAGATCGGCATCAGCCCCTGCCAGGGTTTCGCCGGCTGCTTCCCGGTTGCGTGACACGGCATTCAGGCGCACGCCGGGTGCTGCCTTGGCCAGGTGGGCCAGCAGCAGCGGCAGGAAGTGCATCTCACCGATGTCGGGGGTGATCACCGTGAACGTGCGGTCGCTCGTCTCGGGCGTGAAGCCGCTGGGTTGCAGGATTTCCTGTTGCACCGTCACCATCACCCTGCGCACGGCTCCGGCCAGTGCCTGCGCGCGTTCGGTGGGCTGCATCACCGTGCCCACCTTCACGAACAAGGGGTCGTTGAACAAGGCCCGCAGCCGCGCCACCGCCGCACTCATCGCCGGCTGGCTCAGGCCGATGGCCTCACCGGCGCGGGTCACGCTCTGGTGTTGACACATGGCATCGAAGGCCACGAGCAGGTTCAGGTCGATGCTTCGCATATCCATGAGATGGATTCTACGAATCCACAGCATCTACTTTCTGGATGAGTTCCAAATCCCTAGACTTTGCGCCAGATCAAAGAGCGCCGGCCCTCGGCGCCAAACCCGGAGACCTCGCGCATGTCCTCTCTCACCCTGGCTCAGGCCAATGAACTGCTGACTGCCGCATTGGCCGCAGCCCGCGTGGCCGGCCATGCGCCGATGGCCGTGGTGGTGCTCGACGACGCGGGGCATTTGAAGGCGGCTCAGCGGGAAGACGGTGCCAGCATGTTCCGCGTCGACATTGCCACGGGCAAAGCCTGGGCGTCGGTGGGCATGGGGGTCAACAGCCGCGTGCTGGCAGAGCGGGCCAAAGGCAATCCGAACTTCTTCACCACGCTGGCGGCCACGGCTGACGGCCGCTTTCTGCCGCAGACAGGGGCCGTGTTGATCAAGTCTGCCGATGGGCACATCCTGGGCGCCGTGGGTGCATCGGGTGGCACAGGCGATGAAGACGAAGCCATTTGCCAGGCCGGAGTGCGGGCCATCGGCTTGATCGCTGCGTGAGTGCCATGGCGCTGATGCAATGCACCTGTGGTGGCATCGACGTGCATGCGCATGTGGTGCCTGAGCACTTCCCCGCGTGGCTGGGTGATGCCGCGCCCGCGGGCTGGCCGTCTACGGTCTTGGCAGCCGCCCAGGGCGGGCTGTGCCATCGCCACGTGATGATCGACGGCAAGCAATACCGCACCGTCTCTGAAAAATGCTGGAGCGTGCCGCACCGGCTGGCTGATCTGCCCGCCATGGGACTGACGCACCAGGTGCTGTCGCCGATGCCGGAATTGCTCAGCTACTGGCTGGAGCTGGCCCCGGCCCGGCAGCTGCTGCGCTATTTGAACGAGCAGACGGCCGCGATGGTGCATGAGGGCGGTGGGGCTTTGCTCGGTCTGGCCGCCGTACCTTTGCAAGACATCGACGCTGCCATCGACGAGCTGCATCACGCCGTGAGCGTGCTGGGCCTGGTAGGTGTGGAGATCGGCAGCAACGTGAATGGTGTCCCGATCGGGGCGCCGCGCTTCCTGCCGTTTTTCCAGGCCTGTGAGGCCCTGGATGTGCCTGTCTTCGTGCATGCGCTCAAACCGGCCGGCATGGACCGACTGGTGGGGCCTGCCCCGCTGCAGCAGGTGCTGGCTTACCCGACGGATGTCGGCCTGGCCGCGGCATCGGTCATCACCAGCAACCTGATGCTGGCGTGCTCCCGGCTGCGTCTGGCCTTCAGTCACGGCGGCGGCACGCTGGCGATGTTGCTGCCGCGGCTGCAGCAGGGCTGGCAGGTGTTTCCGGCGCTGCGCGACAGCATCACCGCCTCGCCGCGTGAACAGGCCCGGCAACTCTTTGTGGACACCCTGGCGTTCGATGCGCCCACCTTGCAGCACCTGGTTCACACCTTTGGCGCCAGCCAGCTGATGGTCGGCAGCGACTACCCCTTCAATTTCCACGAGCGCACGCCGCTGGCACGTCTGGCCGAAGCCGGGCTGGACGAGCACACGAGCCGCGCGCTCGCCTTTGACAACGCCCGTCGTTTCCTCGGCCCACGCGCCGGCAGCGCACTGGCTCTGGAGCAACCATGAAATCACCTCTTGTTCAGGCCTTGCGCAGCGTGGCCCTCACCGTCCCTGACCTGGCCGCTGCGGAAACCTTCTACACCCAGGTCTGGCACCTGACCGTGGCCGACCGTGTCGACGGCGTGCTGTATCTGCGCGGCAGCGGCGCCGACCACCACCTGCTTGCGCTCAGCGAAGCCCCGGGCACGCCGCAGTTGCTGCACATCACCCTGCGTGCCCGCACGGCCGAGGCGCTCGGCGCGATCGAGTTGGCCACGCTGGCTGCGGGTGGTGTGGTGGAAGTGACCGCCGGCACACCGGCCAAAGGCCCGGCGGGTGGCCACTGTGTGGTGATTCGTGACGCCGACGGGCGCCGGTTCGAGGTGGTGCACGGCGACGCCCGCCGCACGCCTGATGCGCCCGCGCCGGCCGACCGGCCGCAACGCCTGGCGCACGCCGTGCTCAACAGCCACGCCGTCGAGCTCACCCGGGCGTTTCTGGAGCAGGCGCTGGGCTTCGTGCTGGCGGACCGCACCCGGATCATGGCCTTCATGAACTGCAACGCGGATCACCACTCGCTCGCGATCGGTGACACCGACAACGACGCGCTCAACCACATCGCCTTTGTGGTGCCCACGCTGGACGATGTGATGCGCGGCGGCGGCCGCATGCGTGATGCCGGTCACGGCATCCAGTGGGGCCCCGGCCGTCATGGCCCGGGCGACAACGCCTTCAACTACTTCATCGATCCGTTCGGCGTCGTCATTGAGTACACGGCGGAAGTCGAGCAGATCGACGACAGCTATCCAGTCGGCAGCCCGACTGACTGGACCTGGCCGCCCGGCCGCATCGACCAGTGGGGCATTGCCATTCCGCCAACGCCTGAACTGAAGGCTGCCCAGCGGGCGGTCTTCTTTGCACCGGCCCGCTGACCAACACACACACAGACACACCCCCCAGGAGACCAACATGCGATTCACCACCTACCTGAAAGACGGCCAGCCCCATGTGGGCGTGCTCGACGGCGCCCTTGTGGTGCCCGTGACCAGCGACTTGCGCCGCGCCCTTGAAGCGGGCACCGACCTGCTGGCCGCTGGCCGCGCCGCACTGGCATCGGACGCCCCGCGCGTGCCGCTGGCCGAGCTGACCCTGGCCCCGCTGGTGCCTGAGCCGGGCAAGATCATCTGCCTGGGGCTGAACTACTTCGACCATGCCAAGGAAGGTGGCCGCGAGAAGCCGGAATACCCGTGGTTCTTCTACCGCGGCAAGAGCAGTTTGCTGTCGCACGGCGCGGCCGGCGTGGTGCCGCGTGTCTCGGCCAAGTTCGACTACGAAGCCGAATTGGCGCTGGTGATTGGCACCAAGGTGCCGCGCCACGTGTCGCAGGCCGATGCGCTCAAGCACGTGTTTGGCTACACCTGCTTCAACGACATGTCGGTGCGTGACTATCAGAAGCGCACCCCGCAGTGGACCATCGGCAAGAACTTCGATGCGACCGGTGGTTTTGGTCCGGTGCTGGTCACGGCCGATGAGCTTGCACCCGGTGCCACGGGCCTGACCATCCAGAGTCGCCTGAACGGTCAGATGATGCAGCACGCCACGACCAGCGACATGATCTGGGGCGTTGCCGAAACCATCTCGCTGCTGTCGGAATGCATGACGCTGGAGCCGGGCGATGTGATCGCCATGGGCACACCCGCCGGCGTTGGCCAGGCCCGCACACCACCCGTCTGGATGAAGGCCGGCGATGTCATCGAGGTCGAGATCGAACGCATCGGCACCTTGGTCAACCCGATCAGCAACGAGGCCTGAGTCGATGTCGACCGCATTTGACGTGGCCATCGTGGGCTTCGGCCCCGCTGGCGCCACCGCCGCCGCGCTGCTGGGCCAGGCGGGCCTGAAGGTGTGGGTGGGCGATCGCCTGACCGAGGTCTACGAGATCCCCCGCGCGATTGCGCTGGACCACGAGATCATGCGCGTGTTCCAGCAGCTCGGCCTGCTGGAGGCGGTGTCCCCGTACTGCGAGCCCTTCACGCCGTCCGAATTTTTTGGTGTGGACGGCCAGCTCATCCGGCGCATGACGATGGTGGCGCCGCCTTACCCGCAAGGCCATGTGCCTTCGATGGTGTTCACCCAGCCGCCGGTGGAGCGCGCCTTGCGGGCCCGGGTGGCTGAGATGCCCAACGTGACCGTGGCGCTCGGCGTGACGGTGACCGACGTGGCCGAGCGCGGTGACGGCGTGCTGCTGCACACCCGCTCCGCGGATGGCGCCACGCAGGCTCTGGAAGCCAAGTGGGTGCTGGCCTGCGACGGTGGCAGCAGCGGCGTGCGTGGCAGCCTGGGCATTCCGCTGGTGGATCTTGATTTTGATGAGCCCTGGCTGGTGGTGGATGTGCTGGTGAATGAGCAGGGCCTGGCCAAGCTGCCCACCACCAGCGTGCAGTACTGCGAGCCCGAACGCCCCTGCACGCTGGTGATCGGACCGGGCAACCACCGCCGCTGGGAGATCTCGCTCAAGGCTGGCGAAGACCCGCAGCAGGCCGCCACACCGGAGGCCACCTGGGCGCTGCTGTCACGCTGGTTGACGCCGGAGGACGGCACCTTGTGGCGCCAGTCCAGCTACCGCTTTCACGCTCTGGTGGCTGAACGCTGGCGCGCCGGCCGCATCTTCCTGGCCGGTGATGCCGCGCATATGCAGCCGCCGTTCCTCGGGCAGGGCATGTGCCAGGGCATCCGTGACGTGGCCAACCTGTGCTGGAAGCTCAGCAGCGTGCTGCGCGGTGAGGTGCAGGGCGACGCTGCCGAGCGCCTGCTCGACAGCTACGGCGCAGAGCGCGGCGCGCATGTGCGTGAACTCACCACCCGCATCAAGGCTGTGGGCGCGCTGATCTGCGAACGTGATGTGGGCCTGGCCCGTGCCCGCGACGCTCGCCTGCTGGCCGATTGCGGCGGCGTCGTCAAAGACACCCCACGGCAAGACGTGCTGCCCCGGCTGGAGCAGGGTCTGCTGTCTGCCCACGACACCACGGCACGCGGCACCTTGAGCCCGCAGCCGTGGCTGGTGGCCGCCGGTGGCGAACGGGTGCGCATGGACGACAGCCTGGGCGGTGGCTGGCGGCTGCTTCTGCAGCACCCGAGCGTGGCGCCCGCAGAGGCGGTGCGCGAGTTCGGCGAAGGCGGCCTGCCGCTGCGCGTCTTTGCGCTCAGCGAGCACGAAGACCGCGAGGCCGACGGCGTGCTGGCGGCCTGGTTCAAGCGCCACGCCTGTGTGGCGGCGCTGGTGCGGCCAGACAACTACGTTTTTGGCACGGCCGCTGACGCCGCCGGTCTGACAGCCCTACTGCAGGAGGCACGCCTGGCCCTGCACTGAAGTCTTGATTCGATGTGATTCCCCCGGGCCACCACCAGCCGCAGAGCTGGGCGGCCCTCCACCTTGCGCCGATACCGGAGACAACGCATGCAACGACGTCATTTTTCCTTCGCGCTGGCTGCCAGCACGCTGCCAGTAGGCCTGACCTTGAACACGGCCGCCAAGGCCCAGACCTGGCCCGAGAAACCAGTTCGGTGGGTGCTGTCGCAGCCCGCGGGCTCAGGCCCCGACAACGTGGCCCGCTTGCTGACCGATCGACTCACCAAGTCTTGGGGGCAGGCCGTGCTGGTGGACAACAAGCCGGGTGGCCAGAACACCATCGGCGCGCAGGCGGCGGCCCGCTCGGCTCCCGACGGCCACAACTTCTACTTCGCGACCACGGCCGCGCTGGTCACCAACGCCTTCCTGTTCAAGCAACTGCCGTATGACCCCCAGAAAGACTTCGTCCCCGTGGCCTTCGTGGCACGCAGTCCGTTCGCGGTGCTGGTGGACGCGAACTCGCCCCTGCGGACGCTGGCTGATCTGGTGCAGCGGGCCCGGGCCAAGCCAGGCGATGTGAAGGTGGCCACCGAAGGCCCACGCACCTTTGGCGGCATGGTTTGCCGGCTGCTGGCCGCCCGCCTGAAGCTGGACCTGAACATGGCGTCGTACGCGTCGGTGGGCGTGGCCACGCAAGACACGCTCGGCGGCCATGTCGACCTGCTGGTGGCGGACCTGGCCTCAACCGCCGCGCTGGTGCGCCAGGGCCGCCTGCGCTTGCTGGCCGTGACCACGGCGCAGCGCGTGCCGGGTTTCGAGAGCACCCCGACCGTGGCCGACACCGTGCCGGGCTTTGACATGGCGGGCTGGTTCACCCTGGTGGCACCCGCAGGCACGCCGGAGGCCGTGTTGCAGCGGGTGAACCGCGACCTGAATGTGGCCCTGGCCGATCGCGACATCGTCGAGCGCATCGCCGGCATCGGGCCGATCGCGGCCGGTGGCATGACGCTGGCCCAGGTGGATGCCTGGCTGAAGTCCGAGCACCGCCGTTGGGCCGACATCACCCGCGAGATCGGAGTGTTGCCGGAATGACGATGCCTGCCGCGACGGCGCCCACCGAGCCCACGTTGCGGTTGTGGGCCGCGCCGGGGGCCTGCTCACGCATCAGCATCACCGCCTTGTTGATGTGCGGCGTGCCCTTCCAGTTGGTGCCGGTGGCCCTCGCCCACGGCCAGCAGCGTCAGGCTGACTTTCTGGCGCTGAACCCGAAGGGCAAGGTGCCCGTGCTGCAGACCCCGCACGGGCTGCTCACGGAAACACTGGCCATCATCAGCTGGCTGGAGGCCGGCCACCCCGGTGCGGGCTTGCTGCCGCCTGCGCCTCAAGCCTGGGCACGTGCTCAAGCGGTCAGCTGGCTGGCGTTTGCCAATGCGGGCCTGCATCCCCTCATTTACCGGCTGCGCATGCCCCGACGCATACACGCAGATGAACACACGCATGCGGGTGTCCAGGCCGCTGCGCTGGCGGAGCTGACGCAGCAGTTGTTGGTGGCTGAGCAGGCGCTGGCTGGCGCGCCCTGGCTGGGCGGTGAGCAAGCCAACATCGCAGACGCCGCTTTGGGATGGGCGTTCGGCCGGGCCACGCTGAGTGGCTTGCCCGGCACACAGTTTCCGAACCTGCAAGCCCATGCCGAGCGGCTCCATGCCTGGCCCGTGCATGCCCTCGCCGTGCAGGCCGAGGCTGCTCTGGCCTGAGCCCAGCCCCTCACAATCACACCCATGCACCAGCTGCCTGAATCGCCTTCCGTGCCTCTTCCCCATGCAGACGCCTTGCGCGCCATGGGCAGTGGCTTCAACCTGCCGCAGGTCCAGGCCTTTTATGAGCCGCTGCTGGCCCGGCAGCCCCGCGACGGCGTGCAACTGCACATCGACTTGCCTTACGGCCCCGACGAGCGTCAGGTGCTGGACGTCTACCAGCCCACGCAGCCCGCAGCCGACGGTCGGCCGTGGCCGGTGCTGGTGATGTTTCACGGCGGTGGTTTCATCCGGGGCGACAAGCGCGCACGGGCCAACATGGGTTGGCATTTCGCCCGGCAGGGCGTGCTCACCGTGGTGCCCAATTACCGCCTGGCACCCGCCAGCGTCTGGCCCAGTGGCCCGCAGGATGTGGTGCTGGTCTGGCAATGGTTGCAGGCCCAGGCTGCGAACTTCCAGGCCGATGCCCGGCGGTGTGTGCTGGCCGGCGAATCGGCCGGCGCGGCGCATGTGGCTGCGGCCACGTTGCTGCGGCGTTTTCAGCCGGCCGGCTGGCATGTGGCCGGCGCGGTGTTGATGTCCGGGCCCTACAACGCCCGGCTGGAGGGCCTCTCGCGCGCGCAGTTCGGCACCGCCACGCCAGACCCCCGCAACGAAGCCTATTTCGGGCCAGACCCCGCAGCCTGGGATGCCGCGAGCATCGTCGAACACATCGATGCCGCCCCACTGCCGATGCTCATCACCTTCGCCCAGCGCGATCTGCTGCAGATGCAGGTGCAGGCTGGTGAATTGTTTGGCAGCTTGGTCAGCCGCCACGGCTTTGCGCCGCAACTGCACTGCCTGCCCGAGCACAACCATTTTTCAGGCGGCCACAGCGTGGGCACTGACGACACGTCGGTCAGCAGCCTGCTGGCCCGCTTCATTCACGGCGCATGCGCGAGCTGACGCTGCGCAGCCTGCGCGTCTTTGAAGCGGCGGCATCTACCAGCAGCTTCTCGCGGGCGGCTGAGCTGATGGCGATGAGCCAGCCTGCCGTGTCGCAGCAGATACGGCAGCTGGAGGAAGAGGCCGGCCTGCGCCTGTTTGATACCCATGCGCGCCCCATCCAGCTGACGGACGCCGGCCGCGAATTGCTGCGCCATGCCCGTGCCATCCTCGCGCAGGTCGAGGTGGCCGCCGATGCGATGAGTTCGCTCGAAGGGCAGTTCAAGGGGCAGATCCACCTGGGCGTGGTGTCGCCGGCCCAGTACTTCGCACCGGCGCTGCTCACGGCCTTCCGCGAGCGTTATCCGCAGGTGCGCGTGAAGCTCAGCATCGCCCAGCGCGACACCCTGCTGGCACAGCTGGCAGAACACAAGGTGGATCTGGTCATTGGCGGCTATCCGCCGGCGCACGCCGAGGTGGAGGCGGAGGCCTTTGCCAGACACCCGCATGTACTGGTGGCGGCGGCCGGCCATCCGCTGGCCGACCAGCGCGGCCTGCAGTGGGCCGACTTGCGGCACGAGCCGTTCTTGTTCCGTGAGCCCGGCTCATCAACGCGCCAGTTCCTTGAGCAGCTGATGATGGTGCAGGGCCTGCAGGTGCAAACCGCCATCGAGCTGCAAGGGCCGGAGACCATTCGGCAGGCCGTGATGGCGGGCATGGGCATCAGCTTCATGTCGGCCCATGTGTGCCAGACCGAAATCAGCCACGGGCTGATTCTTGTGCTGGACGTGGCCGGCATGCCCAAGTGGCTGGACTGGTGCCTGCTGTACCGTCGCGACCGACCACTCAGCAGCGTGCAGCAGGCGCTGCGCGAGTTTGTGCTGGCGGAAGGGGCGGCGCTGGCGGCCTGCGTGCTGGGCTGACCGTCAGTCTTGGCCCGGCAGCTGCGCCAACCAGTGGCGGTGGGCGGCCTGCAGCAGCGAAGCATTCCACGCTGGTTGGCTGATGGGCGCAGTGCGCGGTGCATCGCTGACCGGGTCGGTCCAGTGGCACAGCCGCCAGCTGCCACGCGCCGTGCCTTCGACCTCATCGAGGCTGTGCAGCACCTCGCGCCCGAGCAGGGTTTGCAATGCGGCCAGGATGACCGGGTTGTGGGCGTAGGGGCCTTCCACCACCACGGGGCCGGTGGCGCCCAGGTGTTCGATCAGCCAGGCGCACATCTGCGCGGCGTACCAGGCGGCAGCGGTGGCGCGGTCAGCCTCCACAGGCAGGGTGGCGAGCCAGCCGGCATTGTCCAGTGTGCGGCCGTCGATCGCCAGGCAGCCGGACTGGCCGCTGAAAGGCCCACCCTGATCGCTGAAGGCGGGCAGCACCCGCAGGCCACGTGCCAGCAGGGCTGGCAGGCGGTCGAGGCTGGCGGCCGCAGGGTCAGCACCAGCGCACACCACGGCCAGCTCACGCCCGCCCATGAAACGAGCGGTGGGCACGAATTCGCCCCGCACCGAGACGTTGGCCAGTTGGTCCTGCGTGGCGTCGAGCGGGCGCTGGGCCGCGCCAGGGGCCATCACCACCACCCAGGTGCCGGTGGACACCAGCGTCAGCCGTGGCCAGTGGTGCAGGTAGCGCGCCAGGCAGGCATTGCTGTCGTGCACGCCGGTGTGCACCATCACGCTGCGCGGCACGCCAAGGCGCGTAGCCAGCTCGACCCGCAACGGGCCCAGCGTGGCCCAGGCCGGTTTCAGCGGCGCGAACTTCTGCGCCCAGCCCCGGTGGCGGGCCCAGTCAGAGAATGTCTTTTCGCGCGGGCGCCACAGCAGCGTGTGGCAGCCGAGCGCGCTCAGCTCGCTGCCTGCCACGCCACTCAGCCAATGCGTCCAGTACTGGCCGTAGGGCAGCAGGGTATCGGCGGCGGCCAGCTCGTCCGCCGCATGGCGGCTCAGCCAGTCCAGCTGCACGCCCATGTTCAGCCCGCGTGGCAGCAGCGGGCTGCCAGTGGCCTCGAAGGGGTCGAGCTGCGCGGCCAGCGTGGCCGGGCGGTCATCGAAGCCCGCCCACTCATAGTCGGCCACAGGCAGGGCCAGCTCGCCGCCGCGCAGGGCCGCCACGGCGGCGCCGTGCGCGCTCACGGTGAGGTGGCGCAGATGCCGGGCCAGCGGGCCCAGGCCGGCCAATTGTTCGCACAACCAGGCCTCGGTGGTGGCCACGTCCAGCGCGTCATAGCCCAGCGCGCCGGGCACGGCCCGGCTGTCGGTGTTGCGCTTATGCACCAACTCGCCCACCGAGTCGATCAGCATCAGCCGCGTGTGCGTCTTGCCGATGTCAACGATGCCCGTCAGAGGGTGGCCGCCGAGGTGCAGTGCCGGTGCCTCAGACGATGCCACCGCCGCCTCCAGCCGCGGCCGGGCGGGTTTGCGCCACGCGGTTGCGGTAGCCGCTGGCCCGGTAGGTGGCCACCGGGTCGATGGCGCCACCGCCGTCCAGTCGCACGCGCTGCAGCAGCGGCGTGACGTCGGTCTGGAAGGCCTGCTTGAGCAGGTGGGTGGCCGTCAGCGCGTCGTTGGCTTCCTGTGCGGCGTCCAGAGCAGCGCGGTCAACCAGCAGGGCTTGGGCGTAGCTGCGCTGCACCTGGATGGCGCTGGTCATCAGGCTCTCGATGGGGTCGGTCACGTTGTGGCTCTGGTCCAGCATGTAGGCGGGGTCGAACGCCAGGCCTTCCTTGGCCGCGGCCACCAGCTCGTTGAACACCAGGAACAGGCGGTAGGGGCTGACGCTGCCGGCGTCAAGGTCGTCGTCGCCGTACTTGCTGTCGTTGAAGTGGAAGCCGGCCAGCTTGTCGGCTGACAGCAGGCGGGCCAAGATCAGCTCGATATTCACATTGGGGGCATGGTGGCCGAGGTCGACCAGGCATTGCGCCTTCGGGCCCAGCAGTTGCGCTGCCATCAAGCTGGAGCCCCAGTCCTGGATGACGGTGCTGTAGAAGGCCGGCTCGCAGATCTTGTGTTCCAGCATCATGCGCCAGTCGCCGGGCAGGGCAGCGTAGATCTGCCGGGCACTTTCGAGGTAGCGGTCGAACGCGCGTCGGAAGTGCTGCTGGCCGGGGAAGTTGCTGCCGTCACCCACCCACACCGTCAGCGCCTTGCTGCCGATCTGCTGGCCGATCTCGATGCACTCGAGGTTGTGCTCTACCGCCTGGGCGCGGGTGGCCGCGTCGGTGTGGCTGAGGCTGCCGAACTTGTAGCTGTGCGCCTGGCCTGGCTGGTCGCTGAAGGTGTTGGAGTTGATGGCGTCGAAGCCCAGGCCATGGAAGCCGGCGGCCTCGCGCAGCTCACCCCAGTCGCTGCACTTGTCCCAAGGGATGTGCAGCGAGACGGTGGGCGTGGCGCGCGCCAGTTGCTGGATCACGCCGCAGTCCTGCAGCTTGTCGAACACATGGCGCGGCTCGCCCTGGCCGGGAAAGCGCGCGAAACGGGTGCCGCCCGTGCCCACGCCCCAGCTGGGGATGGCCACGCCGAAGCGAGCAACCTGCTCGCGCACCTGGTCGATCTGGATGCCGCGGCGCTCCAGCTGTTCGCCCAGGTGGGCGTAGTCGCTGCGCACGGCGCGTTGTTCGGCGTCGTTGCGCGCGGCGATCAGGGTGGCGTCAATGGGCAAGGTCATGGCGTTCACCGGGTAAAGGCTGCGAGGTTGCCGGCATCCACGTTCAGGATGTTGCCGGTGCTCTTGGCGCTGAGGTGTTCGGCGGCGAAGAAGTAGGTGGCCTCGGCAATGTCTTCGGGCAGCACGCTGCGCTTGAGCAGGCTGCGGTCGCGGTAGAAGGCCTCGAGGTCGTTCTCGCCAATCTTGTTGGCGGCGGCGCGCTCCTCGCTCCACTTGCCAGTCCAGATCTTCGAGCCGCGGATCACCGCGTCGGGGTTCACCACGTTCGAGCGGATGCCCAGCGGTGCGCCTTCCAGCGCGAAGCTGCGGCTGAGCTGGATCTCGGCAGCCTTGGCCGCGCAGTAGGCGGTGGCCTGGTTGCTGGCCACCATGCCGTTCTTGCTGGCGATCATCACGATGGCGCCGCCGGTGCCCTGGGCCTTCATCTGCTTGAAGGCCTCGCGGCCAACCAGGAAGTAGCCGGTGGCCAGGATGCTCTGGTTGCGCATCCACAGGGCCAGCGTCGTCTCCTCGATCGGCGCGGCCGAGGCGATGCCGGCGTTGCTCACCAGGATGTCGACGCCGCCGAACTCGATGGCAGCGCGGCCGAATGCGGCGATCACGCTGGCTTCGTCGGTCACGTCGCAGCGCACGCCGCGCACATGGTCACGGCCGTGGGCTCGGGCCAGCTCGGCGCTCACGCTATCGAGTGCTTCCTGGTCGATGTCGGCCAGCACCACGCAGCCACCGTCGGCCAGGATGCGACGCGCAATCGCCTGGCCGATGCCGCCAGCGCCACCCGTCACCACGGCCACCTTGCCCACCATGGGCTTGGGGCGTGGCATGCGCTGCAGCTTGGCTTCTTCCAGCAACCAGTACTCGATGTCAAAGGCTTCCTGTTCGGGCAGGCCAACATACTCGTCCACCGCATTGGCCTCGCGCATCACGTTGATGGCGTTGACATAGAACTCGCCGGCGATGCGCGCCGTGGCCTTGTCCTTCGCGATGGTGACCATGCCGATGCGCGGCAGCAGGATGACCACGGGGTTCGGATCACGCAGCGCCGGGCTGGTCGGGCGCTTGCAGCGCTCGTAGTAGGCAGCGTAATCAGCACGGTAGCCGGCCACCAGCTCGTTCAGGGCCGCCTTCAGGGCGTCGCCATCGAGTTGGTAGACCGCCTCGGGCACGATCAGCGGGCGGATCTTTGTGCGCAGGAAGTGGTCGGGGCAAGAGGTGCCGAGGGCGGCCAGCGGCAGCAGGTCGTTCGAGTTGACGAAGGCCAGCACCTCGGGCGAGGTGTTCACATGCAGCAGCTTCGGCGCGCCCTCGGCCGACAGGCCACGCAGCACCGGCAGCACGCGGGCCAGGGTGGCGTCACGGTCAGCATCGGCCAGGGTGCTCACGGCGGCGCCGCCAAACACCTGCACCTGGCGCGCGGTGCGCTCGGTTTCCAGCCACTGCTGGGCCCGCTCGATCAGGCTCACGGTGTTCTCGTAGCAGCTCTTGGCGGTGTCGCCCCAGCTGAACAGGCCATGGCCGCCCAGCACGATGCCGCGCAGGCCCGGGTGAGCCTCGTTGTAGGCCGCCAGTTGCTGACCCAGCTCGTAGCCCGGACGCAGCCAGGGCATCCAGCCCACGGTGCCTTCAAACACCTGCTCGGTGATGGCTTGCGAGTTGGCCATCGCGGCCATCGCGATCACGGCGTCCGGGTGCATGTGGTCGACATGCGCATACGGCAGGCTGGAGTGCAGCGGCGTGTCGATGGACGCCGCGCGGCTGTTGAGGTTGAAGGTGCAGTGGGGCAGGTAGGCCACCATCTCGTCTTCATGCGCCAGGCCGCGGTAAAGGCCCTTGAGTGCGCGCAGCTTGTCCATGTACAGCGTGGAGAAGCCGTCGAGCTTCATCGAGCCCACATCACCACCCGAGCCCTTGACCCACAGCACCTCCACTTGCTCGCCCGTGAGCGGGTCGGTTTGCCAGATCTTCGCCGAGGTGTTGCCGCCGCCGTAGTTGGTGATGCGCAGGTCCGAGCCCAGCAGGTTCGAGCGATAGAGCAGGGCATTGGGCGCGTCGAGCGAGGCGGCGCGGGCGTCGTCCCACACGGGGAACGGGGTGGCAGTGGACATGGTGGTGGCAGCAGCGCTGTGCAAGTGGAAGGGCAGGTTGCCCGGCGCCTGGCCGAGCGGTGGCCGCACTGTAGGCAGCACCTGCGGCGCACTCAATGGCCCCGCGCTTGGGGGCCCCATCACTTTGGCTTATGGGGCGCAACGCCACGCTGCGCAGCGTCGCGCCGTGGCCTCATCCTTCGGCGGGCAGGCCGGCCGTGCTGCGTCCTTCCACCAGCTGGTACGGCAGCACCCGCTGGTAGCCCATGTCGGGGGTGGCCTGGCCGCGCAGGATCATGTCCACGGCCTCCCAGCCCATCTCGTGCAGTGGCTGGCGGATGGTGGTGAGCCGTGGCGTCACGATGCGGGCGATGTAGGAGTCATCGAAACCGACCACCGAGAGATCACGCGGTACGGCCAGGTTCAGCTCGGCCGCTACCTGCAACGCGGCTGCGGCCATATCGTCATTCGCGCAGAAGATGGCGGTGGGCGGCTGCTTGCGGCTCAGCATCGTGCGCAGCGGGGCCAGGGCTTCGTCGAAGTGGAACGAGCCGCAACTCATGTGCGCTGCGGGCACTTTCAGACCGGCCTCCAGCATGGCGTCAGCGAAGCCCTGGCGACGCTCGTCCGGCTGCGGATGGCCTTCGGGCAGACCGGCCAGAAAGCCGATGCGGCGGTGGCCCTGCGCGATCAATGCGCGGGTCATGGCGGCACCTGCGCTGCGCTCGTCGAAATACACCCGGGCGGCCGGGTCGTTCAGGCCGGCCGGGGCCACCCGCACGAGTGACACCTGACGTTCCCGCAGGGCCTGGATGAGCTTGGGAGAAATGCTCAATGGCAGTGTCAGCACCACGCCGCTGGGTTGCAGCTGGTCGACGATGTCGAGCACCTCGTCGATCAGCGCCTGACCGGTGTTCTGGCACGAGTGCACCGAGAGCATGTGGTCAGCATCACGGCAACGGTCGATCGCGCCTTGCTGGATCGGGTGGATGTAATGGATGACCGGGTTCTGGTAGAGCAGCGCGATCCACCGAGACTTGCCGCCACCCGTGCTGCGCGCCGCGATGTTCGGCCGGTAGCCCAACGCGGTGATGGTGGCCAGCACCGAGTCGCGCGTCTGCGGCTTCACCGCGGGGTCGTTGTTCAGCACCCGCGACACGGTGGTGGTGCCCACGCCAGCGGCACGCGCCACGTCGTAGATGGTGATCTTTTTCGGCGGCGTTGCGGGGGATTTCACCGGTGCATTGTCAACCGGAGGTGCAGCTTTGGAGGGCATGTCGAAGCCTCGATGCGTCAGGGTTTGCCTTGATGCGCAGTGGGGTGGTGGTTCACATAATGGAAGCGCTTCCAGGAACCGCTTCCAATTTCTACCAATGGCGGTACTGTAACCACGAACCACAACACAGGCGCGGCCACCAGCACGGTGCCACCGACGTCCACCACGGAGACAACGCACATGCATGCGCAGACCAACCCGCAGAAGACCCTGCACAAGTCCCTGAGCCCCCTGGTTCACCTGATGGCCGCCGGTGGCCTGATCGTTCTGGCGCTGCCCGTCGGCGCACAAACCGCCCCTGATCAGCCCAAGGCCGACAGCGGTGAGGTGCAGTCCGTGGTGGTCACGGCGCAGAAGCGCAGCCAGCGTCTGAAGGACGTGCCGGTGGCGCTGAGCGTGGTCAATGCCGAGCAGCTTGAAAAGCAGGGCATCCGCGACCTGGGTGATCTGGCCAAGTCGGCCGCCAGCCTGGAGTTCGGCGATCAGAAAACCGGCGGCGCCGGTGGCAGCGCTTCCATTCGCGGCATCGGCACGGCGGTGTTCACCACCTCGGCTGAAAGCTCGGTCGGCGTGGTGGTCGACGGCGTGCCGCTGGGCAACACGGCCGGCGGTGCGCTGTTCGACATGGAGCGCGTGGAAGTGCTGCGCGGCCCGCAGGGCACCTTGTTCGGCAAGAGCGCGTCGGCCGGTGTGCTGAACCTGGTGAGCAAGGCGCCGGTGCTGGGGCGCTTCGGTGGCTTCGCGAATGTCGAGCTGTCGGGTGCGGATGTGCTGGGCTCGAAGCTGGGCAACACCGTGGTGCGCGGCGGCCTGAATGTGCCGCTGACCGATGATTCCGCCCTGCGCGTCACGGCCCACTCTGACCGCCAGACCGGCGTGTACTTCAACGTCTTCAACAACACCGACAGTGCCACCACCGGCAACGGCGTGCGCTTGCGCTACCTGCTCAAGCCCGATGCCGACCTGGCCATCAACCTGATCGCCGAGCACGACCGCAGCAAGGCCACCGGCGCCACTTTCTTCGCGCCCGCGATTGCCTATGACAGCAACACCGCCGGCAACCATGCGCCGAAGGCCGAGTTCGCCGCCTGCGGTGTCACCGTCAGCCTGCGCAACAACACGGTTTGTTCCGACGCGCTGGAGTTGAACACGGCCCGTGTCAGCGGCCTGTCGGCCCAGATCGACAAGACCCTGGCCAACGGCTTGACGCTGACCTCGATCACCGCCGCGCGTGAACGCAGCACCGGCCCTGATTCGGCAGCCATCGACATGTCGCAAGGCTGGGACAAGGTGCGCACCAGCGACTCCACCAAGGACATCCGCCAGTTCAGCCAGGAGCTGCGTCTGTCCAGCCCGGGCAAGCAGGAAGTCGACTGGGTGGCCGGCCTGTTCCTGTCGGATTACCACTCCGACAAGCACATCATCACCACCATCCTGCCGCCGCCATACGTGCCCTCGCCGCCGGTGCCGCGCTCGATCACCAACACCGCCGACACAGTGACTGACAGCCGCTCGGCCGCCCTGTTTGGTCAGGCCAGCTTCAAGCTCAATGAGCAGTTCAGCGCCTTGGCGGGCCTGCGCTACACCCGTGACAAGGTGGAAGACACGCAGACCCAGTCCAGCGTGGTGGCGTTTGCACCGTTTACCCTGCCGGCCACGATCAAGACCGGCTCGGCGTCGATCACCAAGAGCAACCTGTCGGGCAAGGTCGGCCTGCAAGCCGTGCTCGACAAGGACACCAATGTCTACGCCACCTTGAGCCGCGGCTACAAGGCACCGCAGATCGACAACGACACGCCGATGGGCCTGCTCACCGCCAGTGGCACCACCACCGGCGACATCGTCAAGGCCGAGCAGCCGACCAGCTTCGAGCTGGGCTTGAAGACCAGCCTGCTGAACCGCCGTCTGGATGTGGACGTGGCCTTGTTCCGCACCACCATCAAGGACTTCCAGGAGCAGAACTGCACCCTGACGGCCATCGGCGCCCTGAACTGCATTCCGCTGAATGTGCCCAAGGTGCTGAGCTATGGCCTGGAGCTGGATCTGCGGGCCCGCCCGATGGCCGGCTTGACGGTGAATGCCAGCAGCGCGGTGATTCTCGGCACCGAGTACCCCACCGGCTTCCAGTTCGACGGCCAGGATGTGGGCGGCCAGCGCCTGCTGTATTCGCCCAAGGGCAAGGTCACGCTGGGCGTGGAATACACCACCGGCACCTTCGGCGACTACGAATGGAGCCTGGGTGCTGATGTGACCTACAAGACGGCCGTGCGCCTGTGCAACACGCTGGCACCGGAGTGCAGCTACCAGTCGCACACCATCGTTGGCCTGCGCACCGGTGTGCGCAGCCCGGACGACAAGTGGGGCGTCGGCCTGTTCGTTCGCAACGCCGGTGACGAGCGCGTGCCCAACGCCATCCTCTACCCGCTGCCGGGCAAGGGCGCAGGCTCGGGTTACGCCTACTCGCTGGGCGGCAACTCGTTCCGCAGTGTGGGCATCACGGCGGATGTGAAGTTCTGAGTGCTGCCGCAAGACCACCGCTGCCACGGCAGCGGGGCGATCTGACCGGCCGGCGAGCCTCCGTGGCCGCCGGCCTCACCTGAGAGTTTTCATGAGCAAGCTGCGACTGCCTTTGCACGAAAAAGTGGCCTACGGCCTGGGCAACTTCATGCCCACGGCCGTGACCGCCACCGGTGGCATGGCGATGTATTTCTACACCGACGTGGCCGGGCTGTCGGCGGCGTTCATCGGTACCTTGCTGCTGCTGGTGCGGGTGGTTGATGCCGTGTGGGACATCTGGGTGGGGCGCCGGGTAGACGCCACCCGCAGCCGCTTTGGCCAGGCCCGGCCTTACCTGCTGTGGTTCGCGCCGGTGCTCGCCCTGGCGCTGGTGCTGAGCTTCAGCGTGCCGCCGCTGGAGGGTGCGGCACGCACGGTGTATTACGTGCTGGCCTATGTGGCGCTGTGGTGTGCCTACAGCCTGATCCAGATCCCGTTCCAGTCGATGATGCCGATGATCGCGCCAGACCCGGACGAGCGTCTGCGTCTGGCGGGCGTCAACAGCCTCGTGCAGTTCGTCTTTGTCATCGGCTGCAGCGCGGGCTTCCCGATCTTGAAGGACGTGCTGTCGGACGGTGTGCCAGCGCAGGGTTTCCAGCTTGCGGCCATGCTGTTCGCCGGGCTGGGCCTGTTGTTCACCTGGCTGTGCTTTGCCTTTGTGCGTGAGCGCGTGCCGCCCATGTCCGGGCCGCGGGCGGCACTCAAAGCCGATCTGCGTTCCCTGCTGGCCAGCCGCGCCTGGCGCACGGGTGTGTTGGCGCAGTGTGTGCTGGGCGTGTTGATCGGCCTGCCCTTGTCGAGCGGCGTGTATTACTTCGCCGTGGTGATGGGCCAGCCACAGCTGATCGGGCCCTTCATGGGGCTGGGCGGCATCGGCCTGGTGCTGGGTGTGATCGTCAGTGACCAGCTCACCCGCCGTCTGTGCAAGAAGCGCGTTTATGTGGGCGCGATGCTGAGCGGCGCGGTGATGCTCAGCGCCATGCTGTTCGGCGGCGCTGATCGCCTGCCGCTGGTGTTTGCGCTGGCCTTGCTCAGCAACCTGTGCCTGGGCATCAGTGCGCCCATCAGCTATTCGATGAGTGGCGACATCGCCGACGACATCGAGCGCCGCGAGGGCCAGCGGGTGGTGGGCACCTTGGTTGCCACCATCAACTTCGCCTCCAAGGTGGGCTCGGGCCTGTGCAGCGCCATCGTTGGTGGCGTGCTGAGCTTCACCGCTTACCAGGCCGGCGTGGCTGCGCAGGCGCCGATGGCGCAGCAGGGCATCGTGGCCTTGATGAGCGTGATTCCGGCCCTGATGGCCTTGGGCGTGGCCGCCGTCATGGCATGGGGCTATCCGCTGGGCCGTGCCCAGCTGCAACAGATGAACGCCGAGCTGACCCAGCGGCGCACCGCTCAGGCGGCTTGATCTCTTTTTTGCCCCCAAGGCGGGGCTTATCGAATCGACACCATCATGACTTCACAATTTCCTACGGACTTTCGCTGGGGCGTGGCCACGGCTGCCCACCAGGTTGAGGGCTTCAACGACAACTGCGACACCTGGGCCGAAGAAATGGCCGAAGGCTCGCCTTACGTCGACAAGAGCGGCATCGCCATCGACCACTACCGGCGCTTCCGTGACGACATCGCGCTGATCGCCTCCCTCGGCTTCAAGCACTACCGCTTCTCGGTGGAGTGGGCACGTGTGGAGCCCAGCGAAGGCGTGTTCAGCGCCGAGGCCCTGACCCATTACCGCGCCGCGGTGGACGCCTGCGTGGAGCACGGCCTGGAGCCGCTGGTGACGCTGCACCACTTCACGTCGCCGAAGTGGCTGATGCCACTCGGCGGCTGGCGCGGTGAGCGCACGCCCGAGCTGTTTGCCCGCTATGTGGCGCAGGTGATGCCGGCCCTGGGCTCGGCGGTGCAACGCGTGGTCACGCTGAACGAATGCAACATCGGCGTGCTGCTGCAGTCGATGTTTTCGCAGCTGGGGTTTGTGCCGCCGATCGGGGTGGACGTGAAGGCCTGGCGCGCACCGGCCTGGCGCGAGAGCGCGGCCAAGGCCTGCGGCACCGATCCCATCACGTACTGCGGTTTCCAGATGGCCGGTGATGCGCGCGGTGTGGCCACGATCTCGGCGGCGCACATGGCCGCACGGGCGGTCATTCGCAAGGTGGCGCCGGGCGTGAAGGTGGGCCTGTCGCTGGCACTGTCGCAGCCGCACATGGTGCCCGGCGGTGAGCAGAACGCCGCCCGCATGTGGCACGGCAACTTCCGCCAGTGGCTGCCCGCCATCGACGGTGATGACTTCTTTGCCCTGCAGAACTACACCCGTGAAATCTACGGCCCGCAAGGCCAGGTGGCCACGCCTGCCGGCACGGAAACCACCGGCGCCGGTTATGAGTTTGCGCCCGAGGCGATTGCCTCGGTGGCGCGCCGCGTGGCGGCTGAGCTGAAGCTGCCCATCATCATCACGGAGAACGGCTATTGCGGTGACAACGACGAGCGTCGTGTGGTCTTCATCGATCGCGCGCTGGCCGGCCTGCACGCGGCCATCGCCGACGGCGTGCCCATCACCGGCTACACCTACTGGACGGCCTTCGACAACTTCGAGTGGGTGTTCGGTTTCGGCATGCGCTTCGGCCTGATCGCCGTGGATCGCAGCACGCAGCAGCGCCTGCCCAAGCCCAGCGCGTACCACCTGGGCACCATCGCACGGGCCAATGCGCTGGTGAATGCGGTGCAGCCACAGCCGCAGCCCGGTAATTCGGTTGACCTGCCGCAAGACCACCAGTACGTGCCGCCCGCCGCACCGCCGGGCGTGGTGTTCACCAACGTGCGTTTGTTTGACGGCACCGGCAGCGCGCCCTTCGCGGGTGAGCTGCGGGTGGACGGCAACCGCATCACCGCCATCGCCCGCGACGGCCAACGCGTGCCGCGCACCAACGCCCGGCTGGTCGACGGCCGTGGCGGGGTGCTGATGCCCGGCCTGACCGAAGCCCATGCCCACCTGACCTGGCCCACCAGCGTCGAGAAGTTCGTGCCCGGCATGTACCTGCCGCCCGAGCAACTCGCGCTGACGGCTGCACGCAATGCGCGCATCCTGCTCGACCATGGCTTCACCAGCTGCTATTCGGCCGGCGCCCTGAGCAAGACGCTGGAGATCAGCCTGCGCGACCAGATCGAGAGCGGCGGCTTGCCCGGCCCGCGCCTGATTCCGTCGTCCGTCGAGCGTGAACCGCCGAGCGACGGCACGCTGCTGGACCCGGGCAAGGCCGACGAGCACGGCGCCGGTCCGGTCAACGTGGCGGCCTTCGTCAAGGGCTGCAAGGACATCGGTGCGAAGTCGGTGAAGTTCCTGATCTCGGGCGAGAGCGCGCTCAAGCCGGGGGCATCGATGGAACTGCTTTACACGCCGGAAGAGCTGATGGCCGCGGGCGAAGCTGCGCGTGAGAACGACCTGTGGCTGACCGGCCATGCCCATGCGGCCGAGGCCGTGAAACTGGGCGTGAAGGCGGGCTTCCGCGTGCTGTACCACTGCACCTACGCCGACGAAGAAGCGCTGGACTTGCTGGAAGCGCACAAGGACGAGTTGTTTGTTGCGCCGAGCATCGGCATCATCCAGGCGACGCTGGACGCTGCACCCCCGCCGCACTTCGACATGACGCACATGAAGCAGGACGCCGAAGTGGTGCTGGCCCGTCAGAAGGTGCTGGTGCCCGAGCTGCGCCGACGTGGCATTCGCCTGCTGCCCGGCGGCGACTACGGTTTCCCGTTCAACCCCAATGGCCGCAATGCCTGGGACCTGGAGCTGTTCGTGCGCCACTTCGGCTACACGCCGGCCGAGGCCCTGAGTGCCGCGACGATGCTGGGCGGACAGATCATGGGCCTGGGTGATGAGCTGGGCCTGCTGCGCGAAGGCTTCCTGGCCGACCTGTTGCTGGTGGACGGCGACCCGACGCTCGACGTTGCCGTGATGCAGGACAAGCACAAGCTGGCCGCCATCATGAAGGACGGCGCTTTCCACAAGCTGCCGGTGAGCCAGCCAGAGGCGGTGGCGGCATGAAGCGCCGCGCTGCTCGCCGCGCACTCACGCTGAGTGCACTGTCGCTGGCTGCACTGTGCCTGCCCATGACTGCGTCTGCAGCCGAGGGCAATGCGCCCGCAGCGCCGGGCGGCTTCGTGTTTCGCACCGTGCCGGCGGCTCCGATGGTGTTGCCAGCGCCGATCGAGCTGGGTGGCGCTGCAAACAACAACGCCCCGGCCTTCCAGTGGACCGGTCTGGGCCGCGAGCGTGTCGTGCGCAACGTGGTTCGGCCGCAGCTGTTCGTGGTGCGGCCTGCCGCCGGGCAGGCCAACGGCCGGGCGGTGCTGGTGGTGCCGGGTGGCGGCTACCAGTTCGTCGCCATCGAGAACGAGGGCATGCCGGTCGCGCAGAAGCTCGCGGCCGAAGGCACCACCGCATTCGTGCTGGTGTACCGCGTCAACCCCACGCCGGTACCGGATGATGACTTCGCTGCCGTCATCAACCAGGAGATCGCCAAGCGCTTTGCGCCCGGTGCCCCGAAGGCGACCGATGATCTGCAGCCCTACGCACCGGCCGTGGCCGATGCCAAGGCTGCCATGGTCTGGCTCAAGGCGCATGCGGTCGAGCAGGGCATTGATGTGCAGCGCATCGGCTACATCGGTTTTTCAGCGGGTGCGCGCACCGGCCGGGCGCTGGTGTCGCAAGCCAGCGCTGATGAAATGCCGGCCACGCTGGCGTTGATCTACGGCGGCTTCTATGCCACCCAGCCACGCCAGCCGGTGCCGCCGCTGTTCCTGGCCCAGGCAGCGGACGATGCGCTGTTCCCGCCCAACAGTTTTGACATGGTCCAGAACTGGCGGCAGGCCGGCCAGCGTGTCGAGTTGCACCTGTATGAGCGTGGGGGCCACGGCTTCGGCGCCATGGCGCCGCGCGGCAATACCAGCGACGGCTGGATGAGCGCCTACCTGGCTTGGCTGGCCCGCCAATGAGTGAAGGCCCCGGGCGCCGGATGTGTCTTCCGGTGCTGCCTGGTTTCCACCCCGACCCCGGCGTCTGCCGGGTCGGGGAGGATTTTTCTCCCTGGGCGTTTTGACGCGTGACTGCATGACCATGGATACCGAATTTGATGCCCTGGCCGATGGCCTGATCTGGCTGGCCGCTGAAGACGAGGCCGGCCGTGCCGAGCGTGAAGCCGGCTGGTGGTGGGCCTGGGGCGAAACCCCGGGCGAGAAGGCGCCACGGGCCTTTGTGTGGCGCTTCACGCTCGCCCAGCCATTGACCGACGCTCGCCTCAGCGTGGCGGCCCAGAAGGGCTTGCCCGGCGTGTGGCTCGACGGCGTGTTGCTGCATGCCTCCACCGACCCGATGGCGGGCCGCGAGTTGCAAGACATTGCGCTGGGCGACCTGGCCGCTGGCGAGCACCGCCTGGCCGTGGCCGTGCGCACCTTCCACCCCTTCATCGCGGAGCCGCGACAAGGCGGTGTCGGGGCTTTGCTGCGGGCCTCGGGTGAACAAGGCGACGCGGTGTTTCTGGCGCCGCAGCCGGCTGACTGGTTGACATGCCAGGGCGCCGAAGAAGGCTGGCACGCAGCCGATGCGGTGCTGCTGGCGCCCGCCTGGGCGCCGGCGCGAGCGCCTGTCGAGGCGATCGACTGGCACCCGGCGCCCGCTCAGCCCGCGCGCTTGATGCGCCGCGAATTCACGCTGCCCGGCCCCGTGCAGCAGGCGCGTCTGCACATCACCGCCCTGGGCGGCTACGAGGCGCTGCTGAACGGCCAGCGGATCAGTGATGCTTTGCTGACACCGGAAAACAGTGACTTCCGTGTGCGCTTGCTGGTGCAAAGCCATGACGTGACCGCGCTGCTGCACGCCGGCCCCAACGCGCTGGGCGTGATGGTGGGGGACGGCTTCTACGCCAGCGAGGCGATTGGCCGTGGCCGCTATCCGTTTGGCTCAGCGCCGCGCCGTTTGTGGGCACGTCTGGAGGTGCTGCTGGCCGACGGCAGCACGCAGGTGTGGGGCACCGACACCGCCTGGCGCAGCGCCACCGCCCCGGTGCGTTTTGCCGAGATTTACCACGGTGAAAGTCATGACGCGCGGCTGGAGCAGGCCGGCTGGGCCAGCCCGGGTTTCGATGACCGAGATTGGCTGCCTGTCTGGGCGGCACCGGTGCCGCCCTGCGCCCTGCATCTTCAGGGCAGTGAGCCAATCCGCGAGACGCTGAGCTTGGCGCCACGCCAGATCACCCAACTGCCCAACGGCGAGCATGTGCTCGACTTCGGCCAGAACTTCGCCGGTTGGTGCCGTATCCGGGTGCGGGGTGAGGCCGGCCGAACGGTGACGCTGCGCTTCGCCGAAATCCTCGGTGATGACGGCCAGATCGACATGCGCAACCTGCGCGCCGCCCGCTGCACCGACCGCTACACCTTGCGAGGCGATGCTGCTGGCGAGACCTGGGCGCCGCGCTTCACGTACCACGGCTTCCGCTATGTGCAGGTCAGTGGCTGGCCGGGCGAGTTGAAAGCCAGCGACATCGACGGCGTGGTGGTGCACAGCGACCTGGCCGTGACGGGCGAGTTTGAAAGCAGCCACCCCGTGCTGCAGGGCCTGTGGCACAACACCTTCTGGAGCCAGCGCAGCAACTTCGTCGGCGTGCCCACCGATTGCCCGCAGCGCGACGAGCGCCTGGGCTGGACGGGCGATGCGCAGGTGTTCTGGCCCACGGCGGCCTGCAACATGGATGTGCGGGGTTTTACCCGCCGGTTCCTCGGTGATTTGCGGGCCAGCCAGCGCGCCGACGGCGCCTATGCCGACACCAACCCGCCCGCCTTGCCCGCCTACGGCGCACATGGCTGGAGTGACGCTGGCGTGGTGCTGCCGCACACCTTGTGGCGCCACTACGCCGACACCACCGTGCTGGACGAGCATTGGGCCTCGATGGAGCGGTGGATGCACTGGATCGCCGAGGTCAACCCCGATGGCCTGTGGCAGCAACGGCGCGAGGTGGACTTTGGCGATTGGCTGTCGCTTGACGCCAAGACCTTGATGGACGAAACCACGCCGAAGCTGCTGACCGCCACGGCCTGCTGGGCCCGCATGCTGGGCATGATGGCCGAGCTGGCGCGGGTCAGCGGGCGCGCCGAGCGCGCGGCGCATTTCACCGTCTGGCAGCAGCGCGTGCGGGCGGCGTTCAATGCGCGCTTCGTGCAGGCCGAAGGGCAGGTGGGCAACCACAGCCACACCGGCTACATCCTGGCGCTGGCGTTTGATCTGCTGCCTGACGACTTGCGCGCTGCGGCGGCTTCACACCTGGCCGCTGCCATCCGCGCACGCGGCACCCTGTTGACCACCGGTTTTCTGGGCACGCCCTACAGCCTCGACGTGCTGGCAGCGCATGGCCATGCCGACCTGGCCGTTGAGCTCTTGCTGCGCACCGAATTCCCGAGCTGGGGATACATGGTGGTGCGCGGCGCCACCACCATCTGGGAGCGCTGGAATGGCGATACCGGTGACGTGGCGATGAACTCGTTCAACCACTACGCACTGGGTGCCGTGACGGGCTTCCTGTACCGCCGTGTGGCTGGCGTGGAAGCCGCCAGCCCGGGCTTTGCGGCGGTGTTGTGCCGGCCCTTGATGGACGCCCGTCTGGGCAGTGGCCGCGCGGTGCAGCACACGGTGCATGGCCCGGTGGTGGCAACCTGGGGCGTGATGGCTGATGGGGCCTGCTGGCATGAATGGCAGCTGCCGGACGGTCTGCCAACCACATTCTGCCTGCCGGGGCAGCCACCGTTGCAGCGGGCAGGGGGCACGCACCGTTTCCAGCGCGAAGCCTGACCGCATGGCGCACGCATCGCCCACCGCCAGCCCCCGGTTCGCCGATGCCGAGCGGCGGCACTTGTTGAAGACGCCCGGGCTGGGCCCGATCGTGATCGAACGGCTGGAAGCGGCCGGCATCGCTTCAATAGCCACGCTGCACCGCCTGGGGGTGGAGACGGTGGTGTGCGCCTTGTGTGCCCCCGGCACCAACCTCGCCTGGCGCAATCGGCGCAATGCCTTGCAGCAGGCGCTGACCAGCTATCTCCACCGGTCTGGCGCCTGACCAGGAAGCCGTGTGCCGTCCGGGGCGTGCCCACTCAATATGTGCGCGGGCACGCCACACTTTTCGCGTGGCGCCAGTCCAGCGCCAGGTTGGTTTTGATCCGATCAAGTCGCCTCATGGCTGTGTGACTTGTCTAAACGTGGTTGTTAAAAAGGGCAGACCGGACATCACGTCTGGTTGATCATAGGTCGCGCGGGTGTTCAGGATCGCGTCAGACAGATCCAATTTGTAGCTTCGGTGTTAGTTCGAGTTGACCCAGCCGATTAGTGCTCTTCTTGAGGACAACGGACGCCAAACAATGGATCACCCCGACGCGATCCACGCGGGACAATCGGCGGCGATTGTCAACAGTCGGTCCTCGGGAACCTTGCAAACGGTTGAATCCGCCGCTGACTCGCATCATTCTCACGCGGCGCCGAACACGCTCCCATCCTCAGCAACGCAGCGTGCGAGGATGGGAGCGGTTCAGGCAGGGTTCAGACGCTCATGGAACGACTTGCTCGTGGGCCAGGAGGTAGCGTTCAACCAGCAGTGCCCAGTAGGCGCTGCCAGTGGCCACGTTATGGTCATTGAAGTCGTAGCCAGGGTTGTGCACCATGCAGCCACCTCCACCACTGGTGGCGTCGGTACCGTTGCCGATCAGCACGTAGCTGCCCGGGACACGCTCCAGCATGAAGGCAAAGTCCTCGCTGCCCGTCAGCGGTGGGCCTTGTGGCGTCACTCGCTCAGCGCCAACCAGCTCGATCGCCACCTCACGCGCAAAGTCGGTTTCAGCCGCCGTATTGACCAGTACGGCATAGCCTGGCTTCCAGTCGATCGTCGCTTTGACCCCGAAGCTGTCGGCCTGCGCTGCCACCAGGGCCTTGAGGCGGCGCTCAATCGTGGCACGCACCTCGCGGTCCAGTGCTCGCACGCTGATCTCCAGCGTGGCACTGGCCGGTATCACATTGTTGGCCATGCCGCTGTGTAGCGCACCCACAGTCACCACCGCAGCCTGGAGCGGGTCAATGTTGCGTGAGACGATGGTCTGCAGCGCCATGACGATGCTGGCTGCAGCCACGATCGGGTCGGCTGCCCGATGCGGCATCGCGCCATGCCCACCGGTTCCGGTGAGCGTGATCGTGGCGTAGTCCGACGAGGCCATGGCAGCCCCTTCTCGCAGGACGAAGTGCCCCTGTGCGATGCCGGGCATGTTGTGCATCGCGAAGACAGCATCGCAAGGGAAGCGTTCGAACAGCCCGTCGTCCATCATGCGAAGCGCGCCGCCGCCACCTTCTTCCGCAGGCTGGAAGATCAGGTGCAGCGTGCCGTCGAAAGTACCTTGTTCGGCCAGATGGCGCGCCGCAGCCAGCAGCATGGCCGTGTGGCCGTCGTGACCGCATGCGTGCATGACCCCGGGGTGGACGCTCGACCAGGCGTTGCCACTGTCTTCGTTGATCGGCAGCGCGTCCATGTCGGCGCGGATGCCCAGCCGCCGGGCGCTGTTGCCGCGCACAAGAGTGCCGACCACGCCAGTGCTCCCGATCCCGCGCTGGACCGAATAGCCCCAGCCCTCGAGCTTGTCCGCCACCAAGCTGGCCGTACGGTGTTCCTGAAAAGCCAACTCAGGATGGCGGTGGATGTCACGGCGCAGGCTGATGAATTCACCAGCCCGGGCCTGCAGAGCCTGCAACAAGTAGGTCACGGACGGCTCACTGTGGCTGCAGGTGGATCTGCTTGGCGATGGCGCGATAACGCGAGGTTTCGGTATCGAAGAATTTCGCCGACTCTGCAAGCGACATGGGGGCTGCCGGCATCTGGGTCTGCGCCGCCAGTTGCGCGCGTACCGTCGGGTCTTGCAGCGCCTTTCCGATGGCTGCGTGCAGGCGCACGACGACAGGCTCTGGCGTGTTCTTCGGCACCATGAAGCCGGTCCAGATCTTGTACGAGAAGTCCTTCAACGACTGGCTTTCACCGGCCGCAGGCACGCCCTTCAGCAGCTCCGAGCGCTGAGCCCCCAACTGACCAATCACCTTCAGGCGCCCCTGATCGGCGAGTGCCCCCATCGCGGCGCTGTAGACGAGCACGGCGAAGTCGACCTGGCCACCACCAATGTCCTGCAGCAGCGGCGCATTGCCCTTGTAGGGCACATGCGCCAGCTTGACGCCGGTCTGCGTCTGTACGTTTTCGAGGATCAAGTGGTAGAGCGAGCCGACACCCACGCTGCCGTAGGTCAGCGGCTTGTCCGCCGACTTCCGGGCCAGGGCAATGAGCTCGTCGACGCTGTTGACGGGCAGGTCCTTGCGCGTCACGAAGACCATCACTGCATCGGCCACCGGGTGCACCAGGCGGAAGTCCTCGGTCTTGAGCTTCACCGCGGCATTGGCCAGCGGAGACAGGATCGCCTCGTTGGGCGAGCCCTGGAAGATGTAGTAGCCATCGGAGGGCGCAGCCAGCACCTTCTGAGCCGCCAACGCGCCGCTGACGCCACCGAGGTTTTCCACCAGCACCTGCTGCCCCAACTCCTTGCCGAGCGGGTTGAAGAAGATGCGAGCGATGGCGTCGGAGGGGCCGCCCGCCGGGTAAGGCACCATGAGGTTGACCGGCTTCGTGGGCCATGTCTGGGCGATGGCGGCGGAGGCACTGAGCAGAAGGCCGGCGATCAAGGTCACTGAGCGTTGGGTTTTCGTCATGGCAACTCTTTCCGGTGAGGTCAGGTAGGGGCTTCGGATGTCATCAATGTAGGTTTCGGACGGGGAGACGTCCAATGCATTGTTGATGCCGATATGATGAGTCCATTGCATGCATTGCACAGGTTTACCCGTGACGCTGGTTCAGCTTCGACACCTGATTTCTCTCGCTCAGAGCGGATCGTTCACACGGTCCGCCGAGGCGTTGTTCCTGACCCAACCGGCGTTGAGCCGCAGCATCAGGGCGCTGGAGGAAGAACTGGGGCAGCCGCTGTTTGACCGGGTCGGGCGTCGCAGCATACTGACGCCCTTCGGTGCAGAGACGTTGCAGCGCGCCCGGCAATTGGTCTTCGACGCAGACGAATTGGCCGGCAGCGGGCTGGTCTTGCGGGAGGGCCGATCGGGCACCGTGCGCATCGGGCTGGGCTCGGGGCCGGGCGCGATGCTGATGACACCGCTGCTGAAGATGATGGCGAAATCGCATCCCACGATTCACATCGAGGTTGCGCGCGGGCCTACCGACATGCTCGCCCGACGCTTGCGCGAACGGGAACTCGATGCGCTGGTCGTCGATGTGCGCTCACTGTCGCCGGCACCCGACCTGCGGGTGGCGAACGTGGTCGAAATGCGCGGTGCCTTCATGGTGCGCGAAGGGCATCCGCTCACCCGCTGGAAGGGCGTTCTGCGCTTCGACGCCTTGCGCCAGTTTCCGATCGCCTCTACACCGCTGAGTGATGAAGTCGCGCGCACGATGGTTGAGCGCTATGGTCCGGCGGCTCATCCGTCGGAGTGCGTCACCTTGCGTTGCGAAGAGATCCCGAGTCTCGTGGATGTGGTCCGCCACAGTGATGCGGTGTTGATCGCCATCCGCACGGCGGCGCCGGACTTGGTGGAGTTGGTGCTCAAGCCCGCCATCAGCGCGACAGCGCGTTTCGGGATCGTCACGCTCGCCCGCAGAGCCGAGCCGCCTGCGCTCTCGATCGTGAGAAAACTCATTGCGGAATTGATGCACGACTGACAGCAGTCGTGAGTTGCCGACTAAACGATGGACGACGGATGCTTGGCCAACGGTGTGACCGTGATCTTCATGAACGGGAACAGCGGGAGCTTGCTGAGCGTGTCGTGCAATTCGTCGTTGCTGTCCACATCGAACACGCTGTAATTGGCGTACTCGCCCACCACACGCCAGAGATGCGGCCATCGACCTGCGTGCTGCAGTTGCTGCGAGTAGGCCTTCTCATCGGCCTTGATGCGGGCGGCTTCCTCAGGCGCCAGGGTGGCAGGGATGTTGACGATCATGTGGACCAGGTACAGCATGGGTGTCCTCTCGGATTCAAGACGGATGCGCAGTGGCAAGAAATTGCAGCACGGCCTGGTTGAACGCCTGCGGCGCCTCCAGGTTGGACAGATGCGAAGCCGCCACCACGGCCAACTGCGCACCGTGGATATCGGCCAGCATGTCCCGTGCGTCGGCCGTGGTGGTGACGGGGTCAGACGCGCCGGCCAGCAGCAGCGTGGGTGAGGTGATGTGGCCCAGCTTGCTGCGCAGGTCGGAATTGGCAAGTGCCCCGCAGCAGGCCGCATAACCCTGAGGTGCGGTGTCGGTGATCCAGGCTTGTGCGGCTTGCACGGTGGCGGCTTGCGCGGCGACGAAGTCGGCACTGAACCACCGGCCCGGTGCCGACGCGGCCAGGGCCTGCATTGCTGCCTGACCGCCTTGATTCACCGTCGCGGCCCGCTCGTTCCAGCCCTGTTCCGTGCCGATGCGGGCTGCGCTGTTGCACACCGCGATCGCGCTGAAGCGGGCGCTGGCATGGATGCCCAGCCACAGGCCCGTGTGGCCTCCCATCGAGATGCCGCAGAACGCTGCCTGTTCGATGTTCAATGCGTCCATCACTGCCAGCACGTCCTGCCCCAGCTCCGCGACGCTGTAGGGTCCCGGCGTGACTGGGCTGCCGCCGTGGCCGCGCGTGTCGTAACGGATCAGCCGGTGATGCTCGGAGAACGACGCGACTTGCGGGTCCCACATCGCCAGGTTGGTGCCCAGAGAGTTGGACAGGATCAGCGCCGGCGCAGCCGCATCGCCATCCACCGTGACGCGGAAAGTGCCGCGCGCAGTGCTCAGGAGCACGGGTGCTGAAGGATTGCCTTTTGGCATGACGCTCCTCACTCAAACGCGTTCGACGATCAGTGCAATGCCTTGCCCCACCCCGATGCACATGGTGCACAGCGCGTAGCGGCCGCCACCGCGGTGCAGTTGCGCGATGGCCGTGGTCACCAAGCGCGCACCGCTGGCACCCAGCGGGTGGCCCAGGGCAATGGCGCCACCTTGCGGGTTGACTCTCGCGTCGTCGTCCGCCAAACCGAGCTGCCGCAGCACGGCAAGGCCTTGGGAGGCGAAGGCTTCGTTGAGCTCGATCACGTCCATCTGCTCCAGCGTGAGACCGGTCTGCGCCAGCACCTTTTGCGTGGCTGGGGCGGGGCCGATGCCCATGACGCGTGGCGCCACGCCCGCCGTCGCCATGCCGATCACGCGAGCCCTGGGTGTGAGTCCGTGCCGCTCGGCCGCGGCCGCGCTGGCCAGCAGCACGGCGCAGGCGCCATCGTTCACACCACTGGCATTGCCGGCCGTCACACTGCCGCTGGCCCGCACCACAGGCTTGAGCTTGGCAAGCGCTTCCAGCGTGGTTTCGCGCGGGTGCTCGTCCACGGCGACCCGCAGCGCCTCGCCCTTGCGTTGGGGCACAAGCACCGGCACGATCTCGGCCGCGAACAAGCCGGCCTGTTGCGCCGCCGCGGCCTTGGCTTGGCTGCGCCAGGCGAAACGGTCCTGGTCTGCACGTGAGATGGCGAATTCCTCTGCCACGTTCTCTGCCGTTTCGGGCATGGCGTCCACGCCGTACAGCGCCTTCATATGCGGGTTGACGAAGCGCCAGCCGATGGTGGTGTCCTGGATGGTGTTGTGGCGCGAGAAGGCCGATTCCGCCTTGGGCACGACGAAGGGTGCGCGGCTCATGCTTTCGACGCCGCCGGCGATCATCAGACTGGTTTCCCCTGACTTGATAGCCCGCGCTGCGATGCCGACGGCATCCATGCCCGAGCCGCAAAGCCGGTTGACGGTGGTGCCGGGAACCTCCAAGGGCAGGCCTGCCAACAGAAGGGACATGCGGGCCACGTTGCGGTTGTCTTCACCCGCCTGGTTGGCGCAGCCGAAAACCACGTCGTCAACGGCTTGCCAGTCCACTCTCGGGTTGCGCTCGATCAATGCCTTGAGCACCACGGCGCCCAGGTCGTCCGGACGCACGGACGACAGCGCGCCGCCGTACTTGCCGAAGGGGGTGCGAACGGCGTCGCAGATGAACACGGACTCGGTCATGAAAGGTCCTGGTTTTGCAGAGGGGATGGTGGCGCGGCGACGATAGGCAGACCGACGAGCGCTTCAAGCGCCTCGCGGCTCAGGCCGTCAACGGCGTCCAGCAATTGCAGGCCCTGCGGTGTGCAGGCGAATGTCGCCAGGTCGGTGTAGACACGCTTGACGCAGGCCAGGCCCGTCAAGGGGTAGCTGCATTTCTCGACCAGTTTGCTCTCGCCCTGCTTGGTGAGCAGGTCCATCATCACCCAGGTCTGTTTGGCGCCGATGGCCAGGTCCATGGCACCGCCGACCGCCGGAATGGCGCCGGGCACCCCGGTGCTCCAATTGGCCAAGTCACCTGTAGCACTGACCTGGAACGCACCCAGCACGCAGATGTCCAGGTGGCCGCCGCGCATCATCGCGAAGCTGTCTGCATGGTGGAAGTACGCGCCGCCCGGCAGCAGTGTCACGGGCTGCTTGCCGGCATTGATCAGGTCGTAATCTTCGTGGCCCGGCTGCGGGGCAGCACCCATGCCCAGGATGCCGTTCTCGCTGTGCAGGATCACCTCGCGCCCGGCGGGCAGGTGGTTGGCCACCAGCGTGGGCTGGCCGATGCCGAGGTTGACGACGGCGCCGTCGAAGATGTCCTGGGCCACTCGCGCTGCGAGCTGCTCCTTGGTGCGACGTGGATAGTTCATGCTCATGCCGCCCTCTTGAAGCCACCGGCCTGAGTAGCGACGCGGTCGATCTGGACGACCCTGTTGACGAAGATGCCCGGCGTGACGATGGCCTCCGGGTCCAGCGCGCCGAGCTCCACGATGTCGTGTACCGTGGCGATGGTGCGCCGCGCGGCCATCGCCATCACGGGGCCGAAGTTGCGCGCTGCCTTGCGGTAAACCAGGTTGCCCCAGCGGTCGCCCGCTTCGGCCTTGATCAAGGCGACATCACCATGGATGGGGTACTCCAGCACGTACTGCTTGCCATTGATCTCGCGTGTTTCGCGGTCGCCGGCCAGTTCGGTGCCGAAACCCGTCGGGCAGAAGAATGCGCCAATGCCGGCGCCGGCCGCACGGATGCGCTCAGCCAGGTTGCCCTGCGGTACCAGTTCGAGCTCCAACTTGCCGGCGCGGTACAGGCCGTCGAACACCTGGCTGTCTGCCTGCCGCGGGAAGCTGCAGATGATCTTGCGCACGCGGCCTGCCTTCAGCAGCGCGGCCAGGCCGACCTCCGCATTGCCTGCGTTGTTGTTGACGACAGTGAGGTCCCTGGCGCCTTGCGCGATCAGGCCGTCAATCAGTTCGTTGGGAATGCCGGCCGTGCCGAAGCCGCCGATCAGTACGGTGGCGCCGTCCTCGATGCCGGTCAAGGCCTCGGCAACTGAATGGGCGATCTTGTTGATCATGACAACCTGTGTTTTGAGCTGCGGGGAGCGGGGTGACGATGCAACTCGGTCACTTGGCGGCGACCGCGGGCGTGCCCGGTGCAACAGGCCGCTCTGTGTGGACGGCACTGTGTGCTTGCGCAGCGCGGCCGTGGTTGATGCAGAACACCGCCAAAGCCGCGATCAGTGCTGGCAGGGCGATAGCCAGGAAATTCGTCTCCAATGGGAGCGCCATCGCCACCAGGCTGCCAATCACGATGGGCGCCAGGATGGCACCGCTGCGACCCACGCCCGAGGCCCAACCGATACCGGTGGAGCGCACTGCCATCGGGTAGTACTGGCCCACATAGGCGTAGGTGACGATCTGCGTGCCGATGGTGGAGGCCCCTGCCAACCCGACCAGCACGAAGAGCGCTGACGTGGGTACCGGGTATCCAAGCAAGCTGATTGACACTGCCGCCAGCAGATACATGCCGACCAACACGACCTTGATGTTGAAGCGGTCGGCCAGCCAGCCCCCGCCGATGGCGCCGAACATGCCGCCGAAGTTCAGCACCAGCACGAAGGTCAATGCCGAGCCCAGCGTGTAGCCGGCGCCGGCCATCAGCTTGGTGAGCCAGGAGCTGAGCGCATACACCATGAACAGGCACATGAAGAAGGCGATCCAGAACATCACGGTGCTGAAGCCTCGGCCGTCCTGGAACAACTTGCCGATGGGCGCACTGGTGTCGCGGTCCTGCTGCGGCAGGTCAAAGGAATCGCTCGACTGCGGCCGGTAGCTGGGATCCAGCCGCCCGGCCATCTCTTGCAGGCGTACGGTCTGCCGTGTCTTGATGAGAAAGGGCATGGACTCGGGCATGGACTTGAGGATGACCGGGATCAGCAGGACCGGCAAACCCGCGGCCAGGAAGACGGATTGCCAGCCGTAGCTCTCGATCAAGCCCTTGCCCACCACCGCTGCCAGCATGCCGCCCACGGCATAGCCGCTGAACATCAGCGTGACCAGGGTACTGCGCATCTTGCGCGGCGAGTACTCCGTCATCTGCGCGACCACATTGGGCATGACGCCGCCGATGCCCAGACCCGCCAGGAAGCGCATGACGCTGAAAGCGACTGGGTCGCTGGTGAGGCCGGCCGCAGCCGTGAACACGCTGAACAGCGCGACGCAGATGGCGATCGCGCGTCGGCGGCCGATGCGGTCGGCAATCGTGCCGAGAAAGATGGCCCCGAACATCATGCCGAACAGGGCTGAGCTGACCATGAAGCCTGCATTGGTCGGGCTCACGCCCATTTCTTTCATGATCGACGGCAATGCGATGCCGGCAACGGCCAGGTCGTAGCCGTCAAAGATGATGATCAGCGCGCACCAGAGCAGGACACCGCGGTGAAAGCCGTTGAATTTCGCCTCGTCGGCCAGTTTGTGCAGATCGATGTGTCTCATGGGTCTTGTCTCCGTATGTTTTGTGGTTCCAGTCAGCCCTGGTCGCCGCCGGCGACCGCAAGGACCGAACCGGTGATGTAGGAGGACTCGTCGGACGCAAGAAACAGGATCGGCGCGACCTGCTCGGCGATCGATCCGTACCGGTGCATCAAGCTGGAGTCCTTGGTCTGGTCAATCACACCTTGGTACCAGGCCGTCTCGATGGCCGTTGGCTGGCTGGTCGCAGCTTGGTTGCGCGGCACGCGACGCGGCGGCGCATCGGTACCGCCAGGCGCCGTGGCGTTGATGCGGATACCGTTGCGGGTGTGCTCCATGGCCAGCGACGCGGTCAGCGCGTTCACCCCGCCCTTGGCCGCGGAGTACGGCACGCGATGCACGCCCCGCGTTGCCACCGACGACACGTTCACGATCACGCCCTGCTTGCGCTCAAGCATGTGCGGCAGCACCGCACGGCAGCACCACAAGGTGGGGAACAGTGAGCGTCGGATCTCGGCCTCGATCTGCTGCTCTTCGTAGTGCTCGTAGGGCTTGGCCCAGATCGTGCCGCCGACGTTGTTGATCAGCACATCGACGCGGCCGAAGCGGGCCAAACATTGCGCGACCGCATCCTGTGCGCCGGCATAGGTTTCGAGATCGGCCTGCGCAGCGGCTGCCACGCCCCCTGATTCACGGATGTGCGCCACCACCTCGTCCACGATGTCGGAGCGGTCCACGGCCAGCACCTGGCCGCCTTCGGCCGCAATGCGTTGCGCCACGCCGCGGCCGATGCCTTGAGCGGCCCCTGTCACCAGCACCACTTTGTCTTGAAAACGTTGCGTGTTGCTCATGCCATCACCGCCTGGTTGGGAGAGAACTTCTCGTAGTAAAAACTTGCCGGCTCGATGGCGGCAGTCTTGAAGTGCCGCTGCACCGCATCCACCATTGGCGGAGGGCCGCACAGGTACACATCGACGTTGCCGCCATGCAGTGCTTGCGCGGGCATGTGCTGAGTCACATAGCCCTGGTGGGGATGCTTGGTGTGTGGGTCCGCGACGCAGGTGTGGAACGTGAATCCCGGAATGCGGTGCGCGTATGCGGCCAGCCGGTCCACCATCACCAGATCCTGGTCGCGCGTGACGCCGTAAATCAGGTGAACAGGTTGCGATGCGCCTTGTTGAGCCAGCACTTCCAGCATGGACAGGAACGGTGCGAGCCCCGTGCCGCCAGCCAGGAACAGCAAGGGCCGTGTGACCGTCCGCAGGTAGAAGCTGCCCAGCGGGCCGGTTACCTGCAGTGGCTGCCCAGGCAGCGCACCACTGAGCCACCCGCTCATCAGGCCACCGGGCACCTGCTTGATCATGAACGTCAGGCGCTTGTTGCCGGGGGCTGAGCTGAACGAATAGGAGCGGTGCAGGCCTGAGCTGCCCGGCACCTCGATGTTGACGTACTGGCCGGGCAGGAAAGCCGGGGCCTCTGCCGTCGTGTCCAAGGCGAGCTCGTAGGCCGCGTCGCCAAATGGCGTCACCTCGCAAACAGCGGCGCCGAACTTCCCCGTGCCGGTCTTGCAAGCAGACGACGGCACCGGGACGGCAATCACGCAATCCGACTTGGGAACCATCTGACAGGTCAGCACCAAGCCTTGGCTGGCCTCATCTTGCGTCAGTGCCTCGTCGATGTAATCGTCACCGAGGTCGTAGCTGCCAGATTCAGCGCGGCACTTGCACGTGCCGCACACGCCGTCGGAGCAGTCCATGGGCAAGTTGATGCGGTGGCGGAAAGCCGCGTCCAGCACCTTTTCGTTGGCGCCGCAGTCCACGAAGCGGGTGACCCCATCTTCGAAGTTCAGCGCGATGCGGTAGTTGTTCATCGTGTGTCTCCCCGCACCTCAGAGGTGGTAGATGTCGACGACCTGGCTGATGTAGTCGTCCTTCAGCACGATCTTCTTGCGGGCGAACAGGTAACCGGCGTCGCCGCCACGGCGCAGCGTGGCAAAGATGGTCCCGAAGTAGTGGTCGGTCTTCTTGTAGCGGTGGCTGAGCGTATGAAAGTTGTAGCGGACGTCGACCTCGTCGCCGCGCTCGGCGAGCACCTCCACATTGCTCAGCATGTGGTTGGTGCGCGGCTCGGGCATGGACGCGCTGGATCGCTCAGTCTTGATGCGAAACACCCGGTCTTCCAGCCCATTGCGGTTGGGGTAGTAGATCAGCGAGATCTGGCTGTGCGGGTCGTCGGTAAGCCGGTCGTCGTCGTCCCAGGCGGGCATCCAGTATTCGACGCTCGGGGCATACAGTTCGAGCCACGACTCGAACTCGCGATCGTCGAGGTGACGCACCTCGCGGTACAAGAAGGCGCAGATGGCCGCATGGTTGTTGCTCATGCCTGTGCTCCTTGGCGCTGCTGCTGAACGGCCTTGCGCATGGTTTTGGCCCAGTGGTCGTGCTGGCAGACGAACAGGCCCTCGTCCTCACTGCGTGCGCCGCTGATCAGCGGCTTCATGCCCATCTTCCTGGCGTTCTCGTCGGGCCCATCCACCCACAACGGCGCGCCGCGGCTGAGGTCGTTCCAAGGTGCAGCCTTGCCCGCGTATCCGGTCTGGCAAGAGCGGAACTCCTCCAGGTCATCAGCCGTGCCCATGCCGGACACGTTGAAGAAGTCCTCGTACTGGCGAATGCGCACCGCGCGGTCCTCTGCGCTCTCGCCCTTGGGTGCAAAGCAGTAGATGGTGACCTCGGTCTTGTCCACGCTGATGGGGCGCGTCACGCGGATCTGCGTGGAGAACTGGTCCATCAGGTACACGTTGGGGTACAGGCAGAGGTTTCGTGTCTGGCTGACGATGAACCCCGCCTTGCTCTCGCCCAGGCGCTCCTTGAGTTCCTCGCGACGGTTGTAGACCGGGCGCACTTCCGGGTTCATGGTTTGAGTCCACAACAGGATGTGGCCGTTCTCGAACCCATAGACGCCGCCGACGCTCTTGCTCCAGCCATTGGCATCTACGGCCTTGGTGCCGCCTTCTGCGCGGCGCCCCATGGTGGCCGCATAGTTCCAGTGCACGGAGCTGACGTGATAGCCGTCGCTGCCGTTCTCCATCTGCAGCTTCCAGTTGCCGTCGTAGGTGTAGCTGGAGTTGCCACGCAGCACTTCCAGCCCCTCGGGTGCCTGGTCAACGATCTGGTCGATGATCACCTTGGTTTCGCCGAGGTGATCGTCCAGCGACTGAACGTCGGCGTTCAGACTGCCGAACAGAAAGCCCTTGTAGCTCTCGAAGCGGGCCACCTTTTTGAGGTCATGCGAGCCTTCGGTGTTGAACTGCACCGGGTATTCGGTGGTCTTCTCGTCCTTGACCTTGAGCAGCTTGCCGGCGTTGTTGAAGGTCCACCCGTGGAAGGGACAGGTGAAGCTGCCCTTGTTGCCGTGCTTCTTGCGACACAGCATGGCACCCCGGTGCGCGCAGGCGTTGATCACCGCATTGAGCTTGCCATCCTTGCCGCGCGTGATGACGATGGGCTGGCGGCCGATGGTGGTGGTGAAGTAGTCGTTGATCTCGGGGATCTGGCTCTCGTGTGCCAGATAGACCCAGTTGCTTTCGAAGATGTGGGTCATCTCCAGCTCGAACAGTGCGGGGTCGGTGAAGATGTCGCGGCGGCAGCGAAAGACCCCGCTGTCCTTGTCGTCCTGCAAGGCGCTGTCCAGCAGCTTCTCGACGTCTCCATACGTGTCGGGGGTTGCGGTCGTGTTCATGGTGAGGAATCTTTGGGGTGAGGTCATCCCCCACGACATGCGCCGCGGTTTGATGCCGGCAGGCATCAGGGGGATGATGGACTGGCTACCGCTGCGGCGGTCTGCGCCGCAGCACGACTTCGCTCAGGCGGCCATGCGAGGGCGATCGACGATCTGGTTGTCAACGCCCTGCACCAGGGCACTGAGCCGGATGTCAAAGGCGATCTCTGCAAATGGCCCGTTCAAGCCGTTGGCCTGAATGCTTGCCGCGTCGGTGCGCTCGACCAGCGGCGGCACCAGACCCTCGCGAGTGGCGTAGGCAAAGTCATCGAACACCAGCGGATCGCCGTCGATGTTGATCTGCGTGGTCAGCTTGCGGTGTCCCTCAGCGGACACGAAGAAGTGGATGTGTGCGGGGCGGTTGCCGTGGCGGCCCAGTTGGTTGAGCAGGGCTTGAGTGGGGCCGTCCGGCGGGCAGCCGTAGCCCACGGGCACGATGCTCTGAAACTTGTAGCGACCCTGCGCGTCGGTGACGATGGTGCGGCGCATGTTGAAGGGGCGCTGCTCACCGGTGGGGTCGAAGTGCGAGTAGAAGCCCTTGGTGTTGGCATGCCAGACCTCGACGGTGGCGTTGGGAGCTGGCTGGCCATCGGCGCCATAGACGGTGCCGTGCATGATCAGGGTGTGGCCGTCCTTGTCGCTGCCGTCGTCCAGCCGAGCGAAACCATTCGCCACTGGCGCGCCCGCCACATAGAGCGGGCCCTCGATGGTGCGGGGCGTGCCGTTCTCGATGCCCAGGGCCGCGTCCTTGGCATCCATGCGCATGTCGAAGTACCGATCCAGGCCCAGGCCTGGCGACAGCAACCCCGCTTCGCTGCGTGCGCCCAGCTGGTTCAGGTAGGCGATGCCCGCCCAATATTCGTCCGAACTGATGTCCAGATCTTCAATGGCCTTGAACAGATCGGACAAGACCCGATGCACGATTTTCTTGGTCCGCGGGCTGCCGCCAGCCTGGTCCAGGCCGGATGCGATGCGGAGGAAGTCCTGGACCTCCGGGCTATTGAAGATGTGAACGCTCATGGGTGTCTCCGTTGATCGGTAGTGGGGAAGGAACTGGTGCGGGATGCGCTCTCCGGCGCGTGCTCCCGTTCAAATCTGGACAGTGACCGCTGGGCCGACGACGACGCGCGCGCGGTCGCGGCGGAAATGCTGGACGCGGTCTTCGTCCATCGAGATGCCCAGCCCAGGCAGGGCGGGCACGGTGAGATGGAAGTCGCTGTATTCGAGCGGCTGGGTCAGGATTTCCTGGGTCAACAACAGCGGGCCAAACAGTTCGGTGCCCCAGCGCAGTTCGCGGAAGGTGGAGAACACATGGGCCGAGGCGATCGTGCCGACGCCGCCTTCGAGCATCGTGCCGCCGTACAACTCGATGTGCGCAGCATCGGCAATGGCGGCCACTCGCTGGGCTGCCTGTAATCCACCTGATTGCTCTGTCTTGATGGCGAACACGTTGGCGCCGGCCAGGCGGGCCAGTGCGAAGCCACTCTCCGGGCCCACCAGTGATTCATCGGCCATCACCGCGATGGGGAATTTGCCAGTGAGTCGAGCCAGGGCGGCAATGTTCGCCACAGGCTGTTCTACCAGCTCACAGCCGGCATCCACCAAGCCCGCCAACCCACGCTGGGCCTCCAGCTCGCTCCATGCCATGTTCACGTCGACACGGACGCAGGCGACATCGCCCAGCGCTTTCTTGATCGCAGCGACGTGCGCCACATCCTCACGCACCGATCGGCGGCCAATCTTGAGTTTGAAGATTTGGTGCCGACGCAGTGCCAGCATGCGCTGCGCTTCGTCAATGTCGCGGCCGGTATCGCCGGAAGCCAGGGTCCACGCCACCGGTAGTCGGTCTCGCTGCCGTCCGCCGAGCAGCTCTGACACCGGCAGGCCGGTGCGATGCCCCAGTGCGTCAAGCAAGGCGGTTTCTACGGCGCACTTGGCGAAGCGGTTGTCGCGGATGGCGGTGTTCAGGCGGCTCATCAGCGCCGGCACGCGATTGGCGTCTGCGCCGATCAAGTGGGGTGTGAAATAGGTGTCGATGGCCAGTTTCATCCCCTCCGGAGATTCCGCGCCGTAGGCCAATCCACCGATCGTCGTGCCTTCTCCCCAGCCTTCCGTGCCATCCGAGCAGCGGATGCGTACGAGCATCAGCGTCTGGCCGTCCATGACGGCCATCGAGAGCTTGTGTGGACGGATCGTCGGCAGATCAACCAGCATCGTTTCGACACGATCGATGACGACGGGGCCGGCGGTGTTTTGTGGGGCATCGTGGCGTTGCATGGCCACTATTGAACGATTGCCGGCGTTCGGCAGCCAACACCGAATAAGTCTGGTTCGATACCTATTAGGTATCATTTGTCAAAAGCACATTGAAATTCAATGACTTAGCTTGCCTCGCACTTTGTTTGCAATGGTTTCCCCCTATGGATATGCGTCAACTGAGGTACTTCGTGGCGGTGGCCACGACCAAGAACTTCACGCGTGCGGCAGAGCAGATGCACATCGCGCAGCCGCCGCTGAGCCGGCAAATCCAATTGCTGGAAGAGGAGCTGGGCGTTCAGCTCATCCAGCGCAACAGCCGCCCGGTGCGCCTGACCGATGCCGGGCGCTTGTTCTACGAGCAGTCCCTGCAGGTGCTGCACCGCATCGAGCAGATGAAGAACACGGCGCGGCAAGCGGGGCTCAATCGCCGGCAGTCGATTTCCATCGGATACGTCCCGTCTACCCTCTACGGAGGGCTGCCCATGCTGGTGCGGATGTTTCGACAGCGCTACCCCGACACCGACGTTCACTTGATCGATATGGGGTCAGTTCAGCAGATCAGCGATCTCAAGTCCGGTCGGATCGACCTGGGATTTGGCCGCATTCGGACCAACGACATTTCGGTGGCTCGCCAGGTGATGCGCGAGGAAAAACTGGTGCTGGCCATCCCGCCCGCTTGGCCATTAGCTGCTGAGCAGGGGCCCGTGAACCTTCACGACCTCGATCAAGCAAAACTGATCGTATTCCCCAAAGAGCCTCGCCCCAGCTTTGCCGACCATGTACTCGGGATGCTGCATGAGAAAGGCGTCAAGTTGGCCGAATTCCATGAGGTGCGTGAGCTGCATGCAGCCTTGGGATTGGTCGCCGCCGAGGTGGGGCTTTGCATCGTGCCGGCCGCGGCGCGGCTGCGCTCAGACCTGGTCTATCGGCTGATCGCCGACGAGGAGGCGACGTCCCCCATCGTTCTCAGCCACCGACTCAACGATGACTCGTGGTACCTCGCTGCGATCAAGCAACTCATCGTCGAGATGTATGCCCAGAACCCGCCGTGGTTGGACTTCGAGACCAATGCCTTCCCTCCTGGACCACGGGCCTAGAGCGACTGACGCAGGGACCTCCCGGCCCCGCAGCTGATTGACGCCCATCGGGGGCACAGCCTTCAAAGGCTCTACGTTCTCGCTTCAGCTTGATGTCGGGGCATCGGCAAGGCTGGTGATGCGTCTGCGATTGCATGGCCCGGGCGAAGTTTGAGCGGTCAGCTATCGGTTTGCCCAATGTCAGACTGGTCGTCGTGTTGAGACTGAAAGCGGCCGCTCGCTGGGTGCTTTGCGACCGGCCGCTATCGACCCGTTGCGGTCCTGTATGTCGCGCGATTCGGTGCCCGACAGCGGCCCACCAGCGCGACAACCTCGCCGCCGGGCGAGGACACGATCAATGTGGGCGCACTGCTCGCACGAGGGTCAAGCTGCAAGCCCGCTGCACTCAATGCAGTTTCTGGTGTAATTTTTGGCGCCGCGTCCCGCGGTGATCACCTGGGCGATAAGGAGCTGACATGTGCGACAAGGACCATTTTGCTGAAAGCGTGGCGGAGTATGAGGCGAGGGGGCTGATTACCCGACGGCAGTTTGGCGTCCTGGTTGCAGCCGGCGCACCCATGATGCTTCCCGCGTCAGCCAACGCGCAGGCGACCAGCGAACGGGAGGTCGAGATCAAGACGCCGGACGGCACCTGCGACGCGTATTTCGTGCACCCCGCCTCTGGTGCCGCGCCGGCCGTGCTGGTGTGGCCCGACATCTTCGGGCTCCGGCCTGCCATGCGAACAATGGGCAAGCGGCTCGCCGCGTCCGGGTATTCGGTGCTTGTCGTCAACCACTTCTATCGCAACGGCAAGCCAAGCGCCACGGGCGCGACGCCGATCCCGGAAATGCTGCCGTTCCGCAAGGGCATGAGCGCCGCGACTGACATGACGGATGCGAAGGCGTTCGTCGCCTGGCTCGATGCGCAGCCACAGGTGAACAAGAACCGGAAAGTCGGCGTGCACGGCTACTGCATGGGCGGCCCCATGTCGTTCCACACGGCGTCAGCAGTGCCTGATCGCATCGGCGCCGTCGCGTCGTTCCACGGTGGCGGGCTAGTGAACGACGCGGCAGGCCAGGACAGCCCGCATCTGCTGGCGGCGGCCACAAAGGCGTCGTTCCTGATTGCCATCGCCGAGAACGACGACCAGCGGCGGCCAAACGACAAGACCGTGTTGAAGGAGACGTTCGACAAAGCCAAGCTGGCCGCGGAGATCGAGGTCTACCAAGGAGCGCACGGCTGGTGTCCGCCGGATACGCTCGTCTACAACGAGCCGGCGGCAGAGAAGGCGTGGAGCCGCATGCTCGCCCTGTACGGCAAAGCGCTGGCCTGACCGTCTCCGTCGGGATCCTCACGCACGAGGGGTTGCAGGCCCTGGCTTAGGGCGCGCTCAAGCCAGGGCCAACATCAGCGACTGAGTCGCCTTGGACCGGTCATCCACCAGAGCCCGCTCATGGCCGACAGCAGCCGCTCGGTTTTAAAGCTTGCCCGACCACACCCGCTGCAACGCAGTCGTCTGTCACCAAGGACGTAAAGGCCACGAGCACTGGCTTGCGCTGGCGAAAACTGTCAGGCGCGGCGCCAGCCTGAGACCTTAGTGCGACGACACGGGGCCTCGCCAGTTCGGCAACCCAGATACCGATTCAGCGTCCCCAAAGTGCCGGCTTCGCACACATCTGTTGCGATAACTATTCCTCATTCACAGTACGTTGTCTGTTCGGCGAACTTCCGCCGTCGGGCCGCTCATCGTCAGGGACGGCTGGCGGCGGCGTCGCTGAGGGCACATTGGCGGCGCGTGTCGCTCGCTGCCTTGTCTGCACTGCCGTCTCCACCGCTGTCCGCAGTCGTGCTGCCCGTGTCCGCACACTGTCCGCGGACACCCCTCGGCACACCCCCGAACCCACCAAGTCATTGATTTCAAATGACTTTGCTGGCCGATCCACGCGGGCACGCCGATTGCACTTCATGGTGCAAAGGCCGCATGGGTGCGGCCCGTGGACACCGACATGATTCGAGACACTTCCGGGCAAGACCAGCCCCTGGCGCACGCCCACCGGCCCGGCCGGCGCTGGTTGTGGGGCGGCCTGGCCTTGGGCCTGGTGGCGCTGCTGGCCTGGGCTGTGCCGAACTGGCTGCGGGGCTTGTCGGGTGGCACGTCGGTATCGCTGTCGCGCTTGAGTGTGGCTGCGGTGGAAGTGGGCCCGCTGGTGCGTGATGTGGCGGCCGAAGGCAAGGTGGTGGCAGCCGTCAGCCCCACGCTGTACGCCGCCAACGCGGGCTCGATCAGCCTGCTGGCCAAGGCGGGTGACAGCGTCAAGCGCGGCCAGCCGCTGCTGCGCATCGCCAGCCCCGAATTGCAGGCCAAGGCCGCGCAGGAGCGCTCGAACGCCGACGCCCTGCACAGCGACTGGCTGCGTGCGCAGGCCGATGTGCGGCAGCAGCATGCCCAGGCGGAGAGCGCGCTTGCGCTGGCCCGCATCGAGCAGCAGACGGCCGTGAACGAGCTGGCCCGGCAGACCCGCGCGTTCGAGGCGGGTGCCACCGCCCAGGCGCAGGTCGACCAGGCACGCGACGCGTTGGCCCGCGCCGAGGTGGCCCTGAAGCAAGCCCAGCAGCTGCTGGGCCTGAAGGACGAGGCCACGCGCTTCGAGCTGCAGGCCAAGCGCCAGGCCTTCGAGCGCCAGCAGCTGGTGGTGGCCGACATGACCCGCCAGCTGGGTGAGCTGGAAGTGCGCTCGCCGGTGGACGGCCAGGTCGGCCAGCTTTTCGTGAGCGAGCGTGAAAGCGTGGCGAAGGACGCCAAGCTGCTGACGGTGATCGACCTGTCGGCGCTGGAGGTGCAGGTGCAGGTGGCCGAGAGTTATGCCCGCGAGCTGCAGACCGGCATGCCCGGCGAGATCAGCGGCAACGGGCAGCGCTGGCCCGGGCGCGTCAGCTCGGTGTCGCCGGAAGTGGTGGCCAACGAGGTGGCGGCACGGCTGCGTTTTGATGGCGCCCAGCCCGAGCAATTGCGGCAGAACCAGCGCCTGTCGGTGCGGGTGCTGCTGGACCAGCGCGACAAGGTGCTGAAGCTGGCCCGCGGTGCCTTCGTGGACGAGAGCGGCGGCCGCTTCGCCTACGTGGTGCGCGACGGCCAGGCTGAGCGCCGCGCCATCCGCCTGGGCGCCCAGAGCCTGAGTGCCGTTGAAGTGCTCGACGGGCTCAAGGCGGGTGACCAGGTCGTCATCTCCGGGGCCGAGCAGTTCAAGGGCGCCGAGCGGGTGACGTTGATCCCCTGAACCGAGCCAGCACCCGCACGCCACTTCCTTCCCCAATTTCTCTTCAAGGATCCGCCATGCTGAAGATGCAATCGCTGTCCAAGGTCTACCGCACCGAGATGGTCGAGACCTATGCCCTGCGTGATTTCAACCTCGAGGTGAAGGCCGGCGAGTTTGTCGCCGTCACCGGCCCGTCGGGCTCGGGCAAGACCACCTTCCTGACCATTGCCGGCCTGCTCGAAGCCTTCACCGGCGGGCAGTACCTGCTCGATGGCGTGGATGTGAGCGGGCTGGGCGACGACCAGCGCTCGCGGCTGCGCAACCAGAAGATCGGCTTCATCTTCCAGGCCTTCAACCTGATTCCTGACCTGAACGTGATGGACAACATCGAGGTGCCGCTGCGCTACCGCGGCCTGCCGGCAGCCGAGCGTCGCCAGCGCGCGGCCGATGCGCTGGGCCGCGTGGGCCTGTCGGCCCGGGCGCGTCACTATCCGGCGGAGTTGTCGGGCGGTCAGCAGCAGCGTGTGGCGATTGCCCGCGCGCTGGCCGGGCAGCCCAGACTGCTGCTGGCCGACGAGCCTACCGGCAACCTCGACAGCCAGATGGCCCGCAGCGTGATGGACCTGCTGGAAGAGCTGCACCGCGACGGCGCCACCATCGTCATGGTGACCCACGACATGCAGCTGGCCGCCCGTGCGCAGCGCAACGTGCATGTGATGGACGGTCGGGTGGTGGATCTGTCTGCCGACCTGGGCCTCCACCCGGTGCAGGCCGTGGCATGAGCGCAGGCCGACGCACCTCCGTGCGCGCAGCCACCCGGGCACTGGCCGTGGTGCTGTGGCTGGGCGCTGGCGTGGGCCTGGCGCACGCCGATGATTTGCTGGCCGTGCTGGCGCAGGCGCGCGCTGCTGATCCACAGTTTGCCGGTGCAGCCACGGCGCTGGCCTTGCAGGACGAGCGCGTGGCCCAGGCCAGAGCTGGCCTGCTGCCGCAGTGGTCGCTGCAGGCTTCTGAGCGCCGAAGCGCGGCCACCGATGTGAGCGGCGCAGCGCCCGTGCGTGAGCTGGGCAGCCACATCAGCCAGGTGCTGATCGACCTTGGCCAGTGGCAAAGCTTGAGCGCTGCGCAGACCGATGCATCGGCCGAAGCCGCACGGGCCCGCGCGGCTGAGCAGGCTTTGTGCGCCCGCGTGGCACGGGCCTATCTGGAGCGGCTGTCTGCCGAAGCGGCGCTCAGCAATGTGCTGGCCAATGAGGCGGCGTTCGAGCAGCAGGTGGTGCAGGCGCAGGCGCGCTTCGCGGCCGGTTTGGGCGCGGCCGTGGATGTGGACCAGGCGCGCACCTTTCATGCGCTGGCACAGGGCGCCAGCGAGGCCGCCCGCCAGCTAGTGGCGGATGCGGGTGAAGCGCTGGCCCAGTTGACCGGCCAGCGCCCCGTGGTGCTGAAGCCCTTGGTGGCCGAACTGCCGGCGCTGCTGCCCCAGCCCGCTGATGTGGACGCCTGGGTGGCGCAGGCGCTGGCCGCCAATCCGCAGCTGCAGGCTCAGCGACTGAGCCTGCAGGCCAGTGGCCAGCGGGTGAGTGCTGCTGGGTCAGCGCACCTGCCCACGCTGAGTGCGGTTTTTGACAGCGCGCGCCGCAGTGGCAGCGGCTTGAGCGTCACCGGTGAGGCCCCGCGCGCCAACACCCTGAGCCTGACGCTGACCGTGCCCCTCTTGGCCGGTGGAGCCACCGAATCGTCGCGCCGCGTGGCCGTGCTCCAGCGTGACCAGGCCGCGCAATCGCTGGAAGCCACCCGGCGTGAACTGCTGCGCGACACCCGTGCGCAGTATCAAGCCGTGCAATCGGGCGTGACCACGCTGGCCAGCAGCCGGGCCGCGGTGAATGCGGCGCGCAAGGCGCTTGAATCCACCCGCACGGGCCAGGTGCTGGGCACCCGGTCGATGACCGACCTGCTGCTGGCGATCCAGAACCTGAGCACCGCGCAATCGGCGCTCGACCAGGCCCGCCACCGTTATGTGCTGGCCAAGCTGCTGCTGTTGCAAGCGGCCGGCAGCCTGGGGCCGGCCGAGATGGCCGCTGCCAATCAATTGCTGGGAGATTCCTGATGCTGAGCTACTACTTCGAGCTGGCCCTGCGCAGCTTCAAGGCGGCCAAGGGCCTGACCGTGCTGATGCTGCTGACCATCGCCCTGGGCGTGGGCGCGAGCATGACCACGCTGGCGATTTTTCATGTGCTGTCGGGTGACCCGATTCCGCACAAGAGCGACCAGCTGTTCAACATCCAGCTCGACGCCTGGCCGATGCGGGGCTATGAGGCTGGCCAGGAGCCGACGCTGCAGCTGAGCCGCCAGGACGCCCAGAACCTGCTGCGCGCGGCCAAGGCCGACCGGCAGGTGATGATGGTGGGCGGCGGCCTGCTCGTTGAGCCGGTGGAGCCGGGCCAAAGTGCCATGCAGGCCCGCACCCGCTACGCCAGCGCCGACTTCTTCGCCATGTTCGACGCACCATTCGCGCTGGGCACGGGCTGGACAGCCGCCGACGACGCGGCCGAGGCGCGCGTGGTGGTGCTGTCGCATTCGGCCAATCAACGCCTGTTTGGTGGCGCCGACAGCCGGGGCAAGACGCTGAACTTGCGCGACAAGCCCTTCCGCGTGATTGGTGTGCTGGCGCCCTGGCGGCCGGTGCCGCACTACTACGACCTGACCACCGGCAAGTTCAACCCGGCCGAAGACCTGTACCTGCCGTTCGCCACCGCCATTGGCTTGAAGTTCGGCACCAGCGGCAACTTCAATTGCTGGGCGGAGCACGCGTCTGAAGACAGCCGCAGTGTGGGCGCGCCCTGCGCCTGGATCCAGTATTGGGCCGAGCTCGGCACGCCCGCCAAGGCAGAGGCCTATCTGCAATACCTGAAGAACTATTCCGACCAGCAGCGCCAGGCGGGCCGCTTCGAGCGGCCCACCAATGTGCGCATGCGCCCGGTGATGGACTGGCTGGCCACCAGCAAGGTGGTGCCGGCCGATCTGGGCCTGCAGCTGTGGCTGGCCTTCGGCTTCCTGGCGGTGTGCCTGGTCAACACGGTGAGCCTGCTGCTGGCCAAGTGCCTGCGCCGCTCGGGCGAAATCGGTGTGCGCCGCGCGCTGGGGGCGTCACGTCGGGCAATCTTTGCCCAGTTCCTGGTCGAGGCCGGCACGCTGGGCCTGGCCGGGGGCCTGCTCGGTTTGCTGCTGACCTGGGCGGGCTTGTGGGCCGTGCGCCAAGGCAGCAACCCATATGCCGCGCTGGTGGGCCTGGACGGCCCGATGCTGCTGACCACGCTGGGCCTGGCCCTGCTGGCCAGCCTGTTGGCGGGATTGCTGCCAGCCTGGCGCGCCTGCCAGGTCACGCCGGCCCTGCAACTCAAGACCCAATGAGGACCTGACCATGGACATCCTGCCCATCCTGGCCACGCTGAAACGCCACAAGACGGCCGCCGGCCTGATCGTGCTGCAGGTGGCGCTGACCTGCGCCATCGTCTGCAACGCGTTGTTCCTGATCCACCAACGCACCGAGCGCATGGCCTTGCCCACCGGCATGCCTGACAACGAACTGGTGGAACTCGAGGTCAGCGGGTTCAGCGGCAGCCTGGCGCCCGAGGTGGCCAGCCGCGCTGACCTGCAAGCACTGCGCAGTTTGCCCGGCGTTACCGCGGCGACGATCATCAACCAGCGGCCGTTTGGCGACAACTTCTGGGTCAGCGGTGTGCGCTTGAAGCCGGAGGCCGAGGCCCGCGACGCCGGTGCCGCCAACTACGTCGCCAGCGAGGGCTGGCTGGAGACGCTCGGTCTGCACCTGGTGGCCGGGCGTGATTTCACGGCGGAAGAGCGGATGGACATTGCCGAGACCGAGCGGGCCGATTCGCGGCCGATCACCGCCGTCATCCTGAACCAGCATCTGGCCACCAAGCTGTTCCCGGACAAGCCGGCCGTTGGTGAGGCGGTCTACATCTTCGGGCAGCAGCCAATGCGGGTGGTTGGTGTCGTGCAGACGCTGCTGTCGCCGGCACCCGGCGGCCAGATGGACCATGACCTGAACGCCTTCATGCTGCCCGTCCGGCCGAACTACACCGGTGGTGCCTACCTGCTGCGCACGGCGCCCGATCAGCGGGCCGATGTGCTCAAGCGCGCCGAAGCGGCCTTGCTCAAGGTTGATCCGAAGCGGGTGGTGACGCACAAGCGCTTCTTTACCGAGCAACGCACGGACTATTACCGGCAAGACCTGAACATGGCCTGGCTGATGGCGGGTGTGTGCCTGGCCTTGCTGCTGGTCACCGCGGTGGGCATCGTGGGTCTGGCCAGCTTCTGGGTGCAGCAGCGCACCCGCATGATCGGCACGCGGCGCGCGCTGGGCGCCACCCGCGGCCAGATCCTGCGCTACTTCCAGACCGAGAACCTGCTGCTCACCGGCATCGGCATCGTGCTGGGCATGAGCGGGGCCTATGGCGGCAGCCTGGCGTTGATGCGGCTGTATGAGCTGCCGCCGCTGCCCTGTTTCTACCTGCCCATTGGCGCCGTGGTGCTGTTCGGCCTGGGCCAGCTGGCCGTGCTGGCCCCGGCGCGGCGCGCGGCCGCCTTGCCACCGGTGGCCGCGCTGCGTGGCTGAAGCCCGGTCACAATCCCAGCCCATGCGCAGCGTCCTGATCATCGATGACCACCCCGGCATCTGCGAGGCCCTGGCCTTGCTGCTGTCGCTGCACGACATCCGCCCGCTGGTGGCCAGCAGCCCCGACGAGGCGCTGGCCCTGCTGGCCACCCAGCCGGTGGACCTGGTGATCCAGGATATGAACTTCAGTGCCGACACCACTTCGGGCCTGGAGGGCGCGGCGCTGTTCCACCGGCTGCGTGCTCTGCAGCCCGATCTGCCGGTGATCCTGCTCACCGCCTGGACCAACCTGGAGCATGCGGTGGCGTTGGTGAAGGCCGGCGCGGCTGATTACCTGGCCAAGCCCTGGGACGATGCCAAGCTGCTGGCCACGGTGGAAAACCTGCTGGAGCTGGGCGAGGCCGGCCGCACCCTGCAGCGCCACCAGCAGGCGCGCCGCCAGCGCATGCAGGCCCTGCGCCAGCGCTTCGAGCTGGGTGACGGCGTGTTCGAGTCCGAGGCCATGCTGGCCGTGCTGGAGCTGGCCTGCCAGGTCGCGCGCTCCAGCCTGCCTGTGCTTGTCACAGGCCCGAACGGCAGCGGCAAGGAACGCATCGCGGCGCTGGTCCATGCCAATTCAGCCGTGCGCAGCGGGCCTTTCGTGGCGCTCAACTGCGGCGCCTTGCCGGCCGAGCTTATCGAGGCCGAACTGTTTGGAGCCGAGAGCGGCGCGTTCACCAGCGCCCAGCGTGCCCGTGAGGGGCGCTTCGAGGCGGCCGATGGCGGCACGCTGTTCCTGGACGAGATCGGCACGCTGCCGCTGGCGGGCCAGGTCAAGCTGCTGCGCGTGCTGGAGACGGGCCGCTTCGAGCGGCTCGGCTCCAGCCGCAGCCGCGATGCCCAGGTGCGCGTCATCAGTGCCACCAACGCCGATCTGAAAGCCATGGTGGCCGCAGGCACCTTCCGCGAAGACCTGTATTACCGGCTCAACGTGGTCGAAATCCGCTTGCCTTCACTGGCTGAGCGGCGCGACGACATCCTGCCGCTGGCGCAACACTTCCTGCAGGGCCGGGCCCGCCTGACCGAAGCCGCGCGTGAGCTGCTGCTGGCCCATACCTGGCCCGGCAATGTGCGGCAGCTGGGCAATGTGATGGCGCGTGCGGCGCTGCTGTGCGAGGGCGGTTTGATCACCCCCGCGCAGCTGGGCATCGAAGCCGCGCCATCGGCCAGTCGCTCACTCGATGAGCCCAGCCGCGACGCGGTGCTGGCCGCGTTGGCGCAGGCCGACGGCGTGGTCAGCCGCGCGGCGCAACAGCTGGGGCTCTCACGACAGGCCTTGTACCGGCGCATGGACCGCTACGGCCTGCCCCGCGAATGAAGGGGCTGGGCATGCGGCCACGCCTGGTGCTGCTGATTCTGGCGGCGGTGCTGGTGGGTGCTGGCGGCCATGCGCTGCTGCTGCAATGGGTGGCAGCAGCGGGCTGGCACTGGCCCCTGCTGTTGGCGCTGGGCCTGCTGCTGGGGCTGGCCGGCGCAGCCTGGCAGCTGCAACCCTTGCAGCGCTTCCTGAAGGCGCTGCAGGGGGCAGTGCACAACTACCGCGACGGCGACTACAGCATGCTGCTGTCGGTGCAGGGCGGCGGTGAGCTGCGTGAGTTGCTGCGCCTGCACCATGACCTGGGCCTGGCGCTGCGCGAACAAAGCCAGCAGCTGGCCCAGCGTGAGCTGCTGCTCGACACCCTGGTGCAACACACGCCCGTGGCCTTGCTGCTGGTGGACCCGGACGGGCAGATCCAGTTTGCCAACCTGGCCGCCCGCGACTTGCTGGACCAGGGCCGCAGCGTGCGCGGCCTGGCTCTGGCTGATTTGCTGGAGCGCGCACCGCCCGCACTCGCCCAAGCCCTGCGCGAAGACCGCGACCAGCTGGTGAGCGTGCCGGGCGCCCAGGGCAGTGGCACGGACGAGGACAGTTTTCTGGTGTCGCAGCGCCCGGTGCTGCTGCTGGGGCAGGCTCACCGGCTGATCCTGCTGCGGCGCATGACGCGTGAGCTGTCTCGCCAGGAGGTGGCCAGCTGGAAGCGGGTGATCCGTGTCATCAGCCACGAGCTGAACAACTCGCTGGCGCCTATTTCGTCGCTCGCCCACAGCGGCGCCGAGCTGGCCCGGCGCGGTGACCTGGAGCGCCTGCCGGGCGTACTCACCAGCATCGGTCAACGGGCCGCGCATCTGCACAGTTTTCTGGCGGGTTATGCCCAGGTGGCCAAGCTGCCGGCGCCACGCTGGCAGCCGGTGGTCTGGTCGGAGTTTCTGGCCAGCCTGCACAGCCATGCCCGCTTCGAAGTGCAGGGCGAGTTGCCCGCAGCCGACGGCACGGACGCCGTGGCGGCTTTCGACGCCGCGCAGCTGGAGCAGGCGCTGATCAACTTGCTGAAGAACGCGCATGAATCGGGCTCGGCCGCGGAAGATGTGCAGCTGAGCCTGAGTGCGTTGACTGGTGAAGGCCAGGCACAAGGTTCAGGCCAAGGCCAAGGCCACTGGCGGCTGTGCGTGAGCGACCGCGGCCCCGGCATGAGCGAGCAGGTGCTGGCGCAGGCGCTGCTGCCGTTTTATTCAACCAAGCGCAGCGGCTCCGGCCTGGGCCTGGCGCTGGCCCGCGAGATTGCCGAGGCCCACGGCGGGCGCATTGCGCTGGCCAACCGGGAGGGTGGTGGGCTGCAGGTGAGCCTGTGGATTCCGCGCCGCGGGCCGGACGCCGTGCCCTTTGCATCGGGTGGCTGATCCAACACGCTGCTGAGGTAAATTGACCCGCATCCGGTCACACCACCTCAGGACAGCTCATGCCCACCAGCCCCCTCGCCAGCACCGGCAACGTTGCCTCCTACCGCGTGCTTCTGGGCGGCATCGATCTGGCCCCTGAGGCACCGGTCATCGAGATCGAGGTGCAGCATGCCGTGGGCGAAGTGCCCCGTGCCCGCATCGTGCTGATGGACGGTGACATGCCCACTGGCGACTGGCCGCTGGCGGATTCAGGCGCCTTCCTGCCGGGCACGGCGGTCGAGATCTTCGCCGGGTACGACGCCGTGAGCTCGACGATCTTCAAGGGTGTGATTGCGCGCATGGGGGTGGGTATCAGCGGCCCCAACCGCTCGCAGCTCACGCTGGAGTGCCGGGACTGTGCGGTGGCTGACGCCGCGCCTGAGAGCCAGGCCCCGGCGACTGCAACGGAAGCGGCGCTCAAGCTGACCTGGGGGGTGGACTTGCAGGCGTTTGAGGCTGAGCTGCTTGCGGGGAAGACGCCAGATCAGTCCACCGCGTCACCACGTCGCGTTCGCGGCACAGCCCGTTCCCAGGGCAGCGCCTTGGCCGTCGCAGGCGGCATGATCGAGCTGGCTGGGGTGGGCAAGTGGTTCAGTGGCACGCAGCCTGTCAACCGCGTTTGGCATCGGCTCTCGGAGGGCGACTGGACCACCGAGGTCGCCTTCGGCCTGCCGCAGCCCCACCTCACCCGCGCGTTGGTGCTGAATGAGGAAGATGGCTCGCTGCTGCTGAAGGACGACTACGGCAACCAGATCCAGATGGATGCCAGCGGCATTCGCATCGAATCAAGCAAGGACCTGGTGCTGAATGCGGTAGCCAATCTGCAGGCCAGCGCGCTCAACATCAATTGCACGGCGCAGGTGGGCTTCACCGGCAAGGGCAGTGCCACGGCCGAGCTCAGCGCCTCGGGCCAGACCACGGTCAAGGGCGCGATGGTGCTGATCAACTGACGAGACAAGGGATCAACGCCATGCCACCTGCCGCTCGCCTCACTGACCTGCACGTCTGCCCCATGGTCACGCCGGGTTTGCCGCCCATTCCGCATGTGGGCGGCCCGGTGATCGGCCCGGGCGTGCCCAACGTCCTGATCGGCATGCTGCCTGCGGCGGTGGTGGGTGACTGCGCGGTGTGCGTGGGCCCGCCCGACACGATCGTTCAGGGGTCATCCACCGTGCTGATCGGCGGCAAGCCCGCCGCGCGCATGGGCGACGTGACGGCGCATGGCGGCAGCATCGTCATCGGCATGCCCACCGTGATGATTGGCGGATGAGCCAGCGGCAGGTACGCTGCAATCGCCAAGGCGTCTGAACACCCGCCACGGCCAAGAAAACCAAGAAACCCGATAAACCGCAAGCCCAACCACCCCCAGCCCCGAGGAGCCCACGATGACCAAGACCCTCTTCATCAGCCTGCCTGTCTCTGACCTCGCCGTGTCCACGGCCTTCTACCAGGCACTGGGCTTCACGCTGAACCCGGCGTTCAGCAGTGCAGACGGCTCGGCGATGGTGTGGAATGAGGCGGTGCAGGTCATGCTGGTCACGCATGCCAAGTGGCGCACCTTCACCCAGCGCCCGTTCCCGCCGACGGGATCGTGCGGAATGATGTTGTCGCTGGCACTGGAAAGCCGCGCTGAGGTGGATGCGATGAACGAGGCTGCCGCAGCCCACGGCGGGCAGGCCGACGTGAACCCGATGGAGGACCATGGCTTCATGGTCACGCGTGACCTGGCCGACCCCGACGGCCACATGTGGGCGGCGCTCTGGATGGACCCGGCTGCGATGACGCCGCCGGCTGAACCCGCCGCCTAAGTGGCGTGAGCCGCGTCAGTCGGCTTGGTCAAAACAAGCGCGGTCTGAAGGCCGGACGCTGCACCGGTTCGTTGCCGCACAGACCTCACGCTCCGAGGCGCCTACCTTGGGCGCGGGCGCTGCTGTTGCGCACCGATCCCGTCCACGTCCGTCTTCACCCAGGGCCCGCCATGAGTCAGATCCAGATCGCCGTGTTTGTCGGCAGCTTGCGCAAAGGCTCGCTCAACCGTCAGATGGCCACCGCGCTGGCCGCGCTGGCGCCACCGGGGTTCACTTTCAAACAGGTCAACATCGGCGATTTGCCGCTCTACAACCAGGACGACGACGGCGATCAGGCGCCGCAGGTCAAGCGCCTGAAGGCCGAGATCGTCGCGAGCCACGGCCTGTTGTTCGTGACGCCGGAATACAACCGCTCGATCCCGGGTTTGCTGAAAAACGCCATCGACCATGCCTCACGCCCTTATGGGCAAAGTGTGTGGACGGGCAAGCCGGCGGGCGTGATCGGCGTGTCGGTGGGCGCGGTGGGCACCGCGCTGGCGCAACAGCATCTGCGCAATGTGCTGGCCTACCTGGATGCGCCCACGCTGGGCCAGCCGGAGGCCTTCATCCACGCCCAGGAAGGCCTGTTTGATGCGGCAGGACACATCGGCACCGCGAGCAAGGACTTCCTGCAGAGCTGGGTCAACCGCTACGCCGCCTGGGTGACACAGCATCAGGTCGGGCCATGACACGCCTCGGCATTCCGGCAGGCCCTTCTGCCAACGCTTCGGTTTCATCAGCGCACGCCGCTGACCACGACCTGAGAGCGTAGGCTCGGCCCGACATCGACGGGCATGTCGCGCAATGCCCCTACAGTTGTGGTTTGCAATAGATGCACCAATAATGCATCTATTGCAAACCCAAAGAGCCCCGTCATGTTGAACGCCACCGCCCGCCAACTCGTCCATGCCACCGCCCCTGTGCTGAAGGAGCATGGCGTGGCCTTGACCCGCCACTTCTACGCCCGCATGTTCGAGCACAACCCCGAGCTGCGGGAGGTGTTCAACCAGGGTCATCAACGCAGTGGTTCGCAGCAAGAGGCGCTGGCCATGGCCGTGGCGGCCTATGCCGCGAACATCGACCATCCGGAGGTGCTGATGCCTGTGCTGGAGCGCGTGGCCGCCAAGCACATCAGCCTGGGCATTCGCCCCGAGCACTACGCGGTGGTGGGCCGCCATCTGCTGGCGTCCATTGGCGAAGTGCTGGGCGGCGCGGCAACGCCAGCGCTGATCGACGCCTGGGCCGCCGCCTACGGCCAGCTGGCCGACATCCTGATCGGCATGGAGCAGCAAGGCTATGCCCGCGCTGTGGAGCAGGCCGGTGGCTGGACGGGCTGGCGCAGCTTCCGCGTTCAGGCCCGGCGCGCCGAGAGCGACGAGATCACCTCGTTCGAGCTGGTGCCGGCCGATGGTGGTGCGGTGCCGCCGTACCAGCCCGGCCAATATGTGTCGGTGCGCCTGCTGGTGCCCGAACTCGGTTATCGCCAGCCGCGCCAGTACAGCTTGTCTGATGCACCCGGTCGGCGCCACCTCCGCATCTCCGTGAAGCGTGAAGCGGCTGGCACGGATCGACCGGCGGGCATGGTCTCGAACCGTCTGCACGACCATGTGCAGGAAAGCGACGTGCTGGAGCTGGCTCCGCCGGCTGGCGAGTTTTTCCTGCACGCTGAGCGCACCACGCCGGTCGTGTTGTTGAGCGCCGGCGTGGGCATCACGCCGATGGTGTCGATGTTGACCCACCTGCAGGCCACGGCACCTCAGCGAGCCGTGCGTTTCATCCATGCCGCGCGGCACGCCGGTGTGCAGGCCTTTGCCCAGCCGGTGCGCGAGCTGGCGCAGCAGATGAGCGACGCCCGGACGCTGCTGGTGCACGAAACCGCGCGGCCGGAGGTGCCGTCAGCGCAGCCCGATGCGCTGGGCCGCATCGACCTTCACCACCTCGCCGGCACCGGCTTCCTGCCCGAAGATGCGGACTACTACCTCTGCGGCCCGCTGGGCTTCATGTCCGCGCAGATCGGCGGCTTGAAGGCCCTGGGCGTGCCGGTGAATCGCATCCACGCCGAGGCCTTCGGCACCGGCGGTGTGACCGCCTGAAATCACGCCGCAAGCCGGGCAGGGCATGGCTGCCCGGCTTGCCAGCTTGTATGCTCGCAGGCCTTGTTTCAGAAAGACCTGCGGATGCAACTCACTCGCTTCACCGACCTTGGCCTGCGGGTGTTGATGTACCTGTGCGACGCCGAGCCTGCCCAGGCCATCACCATCGCCGAGGTCACCGAGCGCTTTGATGTCTCGCACAACCACCTGACCAAGGTGGTGCAGTTCATGGGGCAGCAGGGCTGGCTGCTCAATGTTCGCGGGAAGGGCGGTGGCATGCGCCTGGCGCATCCCCCCGAGCACTATCCGCTGGGCCACTTGGTGCGCACGCTGGAGCGCACCAACGAGTTGATCGACTGTGCCGAGCCGCCGTGTGCCCTGCGCGGGCACTGCACGCTCAAGGGCTTGCTGTCGCAGGGCGAAGAGGCCTTTTATGCCGCGCTGGACGAATACACCCTGGCGGATGCCCTGAAAGGCAAGACGCAGGTCGCGCTGATCAAGCTGCACCGCGCGCCCAGGCCGCACTGAGCCGCCTGGGGCAGGCCTCAGCCAGCCTCAGCCAGGCACAACCACCAGCGTCGCATCCAGCTCACGCACCCGTTCGTCCTGGTAATAACCGCCGAACTCGGTGTAGCGCAGGTAGGCGCGGTGGCAACTGCGGCACCGCCACACATCGCAGCGGTTGTACGGGTGAAAGCCCGGCGCGATGGGCGCATCAACTGACCAGCCGTTCGTGCCCGCCGGGTGGTATTCCTCCAGCGTCGGCTCTTCATCGCTGGCTGCGCGCAGCGTGCCCACCAGCTCCAGCCGGGTCTGCTCGAAGCTGCCTGGCATCGATTCCCAGCCCGGGCTGCGCAGCGGGCCGCAGGCCTCGCAGGGGGTGCTTCGGTCGGCGGCGCCGGCCAGGGTCATCAACTGTGTGGGTGTCATGCCAGCATGCTTTCAAAGCGGGCCATCCAGCGCCCCAGTGCGTTGTCGTTCGCCACGCCCAGTTTGGCGAACAGGTTGGCGCGGTGCGTTTCCACCGAGCGGGGGCTGCATTCGGGCACCAGCGTGCGGGCAATGGCCTTGTTGGATGCGCCCACGGCCACATGGCGCGCCACCTCGCGCTCGCGCGGGGTCAGCTGCGCCCACAGGGCCAGGGCGTCGCCGCGCTCACCGGCCTCGGCCAGGGCCAGCGGCAGCTTGGCCAGCAGCACCGCGGTGTCGGGCTTCACCACCCAATCGAACGCGCCCTGGCGCACGGCATCCAGGGCCATCGGAATGTCACCATGGCCCGAGAGGAACAGCACCACCTGCGGGCTGCGCACCTGGCGCATGCGCTCAAACACCTGCAGGCCGCTGAGGCCACCCATGCGCAGGTCCAGCACCACGCAGGCGGGTTGCTGCAGGTCGACCCCGGCAAGGAAGTCTTCGCCCGAGGCAAAGCCCTGCACCGCCAGGCCCTGCGGAAACAGCAGCATCAGCAAAGAGCGGCGAACCGCCTCGTCGTCGTCGACCACGTACACCGGTGGCTGGGGCTTCTGGAGCGTCATCGTTGCAAGGGCAGGTTGAATTCGAATACCGCGCCACCGCCCTCACGCGCCTGCCACACCAGCGCGCCACCGTGGCTTTCGATGATGGAGCGGCAGATGTTCAGGCCGAGGCCAAGGCCGTCGTGGCGGGTCGTGAAAAACGCGTCGAACAGGTGCGGCGCATGTTCGGGCCGCACGCCGGGGCCACGGTCGGCCACGCGCACATGCAGGTGGCCGTCCGCTTGCACTTCGCCGCTCAGCTCGATCAGCCGGCGCTCGGTGGGCAGCCCTTCGAGTGCCTGCAGCGCATTCAGCAGCAGGTTCATCAGCACCTGCTCGATCAGCACGCGGTCGGCACTCACGCCGGGCAGGTCATCGGGCCAGTGGCTGATGACACGCGCCGGGCGCGCCTGCAGCTCGGGTTGCAGCCAGTGCAGCACGCGCTGCAGCACATCGGCTATCTGCAGGGTTTCACGCGGATGGCGGCCCGGGCGCACCAGGCCGCGAATGCGCCGCACGATGTCGGAGGCGCGGTGGGCCTGCTCCTGGATGTCATGCAGGCTGGCCAGCAGCATCTCTTGCGGGCCACTTTGCGCCAGTGCGGTCGCGGCCGCTGCGAAGTTCGACATCGCCATCAGCGGCTGGTTCAACTCATGAGCCAGTGTCGACGCCATCTCGCCCAGGCCCGCCAGCCGTGCAGCGCGCTGCAGCTGCACTTCCTGTGCGCGCTGCGTGGCTTCGGTCTGGCGCTGCGCGGTGATGTCGACCACCGAGCTCATCCAGCCGCGCTGCACGCCGTTGGCGTCGATCAGCGGTGCGGTGTAGATCATCGTGATCACGTCGTGCCCGTGCTTGTGGCGCAGCCGTGATTCAAACCCGGTGGGCTCGGCCTGGCCGCTGAGCGTGGCCTTGCTTTCGCTCCAGTGGCGCTCCATGTCGCTCGGGTGCCAGTAGGGGTAGGGCGGCAGGCAACCCAGCAGCTCATCCGCGTCGAAGCCGGTGATGCGGCACAGCGCGCGGTTCACGTAGATGATGCGGCCATCCAAGTCACGCGCCCGCATGCCCACCAGCAGCGATTCCTCCATCGCATGGCGGAAGGCGTGGGCCTCCTGCAGCTCGCGGGTGCGGTCGGCCACGCGTTGTTCCAGGTCAACCCGGGCCTGCTGCTGCTCGGCATAACGCCGCTCGCGCAGACGCCAGTACAGCGTGCCGGTGGTCAGCAAGGCCAGCAGCAGGGCGGTGGTGGCCCAGGCCTGCTCGCGCGCCTGCACGATGCCGGCATGCTCGCTCATGGCGGTCAGCGTCCAGCCGTAGTCGGGCAGGGGCAGGTCCAGCGCCAGGTAGCGGGTGGTGGTGCCCTGCACCTGCATGTCGAGCAATTGGTCGCCGGTGTGCAGGCCGGGCACCGTGTGCCAGGGCAGCACGGGCAGCGGCAACTGTGCGCCGTAGGCCTGGCTGTCGGCGAGCCAGGTTTGCTCGAGCGACGTGAGTGGCCGGGTGCTGCGGTAGCGCCATTCCGGGTGGCTGGCGAGGAAGGTCACGCCGCGCTGATCGCGCAGCACCACCGGCTCGGGTGAGCGCGCCCAACTGGCCGCCAGCGCGTCGAGCGCCACCTTCACCGCCACCACGCCCACCACGCGGCCACCATCAACAATGGGCTCGGCGATGAACAGGCCGGGTTTGCTGGTGGTCAGCCCGATGCCGTAGAACAGGCCGGTGTGGCCCGCCAGCGCTTCCACGAAATACGGCCGCCGGGCATACACCTGGCCGACGAAGCTGTCGGCGGTGCGCCAGTTGCTGGCGGCCAAGGTCTGGCCCTGGCGGTCCATCACATACAGCGCGGTCGAGCCGGCTTTCAGGCTGATGGCTTCCAGGTAGCGGTTGATGCGCTGACGATGGTCGAGCGACTCCGGCTGCTTCAGCAAAGCCACCACATCGGCCTGCTGGCCCACCACCGTGGGCAGGGCGGCGTATTGGCCCGTCACGCCGCGCAGCCACTGCGCATGCGTTTCCAGCGCCGACTGCAGCACGGCACGGCGCTCGGCGGTGGCGCGTCGCTCGGCCCAGGCGCCCGCCAGGCCAGCCAGGGCCACGGCCAGCAGCAGCAACAGCGCCACGCCCAACATGCGTCTCGCTCGTTGGGCCGAGGGGCCGGTGGCAGGGAGGGGCTCGGGGCGGTTCAACACAGGCAGATCAACTTCGGCCACATGTTGGCATGGCGCGTGCGCCGTGGCGCGTCGGCCGCCTGCGTAAAACTACGCAGGCGGGCCCTTCATAATCCGGGCCCGCCCCCCGCTTGTTCGAGACGCACACCTTTCACCATGGATAAATTCTTGCTGCAGCAGCAGGTGCTGGAACGGCTTGCCGACGACCTGCTGCAGGTTGAACAGGCCGTGCGGGTGGCCCATGAAACGGCGACGCACGAAGAGAACATCGCCGAGAACAAGTACGACACCCTGGGGTTGGAGGCCTCCTATCTGGCGGCCGGGCAAGCCCGTCGCGCCGAGGCGATCCGCCAGGCCATGGCCAGCTGGCGCCAGTTCCGCGCACGGCCTTACGACGCCGGCAAAGGCATACAACTCGGCGCCCTGGTGTGCCTGGTAGATGCCGACGACAAGCAGCAACAGCTCTTTCTCGGCCCCGATGGCGGCAGCATGACTCTGCTCAGCGGCACCCAGCTCATCCAGGTCGTCAGCGGCGAAGCGCCGCTGGGCCGGGCGATGCTGGGCAAATGCGAGGGGGATGAGGTGACGATACAGGTGGGTTCGGTGAGGCAGGTGTTTGAGGTGGTGCGGGTGTGGTGAGGCCGTGCCCCGAAGCAGACCGCCTCTGTGAAACAGACAGCTCGCAATGACCTCACAGATTCCCCATCTGCCATCGCATTGCCATTGCGCAAGCGGCAGTCTTACCTGACTTCGCTGGAGTACGACGGCCATTGGTTGTAGCCCACCGCCGGGTCATTGGACCTGTAGTGGCGAATCATCTCCACCTCGACTTGATTCACTTCGGCGCGCGTTGCGTTTTCGCTGGCCCAGAGGATGTCTCTGGTCACAGAGAAAGTCTGACGCTGCTCCCATGTGAAGTCACGAGCAATCAATTCGTCGGACGCACTTCCAAAATAGTTGATGCTGTTTGTCCGATCCTGTCCGACATAGATTTTTCCGTTGGGGTAGGTGATGCGATACACGACTTGCATGCGGACAATCATGCCCCAAGGGCAACTCGTACTCGTTGTCGGTAAACGCACTTACCTGGGCTCCCGACGTCGAAAGGCTGTGCTTGAAGGCAAAATTAGAGCGCAGGGCAAACTTGGCGTCAGGCCTGCCGACAAGCCCACCTTGAACAATGGAGCAGCATCAATGGCACTGACGAAGAAGGGCGAGTTCTGGTACGGGACGACGTCGGGTGACACCCAAGCCGAGCTGCGCAGCTACAGCGTGGCGAATCGCCATGAGGCGGTCCGGTTTGCCGCGTCAAAGTGCGAATGCGGGTGCCGGACCTTCGCGCTGCAGACCGATGAAGAGGCTGGCGTGGCCATCCGCACCTGCACCGACTGCGGGCAGGAGCACCTGATGGGTGACAGCGCGGACCACATTGAAGAAGCCGTACCAGAGGGGCACGAGTGCGTGTGCGAGAACGAGGTGTTCGAGCTGATGTCCGGCGTTTCCTTGCATGAGGGTACACACAAGGTGCGCTGGTACTACATCGCTTGCCACTGCGTGGAGTGCAATTTGGTCGGGGTCTTCGCAGACTGGAAGTGTGAAGTGGCTGATGCGGCGGCCTTCCTCGCCAAGGCGTGAGCGACTGAGCCTCGGCGGACTTGTGCCTCAGACTGAAATTGAACACCGCCATCGCAGCGCGCAAGCATGAGCAATACCAAGAGCAAGAACAGCAGCAATGACAGCAGCATTGCCAACCCAGTCCTCAGGTACTGGAGCCGGTTGTCAGGCCTGCCCGGTGGGAAATATGTTTTCTCCAAGGTGGTGCAGTTCAAGGCGCCGTACTTCCGTACCGTCAATGCCATGGTCGAAGAGCTTCGCCCCAACCATGCGAAGCTGCGCATCAAGAAGCGGCGTGCCGTTGAAAACCACATCGGCACCGTTCATGTCATCGCCATCTGCAACTTGCTCGAAATGGCCATGGGCGTTGTGGCCGAGGCCTCCATTCCCGGCCACTTGCGCTGGATTCCCAAGGGCATGTCGGTGGACTACACAGCCAAGGCAGGCAGCAACATCTCGGGCATTGCCGAGATCAACCCTCAAGACTGGAAGCCCGGCGATCTTGACGTGAAAGTCACGGCGCTGGATGAAGGCGGCAAAGTGGTGGTGCAGGGCGTGATCAAGCTGTGGATCAGTGAGAAAAGATAACAGGCTCCGCTCCAGCCACCGCAAGGTCGACATCAGCGCGACGCCGGCCTCGAGTCACCGCGCGATATCCATCCCGCCGCCCTGCGCTGCTTCCTGCAGCAGCTTGATCAGCATCCGCGCGGCGGGTGTGAGGTAGCTGCTCTCCCGATAGGTAACGACCAGGCGCCGGCGCATCGTGGTCTCCTTGAGGGCCACCTCCTTCAACGGCGAACGACCCTCCGGCGTGTCCAGATGGTGCCGAGAGATGAAGCTCAGCAGACCCGTCTCGGCGATCAGCGCGGGCAGCATCAGCAACATGGTGCTTTCGACCTGTACTTGCGGCCGCGGCAGGCGCTTGCGGTCGAAGGTGTGGTCCAGCCAGTCACGCGTGGGCGCTCCGGGCGGCTGCAGCACCCATCGGTATTGAGTGAGGTCACGCAGGCTCACCGGAGCATCAAAGACGCGATGGCTGGCGCTGGCGGCCACCACGATGTGGTCTTCGGCCAGGCGTTGGGACGTGAATCCCGGGTCCATTGGGCTCTCCGTACCGACCACCAGGTCCAGTTCGCCAGCGTGCAGCAGGGGCTTGAGCGTATCGATGAGACCCACGACCGTGCGCAGCGTGACGTCGGGTGCTGTGGTCAGCAGCCTTCTCGCTGCCGGCGGCAGAATGAACTGGGCCGCTGTGGGCACGATGCCGATGCGGATATGTCCGGACAGCCCCTTGGCCAGGTCGCCGATCTCACGTCGTGCGTCCTCCACATCAAAGCGCACGCGCTGCGCCCACTTCAGCAGCACCTTGCCGGCAGACGTGAGCCGGATGCCGCGTCCCGCCTTCTCGAACAGTGGCGCACCAACCGACTCTTCGAGTCGCCGCACACTGGTGGTCAGTGCGGGCTGGCTGCGATGGAGCTTCTCGGTAGCACGTCCGATGTGTTCCAGCTCGGCGATGATCTCGAAGTAGCGAAGGTCGCGCAGATCCATTGCATAACTTCCGTGGATGAATTGGAAGAAACTATCGATTGGACTGTATCGGTTGCAGCTTCAATACTCCAGTCCACAGAGCCACGGTGCCCGCATGTCGCAGGCAACCTGGTCCGACGGAGACAACACATGAATACCCCACGGCGCCACCTGCTGGCCATCACTGCCTCGGTCGCCTGCGCGACCCTCTGCACTGGCGTCTTTGCCCAGGCCTACCCCACCAAGGCGATCCGCGTCATCGTGCCCTTCCCGCCGGGTGGCGGCACCGACATCATTGCCCGCGAGACCACGCAGAAGGTGGCAGCGGCCACCGGTTGGACCTTCGTCATCGAGAACAAGCCCGGCGCAGGCGGCAACCTCGGCGTTGACGCGGCGGCCAAGTCGCCTGCCGATGGCTACACCCTGGTGCTGGGACAGACCAGCAACCTTGCCATCAACCCGACGCTGTACGCGAAGATGCCCTACGACTCGCAGAAGGACCTGGCGCCCGTCGTGCTCGTGGCCAATGCGCCGCTGGTGATCGTCACGGGCATGGCTACGCCCATCAAGACGCTGGGGGATGCCGTGGTTGCGGCCAAGGCCAAGCCGGGCAACTTGAACTTCGCTTCGCCCGGCAATGGCACCGTCGCCCACCTGACCAGCGAACTGTTCCAGAAGGCTGCCGGGATCAATACGCAACACGTGCCCTACAAGGGCGCGGCCCAGGCGCTGACCGACGTCATCAGCGGCACGGTCGAGTTGTACATGTCCTCCGTGCCGACCTTGATCGGCCAGATCCGCAACAACAAGCTGCGGCCTCTGGCGGTCACATCGGCCAAACGCGTGGATGACCTGCCGAACGTGCCCACCATCAACGAGTCGGGTTTCAAGGGATTCGACGCTGTCACGTGGTTCGGCTTGATGGCACCTGCCGGCACGCCCAAGGAGGTGATCGTCCGGCTCAACGCCGAGTTCAACAAGGCCTTGCAGAACCCGGAACTGCGCAAGAAGCTTGGCGACGAAGGCGCGGACCCCGCGGGCGGAACACCCGAGCAGTTTGCAGCGCTGATCAAGGACGAGGTCCCGCGCTGGGGCAAGGTCGTCAAGGAATCGGGCGCAAGGATCGACTGATCTTCGCCTTGCACCGGGCCACGAGCCCGGGCGCCTGCCGGCGATGGCACCGGCAACCACCCATCAATTGTTTGGAGATTTCCATGAGTCAAGCCGCCGCATTGCCCGATGTGATCCGAGACATCGAGCGCGTGGATCCGACCACAGTGGCCAAAGCCGCGGAGTACCCGTCCTCCATCCTGGCTGACGTGGCCGGCCGACGCGGCGCCTTGAGCGGCCGCATCGCACCGCTGGCGCCATCGATGCGCTTTGCCGGCCCGGCCATCACCGTGGAGGTTCGGCCAGGCGACAACCTGATGATCCATGCTGCCATGGCCATTGCCCAGCCCGGTGACGTGCTTGTGATCGATGGCAAGGGCGACCTCAGCAGTGCGCTCATGGGCGAGATCATGTCGCAGCAGTGCGTGGCACTCGGCGTCGTCGGTGTGGTCATCGACGGTGCCGTGCGTGACAGCGAGGCCATCCGGGAGCTGGGCTTCCCGATGTTCGCCGCGGGACTCAACCCGAACGGCCCCACGAAGTCCGTGTCCGGGCGCCTGAACCACGCGATCTCGATCGGGGGCGTGAGCGTCCATCCGGGCGACCTCGTCGTCGGCGATGCTGACGGCGTCACCGTGATCGAACGACACAAGGCCGCAGCCATGCTGCCGCTGGCGGCCGAGAAGGTCGCTGCCGAAACCAAGCGCATTGCTGACATCAAGAGTCGCAAGGCCCTGCGCCCCGGCTGGCTCGACGCCGCGCTGCATGCGGCAGGCGTGATCAAGGAGGGCGAGACGCTGTGAGTATCAGAAAGCCAACCTTCCTGGTCACCGGAAACGACCTCGCAGGCGCCGCCCTGGCACTGCTGCAGGACTACGAGGTGATCTATGCGGGCAAGACGCCGACCGAGGAGGACATCGTGGACTTGTGCAGGGCACACGACCCGGTGGCCATCATCGTGCGCTACAGCAAGGTGGGCGCTGCTGCGATGGAGGCCGCGCCGAGCTTGAAGGTGATCTCCAAGCACGGCAGCGGCACCGACACCATCGACAAGCAGGCTGCCGCGGCACGGGGCATCCAGGTCGTCGCGGCGGTGGGGGCCAATGCCGCTGCCGTTGCCGAGCAAGCCATGGCACTGCTGCTGGCCGGAGCCAAGTCGATCGTCGCGCTCAATGCCCGCATGCATGATGGGCACTGGGACAAGGCCACGCACAAGAGCGTGGAACTGGAAGGGCGTACGGTCGGCGTCATCGGCCTGGGTGCGATTGGCTTGCGCTTTGCACGCATGGCACACGCCATGGGCATGCGTGTGCTCGGCTTTGATCCCTACGCCAAGGAACTGCCGGCCTACATCGAGGGCGCAGACCTGGCAACGATCTGGCGCGCGTCCGATGCCATCTCCCTGCACTGCCCGCTGACACCCGAGAACGCCCAACTACTCAATGCGCAGACGCTGGCGGCCTGCAAGCGCGGCGTGATCATCGTCAACACTGCCCGGGGCGGCCTGATCGACGAAGCGGCACTGCTAGCTGCGGTGCGCAGCGGCCAGGTGGCGAGCGCAGGCCTGGACAGCTTTGCGGTTGAGCCGATGACGCTGTCACATCCCTTCCATGGCGAGGCGCGCATCACGCTCAGCCCGCACATCGGCGGCGTCACGGCCGATGCGTACGTGAAGATGGGCGTGGCCGCCGCGCAGAACGCGCTGGCCGTGCTGCATGGCTGAGCCTGCCGCTGGATGTGCCGGATGGCTAGACGATGAACCAGCAACTCGCGCGCCTTGTCGTCGGCTTCGTCGCGGCACAGAACGTCCATGTGATCGAAGCCAACACCCGCACGCGCATTGCGCGGGGACTTAACCTCAACGCCTGACAACGCGACATGCCCAACACAACCCGTCGTTTGCTGATCCTGATGCTTGCCTTGGGATCCACATCGATCCCTTGGGCCGGGCATGCCCAAAGCGGGTACCCGAACAAGCCGATCAAGCTGATCGTGCCGTTTCCTCCCGGCGGCAATGTGGACCTGAGTGCCCGCATCCTGGCGCCTGAGCTCGCTCGGGAACTGGGCCAGCCGGTGGTCATCGAGAACAAGTCAGGGGCTGGCGGCACGCTGGGCCTCGATGCGGTCGCCAAGTCGGCGCCGGATGGCTACACACTCGGCATCGCTTCGCCGGTCAACCATCTTGCCGCGCCATCGCTGTACCCGAAGCTGCCCTACGACTCGATCAGGGACTTCACGCCTGTGGGCCTGGTGGCCAGCGTGCCGATGGTGCTTGTGGTCGGGCCGTCGTCGCCAGTGAAGTCGGTGCAGGAGCTGCTCCAGCTGGCGCGCGCACGCAGCGGTGCGCTGACGATGGCTTCGGCCGGCAGTGGCAGCGGCAACCACATCGTCGGCGAGCTCTTCCAGGACGCGACCGGCACGCAGTTCGTGCACGTGCCCTACAAGGGCAGCGCGCCGGCCAACACCGACCTGGCGGGTGGCCATGTCGACCTGCACTTCGACCAGCTGTCGTCGGTGCTGCCGCTGATTCAGGGCGGCAAGTTGCGACCGCTGGCCGTCACGGCGGCGAATCGGTCGGCGTTGTTGCCGGACGTGCCGACACTCGCCGAGGCGGGCGTCGCGACGTTCGATGCGTCGACCACGCTGGGCCTGGTGCTGCCGGGCAAGGCCTCCGCCGAACTGACCACGCGTCTGAACGAGGCGCTGGAGAAGGTGTTGAAGCAAGCCCGTGTGAAGGAGCAGTTCGCCCGCCTGGGCGCTGATGTGCGCGAAAGCACCCCTGCCGAGTACGTGGAGTTCATCCGGACCGAGATCGCCCGCACTGCCAAGATCGTGAAGATCGCGAAGATCACGCTCGATTGAACGCGCATGGCGACGTGCCTCGATGCCGGCTGGATCGACAGCCACTTCCACGTGATCGCTTCACCCGAGCGCCACCCGATGCTGCCCACGCGCAGCTATACGCCCGCACCTGCATCAGTGCGTCAGTGGCACGAGACGCTGTCCCCCTTTGGCATCAGACGCGGCGTGGTGGTGCAGCCGAGCTTCTACGGCACAGACAACCGGATGTTGCTCGCGGCGCTTGCAGAAGGCGATGAACACCTGGTGGGCGTCGCTGCAGTGGCAGCCGACGTCCCAGACGACGAGCTTGATCGGCTGGCCGCGGCGGGTGTTCGTGGCGTACGCATGGCGCACTTCAATGCGGGCGACCCACGCGCGATGGGCGGCTTCGTGCCGTTCAGTGCCTTCGATGCGCTGGAGGGCCGATTGCAGCAGCGGCACATGCACCTGCAACTGTTCACCGACAGCAGGCTGCTGCCGGGGATCGGCGATCGGATCGTCCGTTCGCGGGTGCCTGTGGTCATCGATCATATGGGGCGGGCGCCCGCATCCTTGGGGGATCGGCATGTCGGGATCAAGGCGCTGATTCGCCTGATGGTCGACGGACCCGTCTTCGTGAAGTTGTCCGGGATCGCCAACATATCCGACGCATCGCCCGGTTATGCGGATGCGCGCGCCGTCCACGAAGCCCTGCTGGCGGCGCGCCCCGAGCGGCTGCTTTGGGGATCGGATTGGCCGCACACCAAGCCGTCGGGTGCCAGGCCGTCAACGGCGTCGCTGGTCCGGTTGTTCCAGGCCTGGACACCTCCCGGGCTTCAGGACCTCATTGCCCGAGACAACGCTTCGGCGCTCTATCGTTGCTCCGGTGAATGACCGCGTCGCTGGCGAGCAAGCGTGTCGCTGGATGGACGCCGCCTGCTTCGAAACAGCCACCTACCGTGGGGCCTGTTCAGTGTTCGCGGTGGGCACGGCGCCCGCTCCCGCCACCGACTTCAACCGATACGCCAGCTGCGCCCGGCTGAGCCCCAGCATGCGCGCCGCGGCCGACAAGTTGCCGCCAGCGCGGCTCACCGCGTCGTCCATCAGCGCGCGTTCCAGCTGCGCCAGGTCCAGGGTCTGCGACACCGGGTCGGCCAGCCGCTCGAACAGGCTGCCGGCTTCGGCGGTGGGCGCCTTGTCGTCATCGTCATCTTCCTGAAGGTGCTCCGCGGCCAGTGCACCCGCCGCGCTGAGCGAGAACCAGCCGCCGTCGCCGATCTGTTCCTTGCGCAGCATGTGGGGCAGGTCGATCACGCTGCCCTCGTCGGCACTGATCACGCCGCGCTCCACCATGTTCTGCAGCTCACGGATATTGCCCGGAAAGCCATAGCCCATCAGCGCCTTCACGGCACGCGGTGTGTAGCCCAGCAGCTGCCGCCCGTGGCTGCGGGCGTAGACGTGCAGGAAATGGCTCATCAGCAGAGGGATGTCTTCGCGCCGGTTGCGCAGCGGCGGCAGGTGGATGGGGTACACATCGAGCCGGTAGAACAAGTCTTCGCGGAAGCGCCCGGCCTGCACTTCGGCGCGCAGGTCCACGTTGGTGGCGGCAATCACGCGCACATCCACCTGCAGCGTGCGCGTGCCGCCCACGCGTTCAATCTCACCTTGCTGCAAGGCCCGCAGCAGCTTGCCCTGGCTGACCAGGCTGAGCGTGCCGATCTCGTCGAGAAAAAGGGTGCCGCCATCGGCCCGCTCGAAGCGGCCGGGGCGCGACTGTGATGCGCCGGTGAATGCACCCCGCTCAACGCCGAACAGTTCAGACTCGACCAGGTTGTCCGGGATGGCCGCGCAGTTGATCGCCACGAACGGCTTGGCCGCTCTCGGGCTGATGCGGTGCAGCGTGGACGCGAACATTTCCTTGCCCACACCCGACTCGCCGGTGAACAGCACCGTCGCCTTGGTCGGGGCCACGCGGCTCAGCATGTGGCAGGCGGCCTTGAAGGCCGACGACACGCCCACCATGTCCGACGCATGGCCGTCGGCCAGTGCCGCCGAGCCCAGCACGGCCCGGGGTGCGCCGCCGTGGGTGTCGGTGGCCAGGAAGGCCTGGGCGTTCAGGTAGCGCAGGTCGTCGCTGATGTCGCCCCAGGCTTCCGCCGTCTTGCCGATTACCCGGCAGAGCGACGCGCCCATCGAGCGGCACTCCACCTCGCGGAACACCACCAGCCGGCCCATCATGCCGGTGACATAGCCCATGGCGTAGCCCAGCTGCATCCAGCAGGCCGGCTCGGTGCCCACGCCGTAAGAGGCGATGTGTTCGTCGTCCTCGCTGGCGTGGTGCCAGAGGAATTCGCCGAAGTAATGGCCGCGCTCCGGGTCGATCTCGAACGCCACCGGCTCGACCTTCACCACACCTTCCAGCGCATGCAGCCGGGTGCCCGCCATGAAGACCTGGACCATGTCGCCGTCGGGCCAGCGCTCACGCACCAGCGTGGCGTCACGCGCGCCCGATTCATAGCCGGCGCGGGTCAGCAGGCCGCGCGCGCGCTCCAGCCCCAGGGTCTCGATCAGCTCGCGGCGCAGCGTGCCCATCGAGGCGCTGTGCATCAGCACCATGCGCTGGTCTTTCAGCCAGATGCGGCCATCGCCCGGCGCGAAGAACAGGCATTCGGTGATGTCCGACAGCTGCGGTTGTTCGCGGGCGTTCAGCGGCGGCGGATCGCCGGGACGCATCAGCGCGCCGGTCGTGCGGGAAACCTCGGCAAGAGACACACGGGACGGTGCAGTGGTGGACATGCGCAAGCAGACAAGGGTCGGAACGGGGGGCAGTGTGGCCGTGAGTTGATGAATTGATCAAGTCACCCCCCGGGAAAACGAGAGGCCTCTGGCCTGCGTGCCAGCCTGCCCAGAGCTTCGGGAAAGTCCGGGGTCTCTCCTGTGTGCGAAGCCCCTGTGCAGGGCCTCGGCGGGCGGGTTGGCACGCCGTCCGGCCTGTGGTTTGCGTAAAGAAAGCCGACAGCACAACGCTGTATCCATTTCGCCAACACCTGGAGATACCGACCATGGGCGCCCCCGAATCCCTTTCCCTGCTCAACCCGGCCCGCCACGCTGGCGGTGTGTTCGTCAACGGTGAATGGCAACGGCCACGCGGTGGCAGCCGTGTCGTCACCGAGCCGGCCACGGGCCTGGAGCTGGCCGCGTCTGCCGTGGCCAATGCCGAAGACATGCGTGAGGCCATCGCCCAGGCCCATGCCGCCCAGCGCGCCTGGGCCGCCACCAACCCGCGTGAGCGTGCCGCCGTCCTGCTGCGCGCCGCCGAGGGGCTGCAAGCGCATTTCGACGAGCTGGCACTGGCCATCGCCCGTGAAACCGGCGGCATCCTGGCCAAGGGCCAGCACGAGGTGCGCGAGGCCATCGTGATCTGCCAGATCGCCGCCGGGCTGCCGCTGCAGGCGCAGGGCCAAGTGCTGCCGGCCACGCCGGGGCGCCTGTCGATTGCGCGCCGTGTGCCGCACGGCGTCATCGGCGTGATCTCGCCGTTCAACTTCCCGCTGATCCTCGGCATCCGCTCGGTGGCGCCGGCCCTCGCCTTGGGCAATGCCGTGGTGCTTAAGCCGGACACCCGCACACCTGTCACGGGCGGCGCCATCATGGCCGAGATCTTCCAGCGCGCCGGCCTGCCGAGCGGCCTGCTGCAGATGCTGCCCGGCGACGCAGAAGCCGGCGAAGCGCTGGTGACGGACTCCCGCGTGCCGATGATCGCGTTCACCGGTTCACCCGCCGTGGGGCGTCGCATCGGCGAGCTGGCTGGCCGCCATCTGAAGAAGGTGTCGCTGGAGCTGGGCGGTGCCAACAACCTGGTGATCCTCGACGACGCTGACCTGGACGCAGCCGCCAGCGCCGCCGCCTTCGGCGCCTGGTTCCACCAGGGCCAGATCTGCATGGCCAGCAACCGCGTGCTGGTGCACGAGAAGATCGCCGACGCACTGAAGGCCCGTCTGGTGGCCAAGGCCGGCTACCTGCCGGTGGGCGATGGCGCCAGTGGCCAGGTGGCCCTGGGCCCGATGATCGACAACAAGCAGCTGCAGCGCTTCAACGCGCTGGTGCATGAGACGGTGGCGCAGGGCGCCACGCTGGAAGCCGGTGGCAGCCACACCGGGCTGTGCTATCAGCCAACCGTGTTGTCAGGCGTGAAGCCCGGCATGCGCAGCTTCGACGACGAGCCCTTCGGCCCGCTCGTCAACCTCGTCACCTTCAGCACCGACGACGAAGCCGTGGCACTGGCCAACAACAGCCAGGGCGGCCTGTCTGCGGCGGTCATCAGCCATGACGTGGGACGCGCCCTGGCGCTGGGTGAGCGCCTGAACGCCGGCATGGTCCACATCAACGACCAGACCGTCAACGACGAGTGCACCAACCCCTTCGGTGGCCCCGGCCTGGGCGGCAACGGCAGTGCCGTGGGCGGCCCCGCCGACATCGACGAATACACCCGCTGGCAATGGCTGACCGTCAAGGCGGCGCTGCCCGCCTTCCCGTTCTGAGCCCCACGACATCCCCACAGGAGACCCTCATGAATCTGCAGAACAAGACCATCGTCGTCACCGGCTGCTGCTCGGGTATCGGCGCCGACTTTGCCAAGCTGGCCCGCCAGGCCGGCGCGCGCGTCATCGGCATGGACCGCAACGACCCCACGCTGAGCCTGGACGGCTTCGTCAAGGTGGATCTGGGCGATGTGGCCTCGATCGACGCCGCGGTGGCCCAGCTGCCTGAGCGCATCGACGCCCTGGCCAACATCGCCGGCGTGCCCGGCACGGCGCCGCTGGACCTGGTGGCCCGCGTCAACTACCTCGGCCTGCGTCACCTGGTGCAGGCGGTGCTGCCGCGCATGCCGCAGGGCGGCTCGGTGGTCAACGTGGCGTCGATCCTCGGTGCCGAGTGGCCGGCGCGCCTGGAGCTGCACCGCGAGCTGGGCCAGACCACCAGCTTCAGTGAAGGCGCCCAGTGGCTGCGCGACCACCCGGTGCCGGAGGCGACGAGCTACCAGTACTTCAAGGAAGCCCTGATCGTCTGGACCCTGACCCAGTCGCAAGCCATCTTCATGCAGCACGGCGTGCGCATGAACTGCGTTGCACCGGGGCCGGTGTTCACGCCCATCCTCGGCGACTTCGTGCAGATGCTCGGCGAAGAACGTGTGCAGAAGGATGCCCACCGCATGAAGCGCCCGGCCTTCAGCGATGAAGTGGCGCCGGTGATCGGCTTCCTGTGCAGCGACGCATCGCGCTGGGTCAGCGGCATCAACCTGCCGGTCGATGGCGGTCTGGCCTCGACCTACTACTGAGTCCGGCATGCGCACGCCTCCGCTGCGGCATGGCCGCCTGCTCGCCTGCCTGCTGCTTGCCGCCCTGTGCGGCGTGGCGCAGGCGCAGGCGTCCGCTGCGCGGCCGATCAAGGTGGGCGCGCTCAGCGCACTGAGCGGGCCCACCGCCTTTCCGGAGGCGCCGCGGGCCGCCAAGGCCTATTTCGACGCGGTCAACGCGGCCGGGGGTGTGCACGGCCGACGCATCGAGTACCTCTCGCTGGACGAGATGCCGGATCTGGCCAGCGCGGCCCGTGCCGCCGAGCGCCTGCTGTCCGACCCCGAGGTCGTGGCCCTGGCCGGCGGCTCGGGCCTGCTGGATTGCGCCGCCAACGCCCAGCGCTACGCGGCCGCTGACCTCATGGTGCTGCAAGGCGCCTCGGTGGCACCGCAGTGCTTCAGCACCTCGCACATCGTGCCGGTGAACAACGGCCCCTACACCGGACTGGCCAGCGCGCTGCTGTTCGCCCGGCAGCAGCTGGGCAGCCCGCAGCCCTGCATCGCGATGCTGGACCTGCCCGGCATGCGGGCCGGCTACCAGCAGGCGCTGGACCAGCTGGCGCGCCAGACGGGCCAGGTCTCGCCTCCGCTGCGGGCCGTCGGTCTGCAGGACGACCCGCGCGAGGCCTTGCGCGAGTTCGAACGCCAGGGCTGTCGCAGCATCGTCTTCACTGGTCACGAGGCGGCCGTTCCGGCCTGGCTGCAGGCCGCCCGCAGCCTGGGGCTGCGCGACCGGCAGTGGCTGTTCCTGACCCCGGCTTACACCAGCGCCCTGGCGCGCAGCCTGCCCACCGATCTGGGCCCGGTCTACGTGATGGCCGAATTCGAACCCTGGAGCGGCAGCTCGCTGCCGCTGCTGGACTGGAAGCGGCTGATGCGTCAGGCCGGCTTGCCGGCCAGCTCGCTGTCCCAGGGCGGCTACCTGGCGGCGCAGCACCTGGTCAAGGTGCTGATGGGCCTGAAGGGGCCGATCACCCGCGCCAGCGTCAGCGAAGCCTTGCGCCAGCACCCGCCGCTGAGCCACCCGATGCTGGGTATGCCCCTGGCGATCGGGCGGGCAGGCGCCCACAACCCCAACCGCAGCGCCTTGCCCATGCAGCTGATCGACGGCGCCTGGCGCGTCGCCGCCACCCAGTGGATCCAGGTTCCGGCCAGCGCCTCGCCCTGAAAGATCAGCCCCTCCCCGTTCCCCCCCGTGACAACGACAACACCCGGAGACTCCATGCACCACCGACCCACCCCATCCCGGCCCAAGCGCCTGAACAGCCTGCGCCACCTGCTCGCCCTGTCTGCCCTGGGCCTCGCCAGCCTCGCAGCGCAGGCCGAAGTGACCATCGGCGTCAGCCTGTCGCTGACTGGCCCGCTGTCCTCGCTCGGGCTGCCTCAGCAGGCCACGCTCGCGCTCTGGCCTGATCGTGTGGCGGGTGAGCCCATCAAGCTCGTGATCCTGGACGACGCCTCCGACACCAGCGCCGCGGTGAAGAACGCGCGCCGCTTTGTCAGCGAGCAGCAGGTGGACCTGATGCTGGGCTCGTCCGGTGTGCCGGGGGTGCTGGGCATGGCCGGTGTGGCCACCGAAGGCCGAACGCTGCAGCTGGCCTTTGCGCCCGCACCGCGCCAGGGCGGGCCTGAAGACTGGACCTTCACGCTGCCGCAACCGGTGCCGCTGATGTCCGATGCGCTGGCCGCCCGCATGGTGCGCGACAAGGTGAGGCGCGTGGCCTTCCTCGGCTGGAACGAGGGCTATGGCGAGATGTGGCTGAACGCCTTCACGGCGTCAGCCCGTCAGGCTGGGCTGGAGATTGTGGCCACCGAGCGCTTCTCGCCGGTGGACACCGGCATCACCGCGCAGGCGCTGAAGGTGCTGGCCACCAAGCCGGATGCGGTGCTGGTGGTGGGGGCCGGCTCGGCCGCAGCCATGCCGCAGATCCAGCTGAAAGAACGGGGCTGGACCGGCCCGATCTACCAGACCCACGGCGCCGGCTCACCCGATTTGCTGCGTGTGGGCGGCAAGGCGATGGAAGGCACGGTGCTGCCCGCCGGGCCGGTGCTGGTGGCCGAGCAGCTCGACGTGGGCAGCCCGGTGCGCCCGGTGGCGATGGACTACGTCACCCGCTTCGAGAAGCTGAAGGGCGCCAACACCCGCAGCCAGTTCGGCGCCCATGCCTTCGATGCGCTGAAGGTGCTGGAGCGCATCGTGCCCGTGGCCCTCAAGCGGGCCCGCCCTGGCACGCCGGCCTTCCGCCAGGCGCTGCGTGATGCGCTGGAGAGCGAGAAGGACATCGCCATCTCGCACGGCGTTCTGAACTACAGCCGCAGCAACCACCTGGGCTATGACGACTGCGGCGTGGCGATGCTGCGCATCCATCAGGGCCGATTCGTTGTGGAGGGCCTGCCGACCAAGACACGCTGACCCCCGACCCACACCCCCGACCCCACAAAAAAACGATACCGGAGACAAGACATGATGATTCGACGCACCGCCCTCGCGGCGGCGGCGCTGGTTGCGCTCGTCCCTGCAGCCCGGGCCTTCACCGTAGACACCGACGACGCCGACCTGAAGGTCCGTCTGGACCTCACCCCGAAATACAGCACGGCCTACCGCCTGCATGATCCATCGGTCGCGCTGTCGCGGCTCGATGTGGCGGCAGACCCCGGCACCGTCAACGAGGACGACGGCAACCACAACTTCCGCAAGGGCCAGATCTCGAACCGCGTTGATCTGCTCGCGGAGTTTGATCTCTCCGCCACGGGCTGGGGCCTGCGCGTGAGCGGCAACGCCTGGCGCGATGCGGTGTACCTGCGCGCCAACCGCTATGCCGGCACGCCCCTGTTCGCCGCAGGCAATGCGCTGGGGCCGGTGATCTCCACCTCGAACAACAGCGCGGGCCAGGCGCCGAACGAGTTCCTGGAGGCCACCCGCCGTCAACACGGCCAGGGCACCGAAGTGCTCGACGCCTTCGTGTATGCCAAGGGTGAGATTGCCGGCATGCGCGGCACGGTGCGGCTGGGCAAGCACACGCTGCAGTGGGGCGAAAGCCTGTTCTTCGGCCAGAACGGCATTGCCAATGCGCAGGGGCCGGTGGACGTGGCCAAGATCCTGTCGGTGCCGGGCTGGCAGTTCAAGGAAGTGCTGCTGCCGGTGGAGCAGGTGTCCGGCTCGCTGCAGGTGGCTGACGGCGTGAACGTGGGCGCCTATGTGCAGCTGAAATGGCGGCCGAGCAAGATCCCCGGCGTCGGCAGCTACTTCTCGAACCAGGACTACGTGGGCACCGGGTTGGTGAACTTCGGCAACGACGCCGCCGGCAACCCCGTGCTGCTGGCGTATGACCCTGCCAAGGACCAGCGCCCGCGCAATGGCGGGCAGGGCGGTGTGCAGGTGCGCTGGGCACCGGCCGACAGCGACTACCAATTCGGCTTCTACGCCGCGCAGTACCACGACAAGACGCCGGCCGCGCCGGTGTTCGACTTCGTCAACGGCCATGTGCGCCTGGCGTATGCCGAGAACGTGCAGACCGTCGGCGCCAGCGTCACCGCATCGGCCGGGCAGTTGAACTGGGCGGTGGAAGGCTCCCTGCGGCACAACGCGCCGCTGGCGGCTGATCCGGCGGTGCTGGGCCTGGGCCCGATCCTGGCCTGTGGTGCCAGCCGCGACAGCGCCTGCTACCCCATGGGCAACACGGCGCATCTGCAGGCCTCGGGCATCTATGTGCTGCAGCCGGGCGCGCTGTGGGGCGGTGGTGCGCTGGTGGGCGAGCTGGCCTACAACCGCACGCTGAAAGTCACCCGCGACATCTTCGCCATCGGCCCCGGTGGCAGCAATGCGGGCCTGGGTGGCCTGGACCCGAACACCACCAAGGGCGCGTGGGCGCTGCGCCTGCTGTTCGAGCCGCAGTACTTCCAGGTGCTGCCCGGCCTTGACCTGTCGGTGCCCATCGGCCTGGGCGTGAATTTTGGCGGGCGCTCTTCGGCGATCAGCAACTTCGCCGGGGGCGCATCAAACGCGGGCGACTACAGCATCGGCGTGAAGGGCAAGTACCAGAACGACTGGAACGTCTCGCTGAGCTGGACCGACTACTTCGGCAAGGCCCGCACCTTCACTGAAACGCTGGTGGCCGGCAGCGGCTCACCCCGCCAGCTGACCTTCGGCCAGACGCTGAGCGACCGCGGCCATGTCGCGTTCAGCCTGTCGCGCACCTTCTGACCGCCCCTACCCATTTCGCACGGAGAACCCCATGAACCGAATTCTTATGGCCAACGCGCTGCTGGCGCTGTGCGTGGCCGGTGGCGCCAGCGCCGCCGTCACCGCCGATGAAGCCGCACGCCTGAAAACCACCCTGACGCCGATGGGCGCCGAACGCGCCGCCAACAAGGACGGCAGCATCCCCGCGTGGGACGGCGGCTACACCAAGGTGGCCTCGGGCTGGAAGCCGGGCGAGGCGCGGCCAGACCCCTTCGCCGCCGACAAGCCGCTGTTCAGCATCGACGCCAAGAACATGGACCAGCACGCTGGCAAGCTCAGCGACGGCGTCAAGGCCTTGATGAAGAAGCAGCCCGGCTTCCGCATCGATGTCTACCCGAGCCACCGCAGCGCCGCCGCCCCGCAATGGGTCTATGACAACACTGCGCGCAATGCCACGCGCGCCAAGCTGGTCGACGAGGGCCAGGGCACTGAAGGCGCCTACGGCGGCGTGCCCTTCCCGATTCCGAAGGACGGGCAGGAGGTGATCCAGAACCACCGCCTGGCGTGGACGGGCTCCAACGTGCAGGCGCAGGTGCGTGTCTGGGTCATGACGGCCGATGGCAAGCGCGCCATGGCCTCTGGCGGGGTGCAGAGCCTCAGCAAGCCCTATTACGACCCGAGCGGCAGCCTCGACAAGTTCGACGGCTTCTACAGCCTGGGCAAGTTCGCCGTCACCGAGCCGGGCTCGAAGGCCGGCGAGGCCATCCTGGCGCACGACAGCATCAACGCCAGCAAGCCGCGCGGGCTGTGGCAATACCTGGTGGGCCAGCGCCGCGTGCGCAAGGCCCCTTCGGTGGCCTACGACACGCCTGACTCGGTGACCTCGGGCATCGGCTTGTTCGATGAAGCCTTCAACCTCTTCGGCCCGATCGACAAGCACCAGCTCAAGCTGGTCGGCAAGCGCGAGCTCTACATCCCCTACAACAACAACCGGGCGGCGGCGGCCAAGGTCAGCGATCTGGTGATGCCGGGCACGCTGAACCCGAACCTGGTGCGCTGGGAGCTGCACCGCGTGTGGGAAGTGGAGGCCACGCTGGCCGACGGCAAGCGCCATGTGGTGCCCAAGCGCAAGTACTACATCGACGAAGACAGCTGGCAGATCGTGCTGTTTGACGGCTGGGACGCCAAGGGCGAACTCTGGCGCACCAACTACTCGCTGACGCTGCTGGTGCCTGACCTGCCTGCGGTGGTGGCCAACATGATGTGGGGCGGCTACGACCTGCAGACCGGCGCCTACTACCTGAACATGGCCGGCAATGAATTGCCGATGCAGTACAAGCCGGTGCCCCCGCTGTCTCGCGGCTTCTTCAGCCCCGAGGAGCTGGCCAACGAGGGTGCGCGGTGAGCCTGCATCACACCGGAGTGAGCCGGCGGCAGCTGCTGGCGACAGCGCCTGCCTGGCTGGCAGGCCACGCACTGGCCGCCGCCCCTGCGGAGATGCCGACGGCATTGCCGCTGGTGCTGCAGCAGCCGGCGGTGGCCAGCGCCAAGGCGCAGGGCTTGACGATGCTCGCCGTGGCGCGCGCCGGGCAGCGCCTGGTGGCAGCCGGCGAGCGCGGCACTGTATTGCTGTCAGACGACCACGGGCAGACCTGGCGACAAGCCCGGGTGCCCGTGCAGGTCAGCATCACGGCGCTATGCTTCGTGGACGAGCGCACCGGCTGGGCAGCCGGCCACCTGGGCGCGTTGCTCAAGACGCAGGACGCCGGCGAGACCTGGGTGTTGCAGTTTGACGGGCAACGCGCCGCAGCCGCCATTGCAGGCGCCTGGCAAGACGGCACTGAGGCCGAGCGCCGCAAGGCACGGCGGTGGCTGGCCGAGGGGCCGGACAAGGCCTTCTTCGACCTCTGCTTCACCGACGCCCGCCATGGCGTGGCGGTGGGCGCGTACGGCATGGCCTTCAGCACCGCCGACGGCGGCGAGAGCTGGCAAGCCCTGACGCCAGCCTTGCCCAACCCCGGCAGCCAGCACCTGTACGCCGTGCGCGTCGTGCAGGGGCGGCTGATGCTGGCCGGTGAGCAGGGCCTGCTCATCCGCGCCGACGACACCGGCCGTCGTTTCGAGCTGCTGCCGCCGCCGAGCAAGGGCACCTTGTTCGGCCTGGTGGCCTTGCCCTCGGGCACCTTGCTCGTGCACGGCCTGCGCGGGCAACTGCTGCGCAGCACCGACCAGGGCGCGCACTGGCAGAAGATCGACACGGGCACCACCGCCACGCTCAGTGCCGGCCTGCCGCTGGCAGACGGCCGCGTGCTGCTGCTGGCACAAACTGGTGAGCTGCTGCTCGGCCTTGACGACGGCCGGCAAGTGAAGCCGCTGCCCGGCCGCGCCGGTGTGCCCGCTGCGGCGCTGGGCGCTGCCGCCGATGGCCACCTGCTGGTGGCGAGCCTGCGCGGCATGCGCCGCCTTCCCGCGCCCTGAACGGAACCCTCATGCACGCTGATACTTCGCTGGACGCCCAGCCGGTCGTCGCTCGCCTTGAAGACTTTGACCCGCGCTCGGGCGGCAAGGTCGAGCGCCTGTTGTTCAACCACCGCGGCTGGGTGATGCTGGCCTGCCTGCTGGCCACGCTGCTGCTGGGCTGGAGGGCCCTGGGCCTGCAACTCAACGCCAGCTTCGACAAGACGCTGCCCGCGCAGCACCCCTACATCGTCAACTACCTGCACCACCAGGGTGACCTGGCCGGGCAGGGCAATGCCCTCCGCATCGCCGTTGAAACCACCGGCAACTCGATCTACGACAAGGACTACCTCGACACGCTGCGCCGCCTGAATGACGCGGTGTATCTGCTGCCGGGCGTGGACCGGCCGTTCATGAAATCGCTCTGGACCAGCAACACCCGCTGGGTCGCCGTCACCGAAGACGGGCTGGACGGCGACACCGTGCTGGGCGACAGCTACGACGGCTCACCCGCCTCGCTGGACGTGGTCCGCGCGAACGTGGAGCGCTCGGGCGAGATCGGCCAGCTGGTGGCCACCGACTTCAAGTCGAGCATCCTGTTCGTGCCGCTGCTGGAGCGTGATCCGCGCACCGGCCAGCCGCTGGACTACGGCGAGCTGGGCTGGCAGCTGGAAGAGCTGCGCGCCAAGCATGAGAGCGATCACCTGAAGATCCACATCACCGGCTTTGCCAAGGTGATGGGCGATCTGATCGAAGGCATGCGCCAGGTCGTGATGTTCTTCGGCGTCGCCCTGTTCATCTGTGCGGCGGTGCTGTTGGCCTACACCCGCTGTGTGCGCTCGACCGCGCTGGTGGTCACCTGCTCTCTGGTGGCGGTGGTCTGGCAATGTGGTCTGCTGGCCTGGGCGGGTTATCAGCTTGATCCCTATTCGGTGCTGGTGCCCTTCCTGGTGTTCGCCATCGGCATGAGCCATGGCGCGCAGAAGATGAACGGGATCATGCAGGACATCGGGCGCGGCACCCACCGCGTGGTGGCCGCGCGCTACACCTTCCGGCGGCTCTTCGTGGCCGGCCTGACAGCGCTGCTGTGTGACGCCGTGGGCTTCGCCGTGCTGGCGCTGATCCGGATCGAGGTGATCCAGGATCTGGCCGTGGTGGCCAGCATCGGCGTGGCGGTGCTGATCATCAGCAACCTGCTGCTGTTGCCGATCTTGTTGAGCCATGTGGGCGTGTCCCCTGCGGCGGCGCAGCGCAGCCTGCAGCAAGACGTGGCCCACGAAGCCACCGGGCAGCGGGCCTGGTTGTGGCGCCAGCTTGACCGCTTCACCCGGCGTGGCCCGGCGCTGCTGGCTATCGGTGTGGCGCTGGTCATGGCGGTGGTGGGTCATGCGGTGAGCCTGCACCTGCAGATCGGTGATCTGGACCGCGGCGCGCCTGAGCTGCGCGCCGATTCGCGCTACAACCGCGACAGCGAGTTCATGACCCGGCACTACGCCGCCAGCGCCGACATTCTGGTGGTGATGGTGGCCACGCCGGAAGACCAGTGCACCCGCTACGACACGCTGGCGCGTGTCGACCAGCTGGCCTGGCGGCTGGAGCAGGTGGAGGGGGTGGAGGCCACCAACTCCATGGCGTTGTTGTCGAAGCTCGCCATGGTGGGCTACAACGAAGGGCAGCTGAAGTGGTTCGAGCTGATCCCGAATGACAGCGCTCTGGGCGGTGTGCAGACCCGCGCGCCGCGTGAGCTGTTCAACCAGGGCTGCTCCTTCCTGTCGCTGTATGTGTACCTGAAGGACCACAAGGCGCAGACCCTGACCCGGGTGGTGAACGAGGTGGAAACCTTCATCGCCGACGCACCCAAGGGTGATGAGCGCTTCATGCTGGCCGCGGGCAGCGCGGGCATTGCCGCAGCCACCAACATCGTCGTGCAGCAGGCCATGCGCGAGATGCTGCTGTGGGTGTACGGCGCGGTGATCGTGCTGTGCTTCGTCACCTTCCGCTCGTGGCGGGCGGTGGTGTGTGCGGTGCTGCCGCTGGTGCTCACCTCGGTGCTGTGCGAGGCGCTGATGGTGGTGCTGGGCATGGGCGTGAAGGTGGCCACGCTGCCGGTCATCGCGCTGGGCGTGGGCATCGGCGTGGACTACGCGCTGTACGTGCTGAGCGTGATGTTGGCCCGGCTCAAGGCGGGCGACAGCTTGTCGGATGCGTACCACCACGCGCTGCAGTTCACCGGCCGCGTCGTGCTGCTGACCGGTCTGACGCTGGCGCTGGCCGTGGGCACCTGGGCCGCTTCGCCCATCCGCTTCCAGGCCGACATGGGCGTGCTGCTGGCCTTCATGTTCATCTGGAACATGGTGGGTGCCCTGGTGCTGCTGCCGGCCCTCGCCCGATTCCTCTTGCCTGTTCAACCCGTCCAGCCCGTTCTTGGAGAACACCCCCATGCTCGATCTGCAGCTTGAAAAGTTGTTGCAACACGCCCGCGCCGCGGGCATGCCTGACCTGTGCGACGTGCCCCTGCCGGCCGCGCGTGGGCTGTACCGGCAGTTGATGTCCGCCATCAGCCAGCCCGAGGCGCCGGTGCATCAGCGCGATGTGCAGCTGCCCGGCGTGGCGGAAGGCAGCAGCCTGGGCGCCCGGGTGTATGCGCCGCCTGACGCCCACCGCCTGCCGGTGGTGCTGTGGTTCCATGGCGGCGGCTATGTGCTGGGTGATCTGGACGCCTACGACGGCCTGTGCCGCCAGCTGAGCCTGGACGCTCAAGCCGTGGTGGTGTCGATCGACTATCGGCTGGCGCCTGAGCACCCGTTCCCGGCGGCTTTTGATGACGCGCGGGCATCGCTGTCGTGGCTGCTTAGCGCTGCTGGCACTGCGGCATTGGGTGAAGCGGCGGACCTGACGCGCCTTGCCGTGGCAGGCGACAGCGCGGGCGCGGTGCTGGCTGCGTCCGTGGCCTTGCACGGCCGTGATGCCGGCCTGCCACCGCTGCGCTGCATGGCGCTGGCTTATCCGCCGGCGGCCGGCTCACAGCCCGGGGTGTTCCCGTCCAGAGCGCGCCACGCTTCAGGCCCGACGCTCACGGCGGCCACCGTGGCCTTCTTCGACAAGGCGTTTTTTGGTGAGGCAGCTTGTGCACCCGATTGGCGTGCTGCGCCGCTGTCGGCCCCGTCGCTGGCGGGCCTGCCGCCCACGCTCATCCAATTGGCAGCCTGGGACTTGCTGCGTGATGAAGGCGAGGCGCTTGCTGCGCGGATGTTGGCCGCGGGCACGCCGGTGACGCTGGTGGAATTCCACGGGCTGGCGCATGGCTACCTCGGGCAGGGTGCCGCGGTGGCTGCGGCGCACTCGGCGTTGCGGCAGATGGGCCAGTATCTGCACGACGGTTTGCGCGTCTGATGCACAGCGGGGCCTGCGTAGAACTACGCAGGCCCCGCCGGTGGCCCTTGCGGATGTGCCGCGGGTGGCGTGCTTTCACACTGGGGTGTGGCCGGCGATGCTGCCGAAGCCAACGTACAACGTTTGGAGACACCCCATGCAACACCCACTTCACCTCGCCGGCCTCGGCCGTCGCACCCTGCTGGCCCTGGGCGCCGGCCTGGCGCTGCTGCCCGCCGTTCACGCCCAGGCGCCGGCCTGGCCCACCAAGCCGCTGACCATGGTGGTGCCCTGGCCGCCGGCCGGCCCGTCAGACATCGCCGCGCGTCCGCTGGCCAAGGGCCTGCAAGACGTGCTGGGCCAGCCCGTGGTGATCGAGAACAAGGCCGGTGCCGGTGGCAATGTGGGCACCGCCGCCGTGGTGCAGGCCCCGGCTGACGGCTACACGCTGCTGGTCACCTCGAGCGCGCCCATCGCCATCAATGGCAGCCTCTACAAGAAGATGCCGTTCGACGCTGCGCGTGACCTGGTGCCGGTGACCAACGTGCTGCGCATGCCGCTGGTGCTGGTGGTGAATCCGGCGTCTGGCATCAACGATCTGGCCGGCCTGATGGCCTATGTGCGCAACAAGCCCGAAGGTGTGTCGATCGCCAATTCCGGCAACGGCACGCCGCAGCATCTGACGGCCGAGCTGTTCCGCGATGCGGCCCGGCTGAAGCTCGACCACGTGCCCTACAAAGGCTCGGCGCCGGCCATCTCTGACGTGCTGGCTGGCCACGTGCCGATGATGTTCGACAGCCTCGCGGCGATCATGCCGCACATCAAGTCGGGCAAGGTCAAGGCCATCGCCGTGACGGGCGCCAAGCGCTCAGCCCTGCTGCCTGCCGTGCCCACCATGGCCGAGGGCGGTGTGGCGGGTGTGGAGTCTTATGCCTGGTACGGCTTCTTCGCCAAGGCCGGCACGCCGCAGCCGGTGGTCGACAAGCTCAACGCGGCGGCGCTGCAGGTGATGAAGACGCCGGAGTTCCAGCGTGTGCTGACCGACGCCGGTTCCGAGTTCGTAGGCGACACGCCGGCGCACTTCGCGCAGTTCGTGAAGGCCGAGACGGTGAAGTGGGACCGCATCGTCAAGCAGAGCGGCGCCACGCTCGACTGACGGCCTGCTCGGGCGGTGCCGCGGCCGGGCGGCTGTGGCACCATCCCGCTCCAACGCTGTCGCGCCGCACTGGAGTGCGGCGGAGCGCCTGGAGCCTGATGTGACCGCCACGCCGTTTGCCACCTCGTTTGATGCCCGCCGCCAGAAGGCGCTGGAGTTGCTGGCCGCTGCCGGCATCCGTAAATCCAACTACCAGCCGCTGGCCTTGACCCTGATGTGGCGCGTGGGCCTGCAAGTGCCGCCGCCGCACTTCGCCAGCTTCTGGGGCCTGTGGGCCGTGGCCGGTTTGTACTTCAGCGTGGTCTGGGGCCTGATCATGTGGATCTTCGTCTGGCAGCCCCAAGGCCTGCCGATGCTCGCCGCGGGGTTCAATGCCACGCTGGCCGGCGCGCTGTTCGGCCTGGCCATGGCGGGCTACTACGCGTTCGGCCGCAAGCGCCACCAACTGCCGGCCTGGCAGTCGCTCTGAGGGTGCACGATGGTCGACCTGCTGCATGCCTCACTCGATGCGGACCAGCGCTTCGAGGCGCTCGCCACCCGACTGAACGCCCGCTTTGACGGCGAGATCCGCATCGGCGGCAATTACGCCTCGGTGGTGGCCGATGGCCGCACGCTGCATGTGAGCGGCCAGGTGCCCCGCGTGGGCACCGAGGTGGTGGTGCAGGGCCGCGTGGGGGGTGATGTGAACCTCGACGCGGGCCAGCACGCTGCCCGCATCTGCGCCATGCGCGTGCTGGCCGTGCTGCGCCAGCACCTGGGCAGCCTGTCGAAGGTGGCCCGCATCGCCAAGATCAATGTCTTCGTGCAGTGCACCGAGCACTTCACCCAGCACAGCGAGGTGGCCGATGCCGCCTCAGGCGTCTTCCACGAGGTGCTGGGCGAGCGCGGCGTGCATGCGCGCACCTCGGTTGGCGTGTACCAACTTCCGAAGAATGCGGCGGTGGAGCTGGACGCGGTGGCGATTGCCGTGGAGAGCGTGTGAGGCGCGCTGGCTTGCTGATGGCCGCTGCCGTGGCAGTGCTGGCGCTGCTGCAGGGTTGTGCAGCACCAAGCACCGGCGCCACCACCATCGCTGACTTCACCACCGACGGCTGCAGCCTGTTTCTTGACCGCGCGCTCGGCGGCGGCAAGGACTGGTGCCGCTGCTGCGCCGAGCATGACCTGGCCTACTGGCGCGGTGGCACCCAGCAGCAGCGCGCCCAGGCCGATGAAGCCCTGCGCGCCTGCGTGCGTGAACGCGCTGACAGCCCGGCGCTGGCCACAATGATGTTGCTGGGCGTGCGTGCCGGTGGTGGCCCGCAATGGCCCACCAGCTTTCGCTGGGGCTACGGCTGGGATTACGGCCGCTTCTTCACCCCGCTGACCGCAGCGGAGGCCGAGCAGGCAGCGCAGAAAGAGCAAAGCTTCCGCGCGCGCTTCCCTGATCTGCAATGCCCGGCCGCTGAGGCTGAAAGGCGCTGAGCCCCAACACACACCATGGCCGTCACCCACATCGCCTTCCTGCGCGCCATCAACGTCACCGGCCGCTTCATCAAGATGGTGGACCTGGCTGAGCACTTCCGGGCCATGGGTTGCGAGGACGTATCCACGCACATCCAGAGCGGCAATGTGATGTTCAACGCGGCCAGTCTGGCGGCCGGCGACATCGCTTCAAGCCTGGCTTCAGAGCTGGAGCAAAGCCTGGCGGCGCGCCTCGGTTTCACGTCCGAAGTCTTCCTGCGCACGCCTGCACAGCTGGCCGACATCCTGGCGCGTGCTGAAGCCGCAGCGGCTGGTCTGGCCCCGCCCGGTGAGGTGAACGTGGTCTTCCTCCCCCAGCCCTTGAGCGCTGAGCAGCAAGCCCAGCTGGCCGCGCTGCGCACCGAGCAGGACGATCTGCAGCACCACGGCAGCGAGGTGTACTGGCGCTGCCTCGTGCGCCAGTCGGCCAGCAAGTTCTCGAACAGCGTGGTGGAGCGCCGCCTGCGCCTGCGCGCCACGCTGCGCCGTACCAGCATGCTGCGGGGGTTGCTGGCTACCTTGTGAGGGCTCTGGCTACCATCGCATGTCTTCACCCTTTGCCGCTTGATGGAACGATCCATGTCTGCCGCACCAAGTCTGCACCGCTGGCTGTTCTTGTTGATGCCGTTGACTGCCGCGTTGGCTGGCCTGCCCGGCTGCAGCGAACTCGGCAATGACACCGGCCAGATCAGCCAGCGCATTGGCGAGCTGGCCCGCCAGCCCGATACCCGCAGCATCCGTCTGGCCAGCCTCACCACCTTCGGCTGGGACCGCTTCTACGTGTTCGCGCCGGGCACACCGCGCGCGGCGATCTGCGAGTTCATCCAGGCCAACCGCAACCAGTGCGGCCGCATCCTGCGTTACGAGGCGGTGCCCGCCACCCACACGGCGCTCGTGTTTGCGCTCGGCAATCAGCTCACCCACACCGAGCTGCACGCGCTGGCAAACGGCCAGCTTGATCTGCCGCCCAGCCCGCAGGGTTATCTGAAGGAGCAGGCGGTTTTCAAGGTGCGCCGGCAGCTGGCCGGTGACGGCCCCGGCGCGCTCATCCTGGAGCTGCAATGACGGCCACGCCGATGTTCTTTGCCACCCCGACCCTGTTCGGTGAATGGCTGGCGGCCCACGCGGCCACCGAGTCGTTTCTGGTCGTTGGTTTTCACAAGGTGGACTCGGGTGAGCCCAGCATGCGCTGGGGTGAATCGGTGGACGAGGCGCTGTGCGTGGGCTGGATCGACGGCGTGCGCAAACGCATCGACGACCAGCGCTACCAGATCCGCTTCACGCCGCGCAAACCCGGCTCGATCTGGAGCGCGGTGAACATCGCGAAGTTCGAGCAGCTGATGGCGGCCGGCCGCATTCAGCCTGCGGGCCTGGCGGCCTTCGAGCGGCGCAGCGAAGCCCGCTCGCGGGTGTATGCCTATGAGCAAACTGAAACGGCCAGCTTCACGGCGCCGGAGCTGGCCCTGTTCCAGGCGCAGCCGCAGGCCTGGCAGTTCTTCGAGGCCCTGGCACCCGGCTACCGCCGCACCGCCATGCACCACCTGCACAGCGCCAAGCGGCCCGAAACGCGGGCGGTGCGGCTTGCCCGGTTGATCGCCCGCTGCGCAGCGGGTGAGCGGCCGGTTTGACACCGCCGCCTGCCCAAGAGCCGGCGAGAAAAAAGCCGCTGAGGCTCAGGCGTTCATCACCCGGCATCAGCGGCATTCCTGAAGTTGCTCAGGCCACCGACACCAAAGGTGTCAGTGACGCAGACGCAGCAGCAACTTACTTCGACCAGTACACCGCATCCACCTGCAGCGGCACGCGCACGTTGGCGTTTGCAGACTTGCCGGTGACGGCGTAGCGGTCGGCGATGACGAACGGGTTGGTGACCTTGCTCATGTCGAGCTTGGACTTGCTCGGGTCCGTCATGCCGAAGGCCATGGCGCCGTGCGGCGTGATCGCGCTGATGGGGATCGACACGGTGTGCCAGGCGCCATCGTTCTGGTAGCCGTACTGGCCCGGCGCCAGCGTCATGTAGACGTCGTAGGCGCTGCCTTCGGTGACGGTGCCGGTGAGGAAGCCGACTTCGATGCTGCCCGGGTAGGTGGTGCGGATGCTGAAGTTCAGGTTGCCGGCGGTGGCGAACTGGCTGAGGTCTTCGGCCGAGGTTTGCAGCGCGGCGATCATGCCCCAGCCCCAGCTTTCCGGGCTCGGGGTGATTTCCAGGCTGTGGCCGGCGTCGGTGCTGGCCGAGCTGCTGGTGATCTCGCCGGCATAGGCTGTGGCCGGTGAGTTCCAGCCCACCCACAGCGGGGTTTCGGTCGGGCGGGCTTCACCAGCGGTGGTGGCTTCGGCATACACGCTGTAGCGGCTGGCCGTGACGGTGCCGTTGCCGGTGGCCGGCACGTAGTACAGCGCATCGGCGGTGGTGTAGCTGCCGGCTGCCCACTGGCTGCTCGGGTACAGGTTCTGGATGACGTAGCGGGCCTTGCGGTTCACGTCGAACAGGCCCCACTTGTCGTCGCCGCCCTTCCAGGGCTCGTCAAAGGCTTCGAAGTAGACGATGGAGGTGGGCTTGGCGGTGCTGCCCGCCATCCAGCTGGCCAGGCCGTCCACGAACATCTTCTGGTTGACCGGGTGGGCGCGGAAGGTTTCGCCGCCCGAGGCCACGGCCTTCCAGCCGGTTTCGCCGATCACGATGGGCATGTTCTTGAAGCCCTTGTCGTCGAGGTAGCTGCGCACGGCGGTGAAGTCGGCGCGGGTCTTGCCGAGGGCGGCGCTCATCATTGCGGCGGCGCGCTGGTTGGCGGCCACGCCGGTCTGCTGCCAGTCCCACGAGCCGGGCGTGAACACGCTGTCGGCCAGGGCGTAGGTGTGCACGGCGGCGAAGTCGACCACGTCGAGGATGCTGTTCGGCGCGGCGGCCCAGAACGCCCAGTTGTCGTCGGTGGTGACGGGCTGGGTGATGGCATCACGCACGCGGCTGATGTAGGTCTTCATCTGGGCCGGGTCGATCTTGTTGAACGACCAGCTCACCATGGTTTCGTTGCCCACGCTCACGGCCAGCACGATGTCGGGGTAGGCCTTGGCCAGGGCAATGCCGCGGTCCACTTCGGCGTCGCTGAAGGTGGTGTTGCCGCTGGCCACGTACACGCCCAGCATCACCTTGAAGTCGAGCTTGTCATCGCGGATGGTTTGCAGCAGCAGCTTGGCGACGGCGTCGGAGCTGTCAAAGATGCGCAGCAGCGTGAAGCCGCCGGTCTTCAGCAGCGCCAGGTCCTCGCGGATCATCGCGGCGGTGATGGTTTCGGTGTCCCGGTTGTCGCTGCGGAACGGGCTGTAGGCCACGGCCTTGCGGCTGGTGAACTCCGGGCTCAGCGTGCGAGCCTGCACGCCGGTGGTCGGCACCACGCCGCCACCGCCGCAGGCCGTCACCATCAGGCCGCTCAGGCCGACCAGACCGGCCGTGAGGGCCGCCATCAGTGCCCGCGCCGTGCGGCGCCCGGGCAGTTGGAAAAATTTGTTCATGGGGTTCTTTCGTGTGCGGGCGCGGTCAGAAGGTGTAGACGGCGCCGAGGCCGAACCAGTTGCCGTTCTTGGCGACGCGGGAATCAACGTTGGTGAAGGCGGCGTTGCCGGGCATCGACATCGGCGACAGGCCCAGGCGGCCGTAATGCACCATGCCGGCCAGGCCATACACCTGCAGGCCGTTGCCGTGGTCGTAGTTCAGGCCCACGGTGTTGACGAGGGCGGTGTTGCTCTGGCCGCGCTCGCTCGGGTTGTCGGTGCTGGCCTTGCCCAGCCAGGCCAGGCCGGTCGAGGCGGTCCAGGCGCCCATGCGGTAGCGCGCACCCAGCGACACATCCACCGAGGTGGCGGCATAACCCGGGTTGGCCACGCCCTTCAGCTGGCCGTTCCAGTCGACGTTGAACATGTTGTTCCACTGGGCCGACGCGCCGGGCTGGGTGATGACGGCGTAGGCGCCGCTCCAGCGGTTGCGACGGATGCCGCCCGAGAGCTCGATCTTGCTGTCCCACTGGTAGCGTGCCATCACCATCGCGATGCTCTGGCCCGAGCCGCCCAGCAGCTTGTCGTCGGCGGCGTTGGCGGTCAGGGCATTGAACGGGCCGTGGCCCCAGGCTTGCGGGTTGCCGTTGCGGCTGTCCTGCCAGATGGCGTCGACCACCAGATCGCCCTGGTGGTACTGGGCATACAGCTCCCAGAAGCGCGGCTTGTTGATCTTGAAGCCGGTGTCACCGCGGTCGTAGGTGGCCTCAAGCACCAGATCGCCATTGGCCACGTCGAGCACGCGCGAGGTGTAACGCACCGCATGGCCCACCAGGCCGTAGCCGGCGCCGCTGGAGGCCCATGCGTCGGCCACGCCGATGTTGCTGCCGTACGGATAGTCGGCCAGGCTCCAGGCGCGGGTGGTCATGGCGCCAACGCGCACGCTGCCCCAGTCTTCGTGGCTGAGCGCGATGTTGCGGTCGTACCAGAAGCCGGGGATGTCGACCGAGCCGTCACGCAGGCGCTGGCTGAGCAGGCCTGACAGCTTGAAGCCTTCGCCCAGATCAAACTTGGCGCCGAGCCAGGGCTGGAACAACGTGACGTGGGTGGTGGCGGTTTTGTATTCGGTGCCCGGCACCAGCTCGTCTGCCCACAGGCGCTGCTTGTTTTCTTCGGGGAAGCGCTGGCAGTTGTCGCAATGGTTGCTGCCGCGCTGGGCTTCGACCTTGCCGAAGCCGGTGAGCGAAAACGGGCCGAAGTCGACGGCGCTGGCGGGCAGGGCGGCCAGCAGGCTGCTGGCTAGCAAACCCAGGCCCAGCGCAGGGCGGAACGAAGCGGAGGTGATCATGGTGCTGTCTCTTTTTTGAATCGGCTGACGCATGCGTGAAAGCGCTTTCACAATTTAGGCGGTGCGGCGGGCAGCGTCAATGTCGGAGGGCTCCGTGTTTTCCCTTGTCGGGCCCGGTTTGCGGGGTTGGACGGCACAAAACGACGACAAAACCCCGCCTCCGTTGCCCACCACGGGAAAACGATGATTGGCCTTCTGAAAGCGCTTTCAATATGATTTGAGCCATGCTGAATCGACACGCCCCCATTGCCCCCATTTCAGTTGTGTCCACCGCTCGTGAAGCCGCGGGCACCGTGGTCATGGCCGTGGCCTGCTGGGCGGCGTGCTTGCCCGCGGTGCAGGCTCAGGCAAATACGGAGCGCCATGGCGCGGGCGCAGTCGCCCTGGCGCCGCGGGGCACTGACGCCGCAGTGCCCGCCGCCCCGATGCGCACCGCTGAGATGCTCAAGCGCGCGGCCCCCACCAACCAGTGGTTCTCCACACTCATCTTCAACCGTGACCCTGAGCCGATCTACGCGCAGCCGCTGAGCGTGCGCCCGGTGCAGGCCGGCCTTGAAGTGGCGCTGCCGCAAAAGCTGATCGTGCCCACCGAGCGCCGCGACGTGGAAGTGCAATACCCGCATGCGCAACCGGTGCTGGTGCAGCCCACCGCGTTCAAGCCCTGGCCGGCACGCCTGGCCAAGCAGGGTGACTGGTCGATCGACATCGCCATGGGCGACGGCCCCGACACGCTCACTGCCACCGTGGCGCATGGCAGTCCGTACGTCAGCTTCAACGTGCCACGTGGTGACCTCGCGCTGGCCTTGCCCGGCGGCGCCACGCGCCTGCCCTGGGCCACTGATGCGCGGGTGCTGGTGCTGCAAAGCGCCGGTCGCACCTTCATGTTCTTCGGCCCCACGGGCGTGGAGTGGCAAACCACCGCGCCTGACCGCTGGCTGGCCAAGCTGCCGGCCGGCAAGGGCTACCTCACCGCCGCCGCAGCGCCTGATGCCGAGCCCGCCTCGCTCGCCCTGCTGGCCCGCCACGCGTGGTCCGTGATTGACGACACACGGGTGAGCTGGCGCAGCAACGTCACGGCCGGTGACGTGACCGCCCATTACGAGGTCAAGACCCGCCTGCTTGAAGGCACCGACAACGGCCCGCTGCTGGCGCTCTACCCGCACCACTGGCATGGCAATCCATCGCTCACTGGCAAGCTGGGCCCGGCCTACGCCACCATTCGCGGCCCCTTGAAACTGCTGGCCGCCAGCAGCTTTTCGGTGAGCCGCCCGTGGACCGGTTTTGTGCCGATGTGGCCGAAGGTGCAGGGCGCCCGCGCCGATGAGTTGGCCGACCTGCTCAAGACCGACCAGCGCAATGCCCGCCGCATGATGCTGGAGATCGGCAACGGCCCGTACTGGCAGGGCAAGGGCCTGCAGCGCATTGCCAAGCTGATGGATGTGGCCGAGCAGCAAGGTGACACCGAAGGTGCAGCCAAGCTGATGAAGCTGATGCAGGACCGGATTGAATCGTGGTGGTCGGGCGAGAGCCGCAAGACCTATTTCCACCACGACAAGCAGGCCCTTGGCACGGTGGTGGCGTACCCGGAGGAGTACTTCTCCGTGGTGCAGATGAACGACCACCATTTCCACTACGGCTACTGGATCCGCACAGCCGCCGAAATCGCGCTGCGTGACCCGGCCTGGGCTGCTGATGACAAGTGGGGCGCGATGACCAAGCTGCTCATCGCCGACATCGCCACGGCCGAGCGCGGCCGCGCTGATTTCCCATTCCTGCGCAACTTCGATGTGTACGAGGGCCACTCGTGGGCGTCTGGCCTGGGCATGGGCCCGCATGGCAACAACCAGGAATCCTCGTCCGAGGCCATCAACGCCTGGGCCGGCCTGGTGCTGTGGGGCGAGGTGAGCGGCAACACTGCGCTGCGTGACCTGGGCATGTACCTGTTCACCACCGAGGTCGACGCGATCTCGCATTACTGGTTCGACATCCACAAGCTCACCCTGCCGCCTGAGTACAAGCACCCGGAGGTGAGCATGGTGTTTGGCAGCCGCCTGGCCCACAACACCTGGTGGACCGACGAGCCGCGGCAGATCAAGGGCATCAACTTGCTGCCCATCACCACCGCCTCCACCTACCTGGCGGTGGACCCGGCCTATATCCCGCGCAGCCTCGCCAGCCTGCCGGGTGACATGGCGGTGTTCGCCCAGCGCGGCAAGCGGGCTGATCCGCCGGACATCTGGCAAGACATCTTCGCCAAGTACCTGGCGCTGTCCAACCCCGACAAGGCACTGACCGAATGGACCCGCTGGGGCTCGTTCGAGCTGGGCGATACCCGCTCACACGCGCTGCACTGGATGCTCAGCCTGCAGGCCATGGGCCAGCCCGATTTGACGGTGCGCGCCGACACGCCCTTGTTCGCCGTGTTCCGCAAGCCTGATGGCCGCGCCACCTACCTGGCCTACAACGCCAGCGCGCGGCCGATCCAGGTGCGCTTTTCTGATGGCCAGACGCTGGCGGTACCGCCGCGCAGCCTGGCGCGCAGCCCGCAACCCTGATCACGGTTGAAGCCCGTTGATGTTCAGACAGGCCCTTTGATTCATGGATTCTGAAAGCGCTTTCTAAGCGGCACGACCTTCAGTTCACCGCAGTACTTCACGACCAACAACCACCGCCCCGAGCGGCCACCCAGCCAGGAGACAAACCCATGCAAGCCCCCCAAGCCCGACAGATCGCCGCCCACGGCCACAGCCTGCCCTTCTCGATGGCCGCACTGGCGGCAGCCTGCGTGCTCAGCGCCTGCGGCGGTGGTGACGCCACCGCACCCGCCGGCACCACCGACACCACGCCGCCCACCGTCACCGTCACCGACAACGTCAGCGCTGCCAGCGCCACGGGAGATGTGACCTTCACCTTCACGTTCAGCGAGAACACTGGCACCAGCTTCGCTGCATCTGACATCACGGTCACCGGTGGCACGAAGGGCACGTTCACGCTGGTCAGCGGCACCAGCGCCACGCTGGTGGTCAGCCCGGCGGCCAACAGCAGCGGCACCATCGCCGTCAGCGTGGCCGCATCCGCCTTCACCGACCAGGCCGGCAATGCCAACACGGCCGCAGCCACGGCCTCGCAAGACTTCAACACGGTGGTGGTCAGCCCGGGCAGCACCGGCAACTGCACCACGTCGCCGTGTGTTGATTTCTCGGCCTCGGGCCTGGCCATCAACGGCTTCGGCGCCCTGACGGCCGATGTGGCGAACGACCCGGTGCTGGCCACCAACAAGGTGGCGCGCTACGTGAAGACGGCCGCCAGCGAAACCTGGGCCGGCGCCACGCTGGACACCAGCGGCACCGGCGGCAACACCGTCACGCCGTTCGGCTTTGCCACCAGCAAGGTCGTGACGCTGCGGGTGTACAGCCCGGCTGCGGGCGAAGTGATCATGCTGAAGGTGGAGAACGCCGGTGACGGCGGCGTGTTCATGGAAGCCAAGGCCACCACCACCAAGGCCAACGCCTGGGAAACCTTGACCTTCGACTACGCCGCACCGACCAACGGCACGTTCAACTCGGCAGCCACCTACAACCGCGTCAGCATCTTCCCGCACTTCGATTCGAAGGTGACGGCCGACACCACCTACTACTTCGACGAGCTGAGCTACACCGCAGGCAGCAGCGGCGGTGGCAGCTCCGGTGGTTCGGGCCTGACCAACGGCGTGTTCGCCAGCAACTTCACCGGTGTGCTCGACAGCACGCTGAAGTCGACCGAAGGCGGCGATGCCGGGCGCTTCGTTGATACCAGCGCGCCGCAGGTGTACGCCTGGGGTGGCGAGGCCCCGAACGACACCCCGCCGAGCTTCTACTTCGGCTACGGCTTCAATGGCACGGGCGCCAAGGCCACCTACATGGGCGCGTTCGTGAAGGCACCGGCCAATGGCTCGGCTGACCTGAGCAGTTACACCAACCTGAAGGTGAACCTGTGGGGCAATGCCGAGCTCATCAACCTGCAGCCGACGGTGCAGGTGGTGTTGCAGGGCAAGGCGGTGGCGGGTTGTGGTTCCAACTCGGGCGCATCGGAAGTGCAAAGCACCTTCAAGGCCACCACCATCACCGGTGCCGATGCGGTGTACACGCTGCCGCTGAGCGCGTTCACGGTGAAGTACGCCTGCAGCGGTGAAACCACGGCGGCGCAGGTGCTGGGCAACATCACGCAGATCAACTATCTGCTGCTCGATGCCAACATCCAGTACACCAACAAGGACGCCAACAACGCGGCCTACCCGAATGGCCTGAACGTCGGCCCGATCAAGCTGAACTGATCAGGCGGGCAGGGGGCCCTCGTGCCCCCACTGCGCGCTCAAACCGCGCGCAGCAGCCAGCACGGCCGGTGCAAAGCCGGCCTGCAGGCGGCTGGTGGGCAGCGTCAAGGTGAGCGCGCCCACCAACTCGCCGCCTGCCTTGAACACCGGCGCAGAAATGCCGGTCAGGTCAGGCACGCGGTCACCGCTGAGCACGATGACGCCGTCGCGGCGAATCCGGGTGTGCAGGTCGGCATGCCGTTGTGCATCCGGGGCTGATGTGTTCACCGCAGCACCCAACCACGCCATCAACACATGGCCGCCCGCGCCGCGGTCCAGCGGCAGCACATCGCCCATGCGCACGTGGTCGCGCAGCACCTGGGGCGAATCCACCCGGTACAGGCACAAACGCTGCGCGCCTTGCCGCACATGGAAGGCCGCGCTTTCGCGGGTTTGATCCACCAGCGCGCGCAGCACGGGCTGCACATCCTGGTCGATCGAGAAGCTGGCGGCGTACACCGCATGCAGCCGCGCCACGGCCGGCCCCAGCGCATAGTGGCCATCAGCCAGTTGCCGCAGCAGGCCGGCATGGCGCAGTGAGGCCAGCAGGCGCAGCACCGTGCTCTTGTACAGGCCGGTGCGCCGGGCCAGCTCGGCCAGGCTCAGGCTGGCATCACCCGCGCCAAAGGCATTGAGCAGCGACAGCGCACGGTCTACCGCTGCGGCGCCACCAGGGGCGGCGTCGGTATCGGCCAGCGAGGGCTGTGCGGCTTTGCGGGGCATGTGGACGGGGTGGTGCGCAGTGGTCGACAGGGTTCACGGCATTCTAGAAGTGCAGGCGCCGCCCGGTCAGCCATTCAGCCAACCAGAGAGCCAGCCAGAGAGCCAGCCACAATTGGGGCCACCATGCCTGAAACCACCCGCGCTCTTGTTGAGCTGTGCGACACCCTGATCCAGTCACGCCAGCACGTCGGCCCCAAGCACCTGGGCCTGCCTGCACCTGACGACGCCACGCTGACGCAATTGTTTGAAGCCGCCGCTGCGGCGCCCGACCATCGCCAGCTCACCCCGTGGCGCTTCCTGGTGCTGGGCCCCGCTGCGCGTGAGCGCTTGTCGGAAGTATTTGCCCAAGCCCTGCTGGAGCGCGACGCTGATGCGCTGCCCGAACAACTGGCCGACGCCCGCGCCAAGGCCTTTCGCGGCCCGGTGCTGGTGCTGGCCGTGGCTGACCTGCGTGCAGACGAGCCCGATGCGCCGGAGCCCGAGCGGTGGTTGTCGCTGGGCTGTGCCATCCAGAACCTGCTGCTGGCGGCGCAGGCCCGGGGCTTTGGCACGGGGCTCTCCAGCGGGCGGGCGATGGGCAGCGCCGCGCTGCGTGAGGCGTTCGATATCGCCCCGGGCGAGCAGGCGGTGTGTTTCATCAGCATCGGCACGCCCACCCGCGCGAAGAGCCCGCGCGTGCGGCCGGCGGTTCAGTCGTTTGTACGGTGGCTGTAACCCGGGCAATTGGCCACAATCGCGTCGCCATCCGTTTTGGCATGGCAGCTCGCACTTGAGACGTCGTTGATGAACACCACCGAGATTTACCTGATCGCCATGACGGTGATCTTTGGCCTGCCCTACCTGATCTGGCGGCTGGGGCGCACCGATTACTTCGCGCCGCTGGTGGTGGTACAGATCCTCACCGGCATCGCGCTCGGCCCGGGCATTCTTGGCTCAGCCTTTCCGGACGTCTACCGCTTCGTCTTCAACCCGGCCGTCATCCAGTCGCTCAACGGCGTGGCGTGGTGGGCGGTGATGCTCTTCGTGTTCATCGCCGGCATCGAGCTGGATCTCAGCGAGGCCTGGGAAAAGCGCCGCGAAAGCAGCATCACCGCCGGGCTGGCGCTGGGCGTGCCGCTGGTGTTTGGTGCGGTGGCTGCGCTGCCCTTGCTGGGCATGCCGGGCTGGCTGGGCCCGAAGGCCACAAACTGGCAGTTCGTGCTGGGCATCGGCATGTCGTGTGCCGTCACGGCGCTGCCCATCCTGATCCTGTTTCTGGAGCGGCTGCACATCCTGCGGGAACCGCTGGGCCAGCGCATCCTGCGTTACGCCAGCCTGGATGATTTGGCCATCTGGGCAGTGCTCGCCCTCATCCTGCTGGACTGGGAGCGCGTGGGCAAGCAAGCGGCTTTCCTGGCGGCCTTCGCCGTGCTGAGCTGGCTGGTGCGCCGTCTGATGGCCCGGGTGCCCGAGCGTGACCGCTGGTACCTGGCGCTGGTGTGGCTGGCGGTGTGCGGCTTCGGGGCAGACTGGTCGGGCCTGCATTACATGGTGGGCGCCTTCCTGGCCGGCGTGGTGCTCGACGCCCGCTGGTTCGACCAGGACAAGATGGACCTGCTGCGCCACCACGTGCTGCTGGTGGCCATGCCGGTGTTCTTCCTCAGCACCGGCCTGCGCACGCAGTGGGGCGTGGGCGGGGCGATGGTGTTCGGCGTTGCGCTGCTGTTCCTGGTGGCGTCCGTCAGCGGCAAGCTGCTGGGCCTGCGCCTGGCCGGCCGCATCCTGGGCTGGGCGCCGGGCGAGGCCAGCATCATCGGCTGGCTGCTGCAGACCAAGGCGCTGATCATGATCATCTTCGCCAACGTGCTGCTCGACAAACAGGTCATCACTTCCGACACCTTCACCGCGCTGCTGCTGATGGCGGTGGGCAGCACGATGCTGACCATCCCGCGCGTGACGCCCTTGCTGGCAGGCGCATCCGGGCAAAACGCAGTGCATCGGCCCTGAACGCGGCCTGTCGCATGGCACTGGCGGCACGGGGCGTGTGGGCGCACAGTTCACCCATCGCAACACACCACCCCGGAGCCCACCATGAGCCTCAGCGAAGAATTTCAAGCCCTGGCCGACTTGCACCAGCGCGGCCAATTGACGGCCACTGAATACGAGCAGGCCAAGGCCCGTTTGCTGAACAGCCCGCTGCCTTCGTCGGCTGCTCAGACACAGCCGCTGATGTCGGCCCTGAACAAGCTGCGCCTGAGCCGCAACGACCGCTGGCTGGGTGGCGTGTGCGGCGGCCTGGCCCGCATCAGCGGCCTGCCCACCTGGCTGTGGCGCCTGGGCTTCACGATGCTGGTGCTGTGCGGCGGCACCGGCCTGGTGGCCTACCTGCTGACCTGGTGGCTGGTGCCGCGCGAAGAAGCGGTGCCCGTGCAAGCCCCCGGCCTGCGGATGGGCTGATGAGCGAGGCCGGCGGGGTGTTTACACGAACATCCCGCCGGACGCCTCGATGCGCTGGGCATTGACCCAGCCGCTGCCCGGGGCCAGCAAGGCGGCAATCGCGCCGCCGATGTCGTCTGGCTGGCCCACGCGGCCCAGTGCGGTTTGCGCCGCCACGAACTGGTTCAGCTGCGCGTTGTCGCGCACCGCGCCGCCGCCGAAATCAGTCTCGATCGCGCCCGGCGCCAGCGTGTTCACGGCAATGCCGCGCCCACCCAGCTCCTTGGCCAGGTAACGGCTCAGCACTTCCACCGCGCCCTTCATTGCCGCATAGGCGGCGTAGCCGGGCAGCGCGAAGCGCGTCAGGCCGCTGGAGATGTTGACGATGCGGCCGCCGTCGTCCATCAACGGCAGCAACGCCTGCGTCAGGAAGAACACACCTTTCAGGTGCACGTTCATCAGGTCGTCGAACTGCGCCTCGGTGGTCTCCATGAAACTGGCATACCGGCCTTCGCCTGCGTTGTTCACCAGGTGGTCAAAACTGCTGCGGCCGAAGGTGGCGGCCAGTGCGTGCTTCACGGCTTCAGCAAAGCCGGCAAAGCTGGCGCTGTGGCCCACATCCAGTTGCAAGGCCACGGCCTGGCGGCCCAGCGCCTGGATGGCCGCCACCGTGGCTTCGGCTTCTGCCTTGGCGCTGCGGTAGGTGAGGATGATGTCGCTGCCCTGTGCGGCCAGATGCAGGGCGGTGCTCTTGCCCAGGCCACGGCTGCCGCCGGTGATGAGGGCGATGGGGGGGGTGGTTGTCTTGGTGGCTGAAGTGTGTGCAGTCATGGAGTGCTTCCGGTTGGGTGGTTTCCTGGACGGCCTGTTGAAGGCATGACGGCAGTCTATTGATTCGACATCTCCGCATAAATAAGCAATCCATGGTTTAACTGTTCGCCAATAATCGAACAATGAACCCGATTGAGCGCCTGCACATCTTTCACCGCGTGGCTGAGCTGGCCAGCTTCAGCCAGGCTGCACTCAGCCTGAACCTGCCCAAGGCCAGCGCAACGATCGCGGTGCAGCAGCTGGAGGCCGAATTGGGCGCGCGCCTGCTTCACCGCACCACGCGGCGTGTGCAGCTGACGCAAGACGGCCAGGCGTTTTACGAGCGCAGCAAAGACGTGGTGGCCGACATGGAAGAGCTGCAGACCATGTTCCAGCAGCACAAGACCCAGGGCCTGGCCGGCCGCGTGCGCATCGACATGAGCACCGGCCTCGCGCGGCACGTTGTCATCCCCCGCCTGCCAGAGTTGCTGGCCGCGCACCCGCTGCTGGAAGTGGAAGTGAGCAGCACCGAACGCCGCGTCGACCTGGTGCGCGAAGGCTTTGACTGCGTGCTGCGCACCGGCAGCGTGGTGGACACCAGCCTGGTGGCCCGCCCGCTGGGCGAAATGCGGCAACTCAACTGCGCCAGCCCCGCCTACCTGCAAGCCCACGGCGTGCCGCAAACACTGGCCGATTTGCAGCACCACCGCCTGATTCACTTCGTGGGTACGCTGGGCGGCAAATCAGCCGGGTTTGAATACACCGATGAAACCGGCGCGCCGCAAAGCATCGCCATGCAAGGCGCCGTGACGGTGAACAACGCCGAAGCCTACTCAGCCGCCTGCCTGGCCGGCCTGGGGATCATCCAGGTGCCCAACATCGGACAAGCCGCGCACCTGCAAAGCGGCGCGCTGGTGGAAGTGCTGCCGCAATACCCGGCGCCACCGATGCCGCTGAATTTGCTGTATCCGAACCGGAGGCACCTTTCGCCCCGGGTGCGGGCGGTGATGGATTGGTTGTGTGGGGTGGTGGGGGAGGCGGGGGTCGGTCAGTCTGGCAGTTGAGTCGGCCTGAACATCAGGCTCCAGTCAGGCATGGCGCCCTGACCCGCGCTGCGCCGAACCTTTGCCCTTCAGGGCGACGGTGATGACGGCGCGGCCGCCGAGGGGTCGGCGAGTCCGTCACTGTGCGTTCGGTCAGCAGATGGAACGACACGCCAGCGCTCGCCACGCGTAGACGCAAGGATCCTTCCCTCCCGCGGCCTGTCACTCGACACATGGACGCTGCGTACAGCGCGGAGCGGTTGCAGTGACATCCACGGGCCCCCACGTACGCGCTCCAACCCCAAGGCGCCAATCCACACACCTGAGGACTGCCGATTCTTCTTTGTAGGCGTTGGCAGTCCTGAGGTCGCATCCGCGACGCCTGGCCATCTACTTCTCGGCCAACCTGTCGTGCACCCGGCCAACGGCACCCTGGCTTCACGGCACTGTCATGCGGGCTATCCAGCATTTGGTCTCCCGTCTTTCAATCCATTGCCATGAACTCATTGACCACCACACGACTGGCCCTCGGCCTGTGCGCCGCGCTCGCCGCGCTGCCGGCTTCGGCGCTGAACATCCTGCTCTGCAACGACGACGGCATCACCGCTGCCAATATCCGCGCACTGAAGCAGAAGCTGATGGCCGCAGGCCACAGCGCAGTCATCGCCGCCCCGATCGACAACCAGTCGGGTCGCGGCGGCTACATCAGTTTTCTGGCGCCAATCCCTGCGCTCACGGGGAATGAGCGTGGCGCCAAGGCGCTGGGCTTGCTGGCCGGCACGGCCGGCGTGGGCACCGACGCCTCTGACGCGGACGTGAGCTACGTCAACGGCACGCCGGTGGCCGCCTGCCTGTACGGCATCGATGTGTTGGCGAAGAAGAAGTGGAATGCGCAGCCGGACCTGGTGATTTCCGGCCCGAACGAGGGCAACAACACAGGCGCCATCAACACCAGCAGCGGCACCTTCAACAACCTGATCTACGCCATCAACCGCAACCTGCCGGCGCTGGCGGTGAGCGACGCCACCACCACGCAGGTGACCTGGGCCACCTCGCTGCCGACGACGCACCGTGCGTTCGAGGTGGCTGACCTCGTGGTCAAGTTGGTGGACGGCCTGGTGGCCAACAAGAGCAAGGCGGGTGGCTTGCTGATGCCGGTGGGCGTGGGCCTGAACGTGAACATCCCGGACTTCACTGCCGGTGCCGGCAAGGCGTTGCCGTTCAAGTTCACAAAGCTCGGCAAGGCCACGGCTTATGCGCCTGCCTTCTACGAGAAGCTGTCTGACAGCGGCCTGGCCGTGGCTTCGGGCGTGAATCTGCCTTTGCCCGGCATCTCGCTCGCGCCGGGTGGCACCACCTTGCCCAACGCGGTGGTCATGCCCAAAGACACGGCGGCCACGTCCGAAGCCAACGTCATCGACAGCAAGACGGCGGTGACCCTGTCGCCCGTGGAAGGCGTGCCGCAAGCGCGCCGTGCCTTCGAGGAGGCGCTGAAGCTCAAGCTCAACGCGCTGGCACCATGAGGAATGCTGACATGACGAAGGCATCCACCCCACCACTGCTGACGGCAAGTGTCCTGACCGCGATGACGATCTGGCTGGCGGCCTGCGGCGGAAGTGGCGATGACACCTCCGCGCCGACCAGCGCTGTACCCACCCGGGCCGAAGGCGCCTACCTGACTGCTGCGCAAGGCGACAGCGCCGCTGTCGGCCTGACGCTGGTCAACGCGGCGGGCCAGGGCTTTGTGCTGCTGTCTGACGATGGCGATGCCGCCGCCACGGTCATGCACATCAGCAACAAGACAGAGGCCCGTCGCGCCCCGGCCGGCGCTGCGTTTGTCACGCCCAGCTACAGCCGTAGCGAGCCCCTGACGCTGACCCCACTGAGCGGCCCCGCGCTGGCCGGTGACTACCAGCTCTTGCTGGACGGCAAGCCTGCGGCCTTGAGTGTCGCCGCCGATGGCCGCATCACCGCGGCAGCCGCCAGCACCTGCAAGCTCAGCGGTCAGGTCGATCTGGCCAGCAGCTACGGTGGTGCCAAGGCGGTGACCCTGAACCTGCAGAACTGCGGCACGCTGGCGGCTGGCAGCTACGCGGGTGTGCTGTATGCGGCAGCAAGCACCGCACCTGCGCGTTGGCAAGCCGTGGTGGAAAACGGCAAGAGCGTGATCGACCTGCTGGCGTATTGAGCGACCGCTGCGCGCAGGCGGCACGCCCGATAGACTCATGGCTTCATCCAGAACAAGGACAGCCATGTGGTCAATGGCAACGCTGCCAACGCTTCGCCGCGCGCTCAGCTTCCGTGCGCTCGCCGCCTTGGCGTCTCTGCCAGCGGCGCTGCTCTTCACCACCATGGCCTCAGCCAGCTGCCCCGCCGACGCCCTCGGCACCAGCCGCACCCTCACGATGCCTCGTGCCGCTGCAGCCTACGGCACTGCGCAGCACCCGCCGCTGCCCTTGCAGCCCGGCGAAGTGCTGCTCACGTTTGATGACGGCCCGCGTGCGGAATCAACGCCGCTGGTGTTGCGGGCGCTGGCGCAGCACTGTGTGTTGGCCACGTTTTTCATGAACGGTGAGCCGCTGTTGCAGCAGCCCGCGCTGGCCAAGCAGGTGGCGGCTGCGGGCCACACGGTGGGCATGCATGGCTTCCAGCATCCGCACTTTGGTGAGTTGCCTGAAGCGGCCCAGCTGGCTGATTTGTCCGCCATGCAGGCGGCCTGGCGGCAGGTGTTTGGCGGGCAGCCTGCGGCCTACCGCTTTCCGTTCCTGGAAGAGACGCCGGCCTTGCACGCGGCGTTGAAGGCACAGGCCATCACGGTGATGTCGGTGGATGCCGGTGCCGATGATTGGCTGCCGGATCAAACCCCGGCCATGCTCACCGAGCGGCTGCTGGCGCAGCTGCGTCCGAAGGGCAGCGGCATCATCTTGCTGCATGACGCGCAAGACCAGACGGCGCGCGCCTTGCCCACCATGCTGGCCGCCTTGAAGGCGCATGGCTACCGGGTGGTGCACCTGCGCTGGGCTGACGCGCCGTGAACTGGCGCTTCAGCCCTTCTTAAAGCGGGCTTCAGCCCAGCGTGCGCCCGAAGAAGCGCAGCGTACGGTCCCAGGCCATTTGCGCCCAGGCGGCGTCGTACTGGGTAGAGGGCAGGCGGCCCGGGCCTTGTGCGGTTTCATTCGCGAAGGCGTGCTGGGCCAGGTAGCGGTGGCCCTCATACGCCACGCCGGCCGTGTTCAGCACCGCTTCCAGGGCGTCCACATCGGCAATGGCGAAGGCCTGGTCCTGCGTCGCCCAGTGCGCCATCACCGGGGCGGTGATCTTGCTGGCGTCCACATAGGCCAGCGGCGGCAGGCCGTACCAGACCACGCCGGCGTCGGCCTCGGGCACCATGGTCATGGCCAGCACGGTCAGCGCGCCGCCCATGCAGTAGCCGGTCACGCCGACCTTGTCTGAGCTGGCCTTCATGTACTGCACGGCGCCGCGAATGTCTTGTGACGCGGCCTGGCCAAAGTCCAGTCCGTCCATCAGGTGATGGGCTTCTTCGGCTTCCACGGTGTGCTTGCCGCGGTACAGGTCAGGCACCAGCGCGCGGTAGCTGGCGGCGGCCAGGCGGTCAGCCACGCCGCGGATCTGGTCGTTCAGGCCCCACCATTCCTGGATCACCACCACGCCCGGGGCGTTGGTGGCGTTCGCGGGTTCGGCCAGATAGCCGCGCGCGGGTTGGCCGTCGGGGCGGGTGAAGGTGATGGTGTGGCCCATGGTGTCTCCTGAGGGTGTTGACTGGCGATCATGCATTCTGGCCCGTCGGGCCATTCCTGCGTGCGGCAAGGTTGGCGGCAGCGGTGAGGCTACCAGGCGCCGTCTTCAGTGGCACGGTGGGGCTCGAAGGTGCGCAGCAGAAAGTCCACCAGCGCGCGTGTCTTGGCCGACAGATGATCTCGCGCAGGGAACACGGCGTGAATGTCCGCCGAAGGCAGGCGCCAGTCGGGCAGCACGCGCTGCAGCTGGCCGGTACGCAGCAGTGGCGCCGCTTCCCAGAGTGAGCGCATCAGGATGCCGTGGTCGTCCAGCGCCCAGCCCAGCACGCACTCACCGTCGTTCGAGGCCAGCGGCCCGCGCACCTTCACGGTTTCGAGCTTGCTGCCGTTGCGCAGGTGCCAGCTGCCGAAGGTTTCGTCGCTCTCGCGGATGAACAGGCAGGCGTGCTGCGCCAGTTCACGCGGTGATGCCGGCATGCCGGCGCGCTGCAGGTAAGCCGGCGATGCGCACAGCACCCGCTGGTTGCGCGCCAGCAGGCGGGCGGTCAGGCGGGCATCGGGCAAATCACCAAAGCGCAGTTGCAGATCAAACCCCTGCTCCACCAGGTTCACCGGCAGGTCGGTGAGGTGCAGTTGCAGGTCCACCTCCGGGCATTGCCGCGCGAAGGCCGACAGCGCAGGCGCCAGGTGCCGGCGGCCAAAGCCCAGCGTGGCGCATACGCGCATCAGGCCCTTGGGCACGGCGCGGCTGCCCGCCACGGTGCGCTCCAGCGCCTGCAACTCTTCCAGCACGCGTGCGCCATCAACCAGGTAGGTTTCTCCCTCGGCCGTCAGGCTGATGCGCCGGGTAGTGCGCAGCAGCAGCCGCACGCCCAGGCGCCGCTCCAGCGCCGCCAGGCGCTTGCTGACCGCCGGGGGCGTGACGCCCAGCTGCTGCGCCGCCGCGGCCAGGCTGCCTTGCTTGACCACGACCGAGAAAAACGCGATGTCGGAAAACCCGTCCATTGATAACCTGAGCGACCTGAAGAGCTGCTTGAATCGACATTATGAGCAGCTGATTCACGCATACGATGGCCGCATCTGATCGGAAGCACCATGACCACGCCAGACCTGTTCCCCGACTTCACCACCCACCACATCGAGACCGAGCCGAACCACCACATCCGCGTGCGGGTGGGCGGGCAGGGCGCGCCGCTGCTCTTGCTGCATGGGCATCCGCAAACAAGTGCCATCTGGCACAAGGTGGCGCCGGTGCTGGCGCAGCACTTCACGCTGGTGCTGGCTGACCTGCGGGGGTATGGCGATTCGTCCAAACCCGGCGGCGCGCCCGACCACGCCAACTACAGCAAGCGCGTGATGGCTCGCGACATGCTGCGCGTGATGCAGCACCTGGGCCACGCGCAGTTCAGCCTGCTGGCGCACGACCGCGGCGCCCGCGTGGCGCACCGCCTGGCGGTGGACCACCCCGCCGCCGTGCGCCGCATGGTGCTGCTGGACATTGCGCCCACGCTGGCGATGTACGAGCAAACCACCGAGGCCTTTGCGCGCGCCTACTGGCACTGGTTCTTCCTGATCCAGCCGTCGCCCTTGCCTGAGCGCCTGATCGAAGCCGACCCCGCCGCCTACTTGCGTGACGTGATGGGCGGGCGCAGCGCGGGCCTGTCGCCGTTTGATCCCCCGGCCTTCGCCGAGTACACGCGGGCGCTGTCATTGCCCGGCGCCGCCCACAGCATGTGTGAGGACTACCGCGCTGCCGCCAGCATTGACCTGGAGCACGACCGCCATGACCGCGACAACGGTGTGCGCGTCAGCGCGCCGCTGCTCATCCTGTGGGGCCGTGATGGCGTGGTGCAGCGCTGCTTCCAGCCGCTCGATGAATGGCGCCGTGTGGCCGACGACGTGCGCGGTGAAACCGTGCCCTGCGGCCACTACATCCCCGAGGAAGCGCCAGATGCGCTGCTGGCCCGCGCGCTGCCGTTCCTCACCGCGCCAGAAGTTTGAACAACGTTTGAACCACGCTTGAACCATGACCCCCCGCACCCTGTACCGCAAGCTGGTGGACGCGCACACCGTGGCGCAGCTGGACGAGCACAACGTGCTGTTGTTCTGTGACCTGCACCTGATGAACGAATACACCAGCCCCCAGGCCTTTGCCGGCCTGTATGAGCAGGGCCGCACCGTGGCCATGCCCGGCCAGAACGTGGCGGTGGTGAGCCACATCATTCCCACGCACCCCACGGCCATCCGCGTGATTGCTGATGCGCCTTCTGCACTGCAGGCCACCAACCTGAAGAAGAACTGCGAGCACTTCGGAATTCCGCTGTTCGACACCAACCACCCGCTGCAAGGCATCGAGCATGTGGTGGCGCCTGAGCTGGGCATGATCCGCCCGGGCATGGTGGTGATCTGCGGTGACAGCCACACCACCACCTACGGCGCCCTCGGTGCGCTGGGCTTTGGCATTGGCACCACCGAGGTCGAGCATGTGCTGGCCACGCAGACGCTGGCCTACCGCCCGGCGCGCGACATGCACATCCGCGTGGATGGCCTGCTGCCCACCGGCGTCACCGCCAAAGACCTGGTGCTGGCCATCATCGGCCGCATCGGCGCGCAAGGGGCCCGCGGCTTCGTGGTCGAGTTCAGCGGCACGGCCATCAACGCCTTGTCCATCGAAGCGCGCTTCACGCTGTGCAACATGACGGTGGAAGCCGGCTCGCGCGGCGCGCTCATCGCCCCTGATCAAACCGCCGTCGACTACGTGCTGGCCCATGCACCCGACATTGGCGCCGAGCACCTGAGCGCCGCACTGGCCGAGTGGCAAACGCTGCGCACCGACGACGGCGCCGCCCTTGACGTGACGCATGTGTTTGACGCCGCCAGCATCGCCCCGCACGTGACCTGGGGCACCAGCCCTGATCAGGTGCTGCCCATTGATGGCCGCGTGCCGCGCTTGGCTGATTTGCCCGAGGGCCCGGTGCGCAGCAGCGCCCAGCGCGCGATGCACTACACCGGGCTGCCCGAAGACGCCGCCATTGAAGGCACGCCCGTCCAGCATGTGTTCATCGGCTCGTGCACCAACGGCCGAATGGAAGATTTGCGCGCCGCTGCTGCCGTGGTGCGCGGGCGGCAGGTGGCGCCGGGCGTGCGGGCGATGGTGGTGCCCGGCTCCGGCGCGGTGAAGGCCGCAGCCGAGGCCGAAGGCCTGGACCGCGTGTTCATCAACGCCGGCTTCGAATGGCGCAAGCCGGGGTGCTCGATGTGCCTGGCGATGAATGACGACGTGCTGGCCGACGGCGTGCGCTGCGCGTCCACCACCAACCGCAACTTTGAAGGGCGACAAGGCCGCGGTGCCATCACCCACCTGATGAGCCCGGCGATGGCCGCTGCCGCCGCCGTGACTGGCCGCATCACCGACGCCCGCCAACTGGAGACCCTGCCATGAGCGCCCCCACGTCAGTCCCAAACTCAGCCCGCATCGAAGGCCGCGCCGCCGCCCTGCGCATCGAGAACCTCGACACCGACCAGATCATGCCCAAGCAGTTCCTGCGCGGCATCGACAAGGCTGGCCTGAAAGACGGCTTGCTGCATGACCTGCGCTTTGATGCGCAAGGCCAACCGTGGCCGGCATGCGTGCTGAACCAGGCGGCTTACGCCGGCACCAACATCCTGATCGGCGGCTCGAACTTCGGCTGCGGCTCCAGCCGCGAACACGCGGTCTGGGGCTTGCAGCAGTTCGGCATCTTGGCGGTGGTGGCGTCCAGCTACGGCGAAATCTTCTACTCGAACGCGATGAACAACCGGCTGCTGCTGGTCACGCTCACGCCGGAAGAAATTGCCCGGTTGATGGACGATGCCGATGATCCGCAAGGCGTGCCCGTGTCGATCGACGTGAGCGCGCAAACCCTGCGCAGCCGGCAGGTGAATGCCCATTTCGAGTTGATGCCGCGCCACCGCCGCATGTTTCTCGAAGGCCTCGACAGCATCGGCCTGTCGCTCACCTACCAGGCCCGGATTGAGTCGTTCGCCCAGGCGCACTGGGCCCGCCAGCCGTGGTTGAAGAACGTTGCGGCTGTTTGCAGTGCGCGGGCGAAAGACGAAAACCGGGTCGGCCTCAGCGCCCGGCCACCCGCGTGATGCGCAAGCGGATGGCGGTGGGGCTGGTAGTGTCCAGCTCGAACCGGTAGCGCCCCGGCTGTGGCACATCGAACACCAGGTTGCTGCCGCCGAGGTTGAGCGCCGTGGGCTGGGCCAAGGTCATTGCCGCAGCGTTGGCGCCGCTGGCGCCGCCAAGGTCCACCGTGTCCCAATCGCCCGAGGCGATCTTGAACTCCACCCGGCCCACCGGCAGCGCATGCTGCGTGGTGCCGGCATAACGCCCGGGAGCCACCTTTTGCAAGGCCAGGCCAGTGCCCCAGTCGTTCAGGCTGCCGCGCACGAACATCGGGGTGGTGGTGAGCGTTTCAGTCACCGAGGCCTGGGTGGCGGGCATCCAGCGGGTCCAGCCATGGGCCGTGGCGATGGCACGCACGACTTCATTCATCAGGCCGATCGCATCGTTCGAGTTGGCCATCAGCACCACGGCGCGCCCACCGTCTTCGGGGCTGGCCAGCCAGCGTGACTCAAAGCCGGCATTGCCGCCATCGTGGCCGTAGCGGCCCGTCAGCGGGTCGATCACGAAGCCGAGGCCACTGCGCTCACTTTGCAGCCGCAAGGCCTCGGCCAGGGTGGCCGGGCGCAGCAGGCGGGGCAAGGCCAGATTGAAACGCGCCAGATCGCTGGGTGTCGTCCACAAGCCGGCCGCCGCCAGTTCGGGGTGAATGCGGTAGCCGCCTTCGATCATCTGCCCACGCTGGTGCCCCATTGCTGCCGTGGCCATTTGCAACGGCGTCAGCGGGCCGGGCGGCGCGAAGAAGCTGTGCGTCATGCCCGCCGGGCCGAGCACAGCTTGCTGCATCCACGCTGCAAATGGCTCGCGGTAAACGTCTTCCAGCAGTTGCTGCAGCACCGTGTAGCCACCGCCCGAATACTGACGCTCGCTGCCAGGCAACCAGCCCACCCGCACCGCAGCTGAATTGGCCGGCGGCAGGCCGTCCAGTACCTGCAGAACGGTGGGCACCGGCCCGCTGGGAAGGTAACCATTGAAGCCCGACACCGTGAAGCCCGCGTTGTGGCTGAGCAGCCGTCGCAGCGTCACCGGCTTGTCAGCCGTTTGCGCGCCAGCAGGCAGCGGCCAGGTGCGCAGGTGGCTGGTCAGGTCGGTATCCAACCCGAGCCTGCCCTGGTCGACGGCCTGCAGCGCGGCTACGGCGCTCACGGGCTTGCTGATGCTGGCGGCTTGCAGCACCGTCTCCGGCGTCATGACCACGCCGGGCTGGGCGGTGCCCCAGGCGTGCGCCCACACCAGCTGGCCTCGGTCCACCACCGCGACGCTGAGGCCCGGAATGTTCAGTGCCCGCATGCGATCGCTGAGGCGCATCGGCACGGTCTGCGGGTTCACCATCGCCGGCAGCAAGCCGTTTTCGACCTGTTGGATGCGTGCGTCACGGGTTGGTGTGGGCGAGGGCGCTTGAGCGTGCGCGGGCGCTATGCCCAGTGCACACCAGGCGCTGAGGCTCAGCATGCCCACCGCGAGCGGCACACCGGGCCAGTGGGCCTGCGGCGGCAGGCTCCGAGGTTCAAGACCGTGGGGTGGCTGCGCGCGCATCGGTGTGTGTGAAGGCATGCGACTGATTCTGGATGATCTTGCCGCGTCGTGGCTGTGCCGCCCTGTGGCTGCCATGGTCAGCCCACCACGTAACATCGGCGCCATGGATTGTTCCCCGCACATAGGTGCGTGGCCTCTGGTGGCTTCTGCCGATGGGTCGCCCGCAGCCGCTGCACACCCGCCCCACGCCGTGGCCCGCCTGCGCAGCAGCAGCCTAGCCAACAGCAGCACCCGCCCGCGCCTGGACCGCGGGGAGCCGCGCAAGCCACGCTGCCTGAACTGCCGGCTGGCGCCCAGCCACTGCATGTGCAGTCTGCGGCCGGTGGTGCCCACGCGGGCCGGCATCTGCCTGTTGATGGCCGAGTTCGAAGCGCTCAAGCCGAGCAACACCGGCTGGCTGGTGGCTGATGTGGTGCCTGAGACGTTTGCGTTTTCCTGGTCGCGGCTGCAGGTGGCGCCCGGGTTGCTGGCGCTACTGGCCGATCCGCAATGGCAGCCATGGGTGGTGTTTCCGGGGGAGTTTGCCGAGCCAGGGAGAGTGCATGAATCGCTGGAGCTGGCTCAGCCGATGAGCCCGGCGCGTCGGCCGTTGTTCGTGCTGCTGGACGGCACGTGGTCGGAGGCGCGCAAGATGTTCCGCAAGAGCCCGTACCTGGCGGGACTGCCGGTGTTGAGCCTGAACCCCGGGCAGCTCTCACGCTACCGGCTGCGGCGCTCGATCCACGAGCATCACTTCTGCACATCGGAAGTGGCGGCGCTGTGCCTGGCCATGGCTGGCGACGAGCACGCCGCGCAAACGCTGGAGGCTTACCTTGATGTCTTCAGCCACCGCTACCTGCGGGCCCGCCAGAGCGTGCCGGCTGACCCGCAGGATGAGGCGCACCAGCGTCTAAGCGCGCTGGCTCACTGCGCCTGAGGCAGCAGCAGATACAGGCGGCCGTCGGAGCCCTGGGCGCTGATCATGCCTTTGTCGTTCACGCGTTGGGCGCTGACCAGCGTCACACCTGCCGGCAGGTCCGTCACGACGCTGTTGAGGTCGGTCAGGTCGCTGCTGCAATTGCCGGTGCAGCTGAAGGCCACTGCACGGTTTTCGGTGGCATGCAGGTGCGTGCCCACGATCAGGCCGGCGCTGTTGATGCCGTTGGCCCGGGCGTTGCGGCCGGCCGGGGTGGCCAGCTCGGTCAGCGCCGTGCTACCCACCTGAGCGGTCACTGCGCGGCGCAGCTTGCTGTTGGGCGGGGTGGCAAAGCCGACCATCTTGCCGCTGTCATTGATGTCGGCAATATCGGTCACCTGGCCACCGAGGGAATCGAGCATGACCAGCTTGCGGTAGGGCGCACGGCTGTAAAAGGCGCGGGTCTCCACGTCGCCAGCCAGCAGCGAGGTGCCGGCGATCACGCCCCTGTTGTTGACGGCCGCAACGCGGGCATACGTGCCGCCCAGCGTGGGCACCGCCTGCATCTGGGTGCTGCCGGGCAGGATGACGAAGCCGGCCTGGCTGCCGGCGTCGTCCACCGCCGAGACACCCACGATCAAGCCCTTGTCGTTCACGTCCGAGGCCGCACTGTCGGTGCCGCCGAGCGTGCCGAGGTCGATCATCTCGCCACCGGGCGCCTTCATCCACGCATGGCTGCTCATGTCGCCGTCCACGGTGGCGTCGCCTACCAGCACGCCCGCGTTGTTCACCCCATTGACCCAGCTCATCGTGCCACCCAGGGTGCCCACGGACGAGGCGCGCTTGCCCTTGGCGGCGGTCGCGAAGGCGGCATAGCTGGACCGGTCCGCCGACATGCAAGCACCCACCACCTGGCCCTTGTTGTTCAGGTCATTGAGGTAGCAGGGTTGGCCGACGGGCAAGTCCAGCGCACGCGCCGTGTAGGTCGGGCCGGCCTGGGCGGTTTGGCTGGCCAGCGCGCTGCCAATGAGCAGCGCGACCGTGGTCAGCGGATGGCGAATCAGAGGGAACTTGTTCATGAGGGATGACTGCATACGTTGAGCTGGTGACGCGTGCCACACCCGGGTCGGGAGGGTCTGCGATTGGTGCCAGGCGGAACAAAAAGGCACTGCGCCGAGGGGTCACCTCGGCGCAGTGCTGTGCAGTTTACGTGCCAAGTTGTCGCCAACATGTCCAGAGAACCCCGCCCCCCAAAGGTACGGGCGCCCTTTGGCGCGACTCAGCGCAGATCAAACCGGTCCAGGTCCATCACCTTGGCCCAGGCCTTCACGAAGGCCTGCACGAAGTCAGCTTGTGCGTCGCTGCTGGCGTACACCTCGGCCAGGCTGCGCAGTTGCGAGTTGGAGCCGAAGACCAGGTCCACCACCGTGGCCGTCCACTTGACCTGACCAGTGCTGCGGTCGGTGCCTTCCAGCACGTCGGGTTGGCTGGCGGTGCGTTGCCACTTCGTGCCCATGTCGAGCAGGTTCACGAAGAAGTCGTTGCTCAGCACTTGCGGGCGCTGGGTGAACACGCCGTGTGCGGTGCCGCCCACGTTGGCGCCCAGCACGCGCAGGCCGCCCACCAGCACCGTCATCTCCGGTGCGCTCAGCGTCAGCAGCTGGGCCTTGTCGATCAGCAACTCGGCGGCTGGCACACGGGTGCCGGGGCGCAGGTAGTTGCGGAAGCCATCGGCCTGCGGCTCCAGCACGGCGAACGAGGCGACGTCCGTCTGTGCTTGGGTGGCATCGGTGCGGCCCGGATTGAACGGCACCACCACCGCCTGGCCTGCGGCCTTGGCAGCGGCTTCAACGGCGGCGTGGCCACCCAGCACGATCAGGTCAGCGATGGACACACGCTTGCCCGTGGTTTGCGCTGCATTGAACTTGGCCTGCACAGCCTCGAACACCGGCAGCACCTGGGCCAGCTCGGCGGGCTGGTTCACGGCCCAGTCCTTCTGCGGGGCCAGGCGGATGCGGGCACCGTTGGCGCCGCCGCGCTTGTCGCTGCCGCGGAAGGTGGAAGCCGAGGCCCAGGCCGTGCTCACCAGCTGGCTGATGCTCAGGCCCGAGGACAGCAACTGCGCCTTCAGGGCGGCCTGGTCAGCGGCGTCGATCAGGGCGTGGTCAACCGCCGGCACCGGGTCTTGCCAGACCAGCACTTCGCTCGGCACCAAGGGGCCGAGGTAACGGGCCACCGGGCCCATGTCGCGGTGGGTCAGCTTGAACCAGGCGCGGGCGAAGGCATCGGCAAAGGCCTGCGGGTTCTGGTGGAAGTGACGGGAGATCTTCTCGTAGGCCGGATCGATGCGCAGCGCCATGTCGGCGGTGGTCATCATCGGCGCGTGGCGCTTGGCGGGGTTGTGCGCATCGGGCACGGTGTTGGCGGCGGCCGCGTCCTTCGGCGTCCACTGGTGGGCACCGGCCGGGCTCTTCGTCAGCACCCACTCGTAGCCGAACAGGTTGTCGAAGTAGTTGTTGTCCCACTGGATCGGGTTGGTCGTCCAGGCGCCTTCAATGCCGCTGGTGATGGTGTGCTCACCCTTGCCGCTGCCGAAGCTGTTGGCCCAGCCCAGGCCTTGCTCTTCCACGCTGGCGCCTTCGGGTTCGGGGCCCAGATGGGCCGGGTCACCGGCGCCGTGGCTCTTGCCGAAGGTGTGGCCGCCGGCCACCAGGGCCACGGTTTCTTCGTCGTCCATCGCCATGCGGGCGAAGGTTTCGCGGATGTCGCGGGCCGAAGCCAGCGGGTCCGGGTTGCCGTTTGGGCCTTCCGGGTTCACGTAGATCAGGCCCATCTGCACGGCGGCCAGCGGGTTGGCCAGGTCACGGTCACCGCTGTAACGCTCGTCGGCCAGCCACTTTCCTTCCGGGCCCCAGTAGATGTCTTCTTCCGGCTCGTAGATGTCGGCGCGGCCACCGGCAAAGCCGAAGGTCTCCAGGCCCATGCTGTCGATCGCCACGGTGCCTGCCAGCACCATCAGGTCGGCCCAGGAAAGGTTCCGGCCGTACTTCTGCTTGATCGGCCACAGCAGGCGGCGGGCCTTGTCGAGGTTGCCGTTGTCGGGCCAGCTGTTCAGCGGGGCGAAGCGCTGTGCGCCGGTGCCTGCACCGCCGCGGCCATCGGCCACGCGGTAGGTGCCGGCAGCGTGCCAGGTCATGCGCACGAAGAACGGGCCGTAGTGGCCGTAGTCGGCCGGCCACCAGTCTTGCGAATCGGTCATCAGCGCCTTCAGGTCAGCGACCACGGCGTTCAGGTCCAGCTGCTTGAAAGCGGCGGCGTAATCAAAGCCGGCGTCCATCGGGCTGGTGGCGGCGCCTTGCTGGTGAAGGATCTTCAGGTTCAGTTGGTTCGGCCACCAATCGGCATTGCCAGGGCCACCGGCGGTGGTGTGCTGGCGGGCAGCGCCGTGGGGGAAAGGGCATTTGGCTTCGTTCGACATGGCAGTCTCCTTGGTCGTCGGATGGGTGGCGAGTGAAGGCAGTCTAGGGACTGGTGCCGGATAGTGCAAAGCAATAAACCCAATTCAGTCGATAGGCGCGGTCAATCGGCTGGGGCATCCATTGCCCGGGCGTGTTCAGCCCAGCGCCACGCGCCGATGGCGCCGAACACGAACGCGGCCATCTCGGGCACCAGCGGCAGCAGCGGCTCACCGCTGCGCGCCCGGGCCACCACCAACCCGCCGATGGCGGTGTTCACCAGCTCGATGGTGGTGGGGCCCGTGTCGGGCAGCTCGGGGTGAGCGTGGCGCACGTCTTTCAGCCACTGGGCGAGGGCGTCTTCCAGCCGCTGGCGTGCGCTTGTGTACGCGCTGCGGATGGCCGGCGTGGCGCCTTCCGCTTCGCCGATGAAGGCGCTGGCCAGGCCGGCATCGGCGTCTACCCGCGCCATGTAGGCATGCAGGGCGGCCAGCAGGCGGGTGGGGTGGGGCGCGGGTTCGGCCAGCGCGGCGGCCACGGTGTGGAAGTGGGCTTCTGCCAGTGCGTCGAAGCACCACAGGAAGCAGGCTTCCTTGTCCTTGAACAGTTGGTAGAACGTGGTGCGCGACACGCCAGCCAGCGCAATGATGTGCGCCACCGTGGTGTGGGCGTAGCCGTGCTGGGCCACCGCGCGCGCGGTGCCTTCAATGATGCGGTTGCGCTGCGACACCACCACCACCTCGGCGGGCAGGCCGTGCTGGCCTCTGGGCAACGGGCGCTGCGTCACTTCAGGCTCCCAGCAGCGACTGGCCGCACACCCGCAAGGTCTGGCCCGAGACACCGCTGGCATCGCCGCGCGCCAGGAAGGCGATCGCCTCCGCCACATCACCCGGCTGCCCGCCTTGCGACAGCGCATTCAGGCGCCGGCCAGCCTCGCGGATCATCATCGGCATGCGGCCTGTCATCGCGGTTTCGATGAAACCCGGCGCCACCGCATTCACGGTGATGCCCCGGGCTTGCAAGGCCACCGAGCGGGCCTGCACATGGCCGATCAGCGCTGCCTTGGACGCGCTGTAGTTCGTTTGCCCCGCATTGCCGGCAATGCCGCTGATGGAGGCCAGGCACACCTCGCGGGCGTTGGCGTTCAGGGCGCCAGCGGCGTCGAGGGCGCGGTCGATGTTGATCACGGCGCGCAGGTTCACGTTCATCACGCTGTGCCATTCGGCGTCGCTCATGCGCTGCAGCGTGCGGTCACGGGTGATGCCGGCGTTGTGGATCAGAATGTCGATGCCGGAGGTGGCCGCTGTGGTGGTGGTGGTGGTGGTGGTGGTGGTGGTGGTGGTGGTGGTGGTGGCGGTGGTGGTGGCGGTGGCGGTGGTGGTGGCGGTGGTGGTGGCGGTGGTGGTGGTGGTGGTGGTGGCGGCCACCAGTTTTGCGCCGGCGTCGGGGGCGGTGATGTCGAGCGCCAGCGCCTGGCCCTTCAGCTCCGCAGCCAGGCTGCTCAGTGCCGCCTGGGCTTGCGGCACATCCACGCACAGCACGCGGGCGCCGTCGGCGGCCAGGCGCCGCGCCGTGGCCGCCCCAATGCCACCCGCCGCGCCGGTCACCACGGCCGTTTTGCCAACAAACGCACCACCGGGCTGCACGGGCGATGCCATGCCGCGGCCGGGTTGCAAGCGCAGCGCCTGGCCAGACACATACGCTGAGCGATCACTGCAGAAGAACGCCAGTGCACCCGTCAGATTCGCAGCACTGCTCGCCACCTCGGCTGGCAGGTACAGCAGGTTTGCCGTGGCGCCGCGCCGGCCCACTTCCTTGGCCAGCGCGCGGGTGAAGCCTTCCACCGCGCGGGCGCAGGCAGCGGCTTCCACACCCTGCGCATCGGCACTGGCCAGCAGCAGAACGCGGGCGCTGGATGCCAGTTGACCGATGGCCGCGCGCGCCGTGCCGTGCAGATAGTTCAGGTCGTCCACGCTGGCCAGGCCAGTCAGGTCGATCACCAAGGCGTGCAGGGGGCCGGTGGTGGCGGCTTGAGCGCCCAAGTCAGTCAGGGCGGCGCGGCAGGCTGCTTCGGCCAAGCCACCCGGGGCAGCCAGTAGCAGCGTGGCTCGGCCGGCCAACTCCTTCGACAGGAATGTGCCCTGGCTTCGGCGCAGCACCTTCGGCTGGGGCAGGCCCAGCGCGCGCACCAAGGGGGCGCTGAAGGGGTGGTTGGCAAGTTGCAGCAGGGTATCGGCCATGGGTGAGTGTTTGTGTACGTTGTTGTTTATGAATGTACTGCCGTGCCCGCAGGACGGCAATCGGGCCAACCCGCTGCCCTTCGTCTTGCGCCGCACCGACAACAGGGCCAAGCGCCCTCAGGCTGCACGGGCAGGGTGGGTGCCATGTTGGTGCTGCGCGGCTGTCCGGAGTTCGCCTCATGTCCGCTGCCATTCCCTTTCCAGAACGCCCTGCTTCATCAGCCACATACAGGGCCGAGGAAGCAGCCGAGGCGGCCCGCCACATCCCCGCAACGCCTGAGGGCCTGACGGCCGCCGAAGCCGCCTCGCGCCTGTCGCGTGACGGCCCCAATCTGCTGCCTGCCAACCAGCCCGCCTCACGCTGGGTGGTGGTGCGCAAGGTGCTGACCGAGCCGATGTTCCTCATGCTGCTCACCGCCGGTGGCATTTACCTGGTGCTGGGCAGCCGTGGTGAGGCGCTGTTCCTGCTGGCATTTGTGCTGGCCGTGATCGGCCTGACGCTGGTGCAGGAAGGCCGCACCCAGCGGGCGCTGGACGCGCTGCGCGACTTGTCTGCGCCCAAGGCGCTGGTGCAGCGTGACGGCGTGGCGGTGCGCGTGCCTGGCACCGACGTGGTGGTGGGCGACTGGCTGTTGCTGCAGGAGGGCGACCGAGTCGCGGCAGATGCCGAGTTGTGTTCTGGCAGCGTGAGTCTGGATGAATCACTGCTCACCGGTGAAGCCTTGCCGGTGGAGAAGCAACCCGCCACCGGCCAGCCCGACGACCCCGTGGTGATGGTGTTTGCCAGCACCGTGGTGACACGCGGCCACGGTGGTGCCCGCGTGACGGAGGTGGCGGCCAACACGGCCGTCGGCCGCATTGGCGGGGCCTTGAACGCCACGGTGGAGCCGCCTTCGCAGCTGCAGCAGGCCTCGCGCAAGCTGGTGCGCCAGCTGGGTGTGGTGGCGGTGGGTCTGTCGGCGGCGCTGGTGCTGCTGGGTGTGTGGTGGGACGGCCGGCCGCTGCTCGACAGCCTGCTCTCGGGCATTGCGCTGGCCATGGCCATCCTGCCCGAAGAGATCCCGGTCATCCTGACGGTGTTCCTCGCCTTGGGTGCGTGGCGGCTGGCAGGGCAGAAGGTGCTGACCCGCCGCTCCACCGCGGTCGAGGCGCTCGGCGCCATCACCGTGCTGGCCGTGGACAAGACCGGCACCCTGACCCGCAACCAGATGGCCGTGGTGGCCCTGGCCGCCGCCGGTGAGCCACTGCCGCTGACCGACGGTGCCCCGCTGCCGCCAGACCTGGTGGCGGTGTTGCAGGCCGCGGTGCTGGCCACGCCGCCCCGCCCGTTTGACCCGATGGAGCAGGCCTTGCGTGCGTGCGGCTCAGCGCCTGCCCAGGGCCTGCCGGCCTGGGTGAATGCTGCCGTGCCACTGCATGCCTATGCGCTGGCCCCCGGCCTGCTGGCGATGACGCAGGTGCACCAGGGGCCAGATGAGCGCCAGTGGCTGGCCTGCAAGGGTGCGCCTGAAGCGGTGGCTGATTTGTGCCGCTTGACCGAAACGCAGCGCGTTCACTTGCGCTCGCAAGTGGCATCGATGGCCGGTCTGGGCTGGCGCGTGCTTGGCGTGGCGGGTGGGCACTGGCCGCCTGAAGGCGACGCGGCCTCAACCCCACCAGATTGGCCCGCCGGCCAGGCCGATCTGGGCCTGAGCTGGCTCGGCCTTGTCGCCCTGGCTGACCCGCCCCGCGACGACGTGCCCGCCGCCCTGGCCGAATGCCGCGGTGCCGGCGTGCGCGTCATCATGCTGACGGGCGACCACCCGGCCACCGCCAGCGCCATTGCGACCCAGGTGGGCCTGACCGACCGACCCGAGGTGCTGACCGGCGCACAGATCGACACGCTGTCTGATGCCGACCTCACCACCCGCATGGCCCGCACCGATGTGTGCGCGCGGCTGCAACCCGCCCACAAGCTGCGGCTGGTGCGCTGCCTGCAGGCCGGCGGCGCGGTGGTGGCCATGACGGGTGACGGCGTGAACGACGCCCCGGCCCTGAAGGCCGCCGATGTGGGCATCGCCATGGGCCTGCGCGGCACCGACGTGGCCCGGGAGGCCTCGGCGCTGGTGCTGCTGGACGACAGCTTCGCGCGCATCGTGGCGGCCATTCGCCAGGGGCGGCGCATCTTCGACAACATCGACAAGGCCAGCCGCTTCACCTTTGCCGTGCACGTGCCCATCGTCGGCCTGGCCTTGCTGCCGGCGCTGATGCACTGGCCGGCGCTGCTGCTGCCTGCGCACATCGTGCTGCTGGAGTTGCTTATCGACCCCGCCTGCTCGGTGGTGTTTGAAGCCGAGCCCCCGGCCGACGGCGTGATGCAGCGCCCGCCGCGTGCGCCGGGCGTGTCGCCGTTTTCATCGGGCAACCTGTGGGCCGGGGCCTTGCAGGGCAGCGGGCTGGCGCTGGTGCTGCTGGCCGGTTTTGCGGTACTGCAAGGGCCGCTGGGCGTGCCGGAGGCCGCCAGCCGTGGCGCCGTGGTGGTGGCCCTGCTGAGCAGCGTGTGGCTGCTGGTGGTGGCCAACCGCCAGCCTGACCGCGGCTGGTGGCCCAGCCTGCGCGCCGGCAACCCCTGGCTGTGGCCGATGGCCGGTGCGGTGGCGGCCCTGCTGGTGCTGGCACTCAGCGTGCCCGTGCTGCGAGACCTGCTGCACCTGGCCCCGGTAACCCCCGTGGTGGCTGGCGCTGCGGCATTGATGGTGGTTTTGAACTGCTTTTGTCTCGCTTTGACCCGGCTTTGGCGGCCATCGCCAGCACCCGCTGCGCCAATTCGACACACCGTCACCAGGGCAGTGCACGATGCACCAGCGTGATCTCAGGGTTTTTCGTGGCCTCGGCTTCCTGAAACTTTGTTGCAATCGATAGCAAGCGTTCAGGAATCAGGAATCTACGGGGCCATGAAAACAACCTTGATCGGCGGACCCTGCCACCTGCAGGTGGTGGAGGTGGCGCTGGCTGCTCAGTCCTTCGAGTCGCTGGTGGGCGGCTTGCTGCAGCGCTACACCCGGCGCCTGTGGATGGACGGCAATGGCTCGGCCGTGAAGGCCTTCTACGTGCACGTCGATCTGTCAGACGGCGAAGCCGACGTGCTCATGATGATGCAGGCCATGGCGGTGTGAACCCGCCCGCGCTGCTGGCCCCACCCGCGCCGCCCACACCGTCCGCGCGCAGCGTCTGCAGCAGCATGCGGTGCAGGCTGTCGACGGCCTTCGAGCCCGCCGACGCCCGGCTGCGATAAACCGCCACCTGCATCGGCTCCAGCGGCCCCAGGCCGTGCTCCATCCCCAGCACCTGCAAGTGCGCCGGTGTGCTGCACTGCGTGAGTGCAGCGACCGCCAAACCACTCTCCACCGCTGCAATCTGCCCCGCCAGGCTGGAGCTGTTGTAGACCACCTTGTACGGCCGCCCCTGGGCCGCCAGCGAGTTGATGGCGCTGCGCCGCCCCAGGCTGGCCGCCTCATACACGGCAATCGGCAGCGGGTTGCGGAGCCACACATCAAACTGCGGTGAGCCCACCCACACCATCGGCTCATGGAACAGCAAGGTGCCGCGCCGGGCGTGGTCGCGCGACACCAGTGCCAGGTCCAGGTCGCCACTGGCCACGCGTGGAATCAGCGAGGTGGATTGCTCGCAGTCGAGTTGAATCTCGACCCCGCCATGGCGCGGCGCGAAGCGCTTGAGGACCGGCGTGATGTAGCGACTGGCGTAGTCGTCGGGCACGCCCAGGCGCACCAGGCCGGAAATGGCCTCGCCCTGCAGCGCGGCCTGGGCTTCGGCGTGCAGGTCCAGCAGGCGGCGGGCATAGCCCAGCAGCACCTGCCCGTTGTGCGTGAGCTGCAACTGGCGCGGCCCGCGCAGCAGCAGCGTGCAGCCAGCTGCCTCTTCCAGCTTCTTCAGCTGCATGCTGATGGCCGACTGCGAGCGGTGCACCTCATGGGCCGCGCCCGACAGCGAGCCGGCATCCACGGCCGCCACGAAGCTCTTCATCCAGTCCAGCTGCAGGTCTTGCATGGTTTCGATAATCGAATGGCAGACAGCAGAATTATCCGCTTTCCAGCTGGCACGGCCCACGGCACAGTGGTGCCATGACCTTGCAACAATCCACCGCACAGCCTGCCTCCCCCGGCCCGCTCGATGCCCGCGCCGTGGCCGTGATGACGCTGCTGTGCGTGCTGTGGAGCCTGCAGCAAATCTCCCTGAAGGCCGTGGCCGGGCAGGCCAGCCCGATGCTGCTGGTGGCGCTGCGCTCGCTCATCGGCGTTGTGCTGCTGGCTGCATTGATGGCGCGTCGGGCCGACGTGCCGGCGCGCAGCCGCTGGCCGGCCGGTGCCTTGGCCGGCGGCCTATTTGCACTCGAATATCTGCTCGTCACCGCGGCCCTCAACCTCACCCAGGCCTCGCACGTCGTCGTGTTTCTCTACACCGCGCCGCTGTTTGCCGCCCTGGGCCTGCACTGGAGGCTGCCGGCCGAGCGGCTGAACGTGGTGCAGTGGTCCGGCATCGGCTTGGCCTTTGGCGGCATCACGCTGGCGTTTCTGGGGGGTGATGTGATGGCCGGTGTTCAGACCAGCTCACACGGCAGCGGGGCGGGCGTAACCAGTGCTGCACAAAGCCTGCTGGGTGATGCGCTGGCGCTGTTGGCCGGTGCAGCCTGGGGCGCCACCACCATCACCATCCGCTGCTCGAACCTGGCCCAGGCGCCCGCCACTGAAACCCTGCTCTACCAACTGCTGGGCGCCTTCGTGCTGCTGCTGCCGGCGGCCGTGTTCACCGGGCAGTTGCACTTCGAGCCCGTGCCGGTGGTGTGGGCCCACCTGGCTTTCCAGGCGCTCATCGTGTCGTTTGCCAGCTTCCTCGCGTGGTTCTGGTTGCTGCGCCGCTACCTGGCTTCGCAGCTGGGCGTGTTCTCGTTCCTCACGCCGCTGTTTGGTGTGGTGCTCGGCGTGTGGTTGCTGGGCGAATCGCTCACGCCGCCGTTCGAGGCAGGAAGCGCGCTGGTGCTGGGCGGCATCGCGCTGGTGAGTGCGCATGGCGCGGTGGGCGCGTTGTTGAAGCGGTGGCGGCTCGTGTCAGGTACCGCCTAGGCTGCCACCTGCTCAGCGCTCCGTGCGCCAGCGTTCCAGCTGCCTGGCGCTGGTGGTGGCGCCGCCGCACACAACAAACAGGGGCCGCTTGAACGGCGCCAGGGCATCAGGCAGCGCGCCGTAGGCCAATGCCAGCGAGGCACCGCAAGCGGGCTCGACCAGCAGACGGTGGTCATCCAGAAAACGCTGACAAGCCAGGATCGCGTCCTGGTCGGTGACCACCTGCGACCGCAGGTCGTGGCTGTGCACGACGTCAAACGCACCCGCGCAGATCTGCTTGGCACCCAGCGATGTGGCCACGCTGGTGATGGCGGGAAGCTCAATCCGAGATCCCGCTGCCACGGACTGCGCCAGTGAATCGGCCCCCGCGGTTTCAACCGCGATCACCGGAATGTGGCTCAAGCCGTTGCGCCGCAGACCCTCCACCACGCCGCACAGCAAGCCGCCGCCACCCACCGACAGCACGATCGCATCGAAGTTGCAGGCGGCCGCCGCCAGCTCGTCGACCAGCGTGGCGTGGCCGCGCCACAGAAGCTCATCGTCGAACGGGTGCACGAAGGCGGTGTCGGCGCTGACCTGCGTCTGGGCCAGCGCATTGGCCTCTTGCCACGACGCGCCATGAACGACCACCGTCGCACCCTCGCGTTTGATCAAGTCGCGCGCATGCTGCGTGGTGGACTCCGGCACATACACGGTCACCGGGAGGCCCAGCATGCGTCCGCTGTAGGCCACGGCGATGCCGGCATTGCCACCGCTGGATGAGATCAACCGCCTGGCGCCACGTTGCGCATGGTGCTCGCATGCCGCGCCCACACCGCGAAGCTTGAACGAGCCCGGCGGCTGCAGCGCCTCCAGCTTCAGCCAGACCTCCTTGCCGCTGAGACGGCTGAGGGCCTGGGAACGGACCACCGGTGTTTCGATGTGCAGGGGCATGGTGTGAGCGCTGGGTGCGGTAGTCGCTGGAGAGGCGGTGTGTGCCTCGGTCAGCCCAGCGACTTCCGGAAGAATGCGGCAATCTGGTTGAAGGGGATCTTGTCGAGACGATCATACAAGTCGACATGGTCGGCGCCGGGCACCACCACCAGCTCCTTGGGGCCGGGCGCAGCCTTGTAGATGTCCTCCGAGTAATACAGCGAATGTGCCTGGGCGCCGGCGATCAGCATGATCGGACGCGGCGACAGCATGTCGAGGTGCGTGGCCATCGGGAAGGCGAAGAACGGCATCGGGCTGGTCGCCGTCCAGGCGGTGGTGGAGTTGATGGAGCGCGCGTGAAAACCGCGCGGTGTGCGGTAGTAGTTGAAGAAAGCCGCCAGCACCGGATTGGCATCCGGCGGCAGGCTTTCAGGCAGGCAACGATCGAGCTCGACCGGCTTGCCGCTGTCATCAAAGAACAGCTCATGCAGTCCAGGCACGGCGCGGCCCAGGGCGGCATCGTTCCAACGGCGTTGCCCGAGGTAGGCGATGATCTTCTGGCGCTGCCCCGGGGTGTATCTGTCGCGATAGCCACGGCTGATGCTGCGCGACATGTCGTACATCGACGCGGTGGCGACCGCCTTGATGCGCGAGTCGCTGGTGGCAGCCGTCAGGGCCATGCCGCTCAAGCCGCAGATGGCCATGACGCCGATCCGCTCACGGTCCACGTTCGGCATCAGGCCCAGCTGGTCTACAGCCGCGCTGAAGTCTTCGGTGAAGATCTCGGGCGAGGCCACATTGCGCACTGCGCCGCCGCTCTCGCCCGTGAACGAGGGGTCGAACGCCAGCGTGATGAAACCGCGCTCGGCCAGTTGCTGGGCATACAGACCGGAGGATTGCTCCTTCACCGCGCCGAACGGGCCGCTCAACACGATTGCGGGCAGCTTCGCCGCCGACGCATCTCCTGGCGTGTACAGATCGGCCACCAGCGGAATGCCGTAGCGGTTGTTGAAGCTGATCTTCTGCTGGATCACGCGCTCGCTGCGCGGGAAGACTTTGTCCCAGGTCGAGGTGGTCGTCATGGCGTTGGTGTCCTTGGTGGTTGTGGCGGCGGTTGCGTTGGTCGTTGTGGCGCGCGACAGCGGCGTGAGGGTCAAGGCGCTGGCCGCCAGCGCCCCTTGCAATGCTCGTCGGCGATTGAGGGATGTGGTCATCGAGAAGGTGCTCCGTGGGGTGTCGAGACCGCCCTGTGATGGGTCACGGCCGTCCCTGAGAGCGAAATTCTGAGGCGCTGGATCTATTCACACTAGAGGCCCAATGCAGCTATGCTCTATTAGCTGCACTAATCAATTGAGCTGCCATGTCTCGTCCCGATCTGAACGAATTGCTTGCGTTTCTGGCCGTCGCGCGCGAGGGGAGCTTCACGCGTGCGGCCGCCACGCTGGGCGTCAGCCAGTCAGCGCTGAGCCAGACGGTGCGCAAGCTGGAGGAGCGCATGGGCATCCGCCTGCTGTCGCGAACCACGCGCAGCGTGTCCACCACGCCGGCAGGCGAGCGGCTGGCCAGCGCCATCGGGCCGCGCTTCGAGGAGATCGAGACAGAGATCGACGCGCTGACCGCCTTGCAGGACAAGCCTGCAGGCACGGTGCGCATCACCTGCGGCGAGGCGCCACTGCGCAACCTGCTGCTGCCCAGGCTCGCGCCCCTCATGCGCGAGTACCCGGACATCCTGCTTGAGTTCGACGTGAACTATGGCTTCCGCGACATCGTCGCTGAGCGCTTCGACGCGGGTGTGCGGTTGGGCAGCATGATCGACAAGGACATGATCGCCACGCGCCTTGGTCCACCCGGCCGCATGGCCGTGGTGGCTTCTGCCGAGTACCTGGATCGCTGGGGCCGGCCCCGCCACCCGAGGGACTTGACGGCTCACCGCTGCATCAACCAGCGCATGGTGTCGTCCGGTGGTCTGTACGTCTGGGATTTCGAGAAGCGGGGGCAGAAGATCAACGTGCGCGTCGACGGGCCCCTGATCTTCAACACCTCTCCGCCACAGGTGGATGCGGCCCTGGCCGGTCTGGGCCTGGCGCTGCTGCCGGAAGATGAGGTGGCCGCGGAGTTGGCATCCGGCGCCTTGCAACGCGTGCTCGAGGACTGGTGCCCGGTGTTGCCCGGCTACTTCCTCTACTACCCGTCCCGCCGCCAGCCCAGCCCGGCGTTTGCCTTGGTGCTCAAGGCGGTGCGCCATGAGCCGGGGTGAATGTGGCGAGGACCTGCGCCGGCTCAGAACACGCTGCTGGACCCCGTGAAGTCAGCCACCTCTTCGGTGATCTGGCGCAAGGTCTGGATGAGTGGGCGCAGGTCGTCGCGTCGGCTGTGCAGCGCGTAGTCCAGCGCCCCCAGCTGATACGGGCTGTCCAGTTCCTGCAGCACGCCGCGCCCGCTCAATGCTGCGGCCCATCCCACCGGCAGCAGGCCGATGCCGCCGCTGTCCACCAGCAAGCCGACGATGGCGCCCCAATGGTTGCAGACCAGCCGCCGTGGCGCCTGTGCGCCGGCCTGCTGCAGCCAGTGGTCGATGATGTGGGTCACGCCTGAGCCCGGAGGCAGGGTCACCAGTGGATGAGACTGCAGCGCTGCGGCGTCCAGGGTACCGATCGCCGACGCCACTTGAGGCCGGGCACACCAGGTGAAGCGGGCCTGGCTGATCGGCACGCTCGTCAGGCTGCCGCGCCTGGACGGGCCGGCGATGACCGCCACGTCCAGCTCGCCACGGTCCAGCCGGTCGGCCAGTGCGTCGCCGATGTCCACGTGAACACTCAGATTCAGGTGCGGATGCGCCTGTGCGACGGCCCTCACCAATCGGGGCAACCAGGTCAATGCGGTGAGTTCACCAACGCCGATGCGGCAGGGGCCGCGGAGCCCTTGGGTATCGCCGATCTCTTGTCGCAGGTGGTCGGCCTGCTGCAGCAATGCGCTGGCCAGAGGCAGCAGGCGAGTACCCGCTTCGGTCAGCACGGCGCGGTGACCACCTCGATCAAACAGTGTCTGCCCGAGTGAAGCTTCGAGCTCGATGACGCGCTTGGACAAGGACGACACGGACAGGTGCACCCGCTCCGCCGCCATTGCAAAGTTGCTGCAGGTGGCCGCCCAGTAGAAGGCTTCAAGTTGCTTGAGTGTCACGGCGTGTCTCGGCCTTCTTGTTCTCTTTTGGTGAAACAGGGCGTGCCGATTAATTCGCTTTATTGAGAGTGGTGGATTCTAGACACTGCGCTTCCCTTGCATCACAGGAAGCGTGTCGTGTCCTCCAATCCGTCCCAGGCCAATGCGGTCAATGCATGGCAAGCCTTTCAGGGGGCCCGCCGAACCGGGCGCACGCGCGATTTGCTGTCACTGCCGGATTTCGAGGCGGCGGCACGGCGCGTATTGCCTCGGCCGATCTTTGGCTATGTCGCTGGCGCTGCCGAAGACAACCGCGCGCATGACGACAACCGTCGCGCCTTCGACGAACTCGCCTTCGTGCCGCGTGTGCTGTGCAACGTCGCGCATCGCCAGCAGCAGGTGAGCCTGTTCGGCACCACTTACGCGAGTCCCTTCGGCATCGCGCCGATGGGCATTGCGGCACTCTCGGCCTACCGTGGAGACATCGTGCTGGCGCGCGCGGCGGCGCAGGCGCAGATTCCGGCGGTGCTCAGCGGGTCATCGCTGATCGCCCTGGAGACCGTGATGGCCGAAGCGCCCGGCACCTGGTTTCAAGCCTATCTGCCGGGGACGAACGAGCGCATCGACGCTCTGCTGCGGCGGGTGGCCGCAGCCGGTGTCCAGACCCTGGTGATCACGGTGGACATCCCGGTGGCAGGCAATCGTGAAAACAATCTGCGTGCGGGCTTCTCGACACCACTGAGACCCGGCGTGCGGCTGGCCTGGGACGGCTTGACACGGCCCCGCTGGCTGCTTGGCACGCTGCTCCAGACGCTGGCACGCCATGGCATGCCGCATTTCGAAAATTCGTTCGCGGATCGCGGCGCGCCGATCCTGTCGTCCCGCGTGCAACGAGACTTTGCCGAGCGTGACCATTTCGACTGGACCCACATCGCGCGCATCCGCCGCCAATGGAAGGGGGCGCTCGTCATCAAGGGCATCCTGAGCCCGCTCGACGCGGCGCAGGCTCACCGTCACGGTGTGGACGGCATCATCGTCAGCAACCACGGAGGGCGACAGCTGGACAGTGCCGTGGCGCCACTGCGCGTGCTGCCCGCCATCGTCGAGCGGGCCGGTGACATGACCGTGATGCTCGACGGTGGCATCCGCCGGGGCGCCGATGTGCTGAAGGCCATGGCGCTGGGCGCACGGGCGGTCTTTGTCGGCCGCCCCTTCAACTACGCGGCTGCGGTGGACGGTGAAGCCGGCGTTGCCGTGGCCATCGACCTGCTTCGGGCCGAGATCGACCGCAACCTCGCGATGCTGGGTCTCACGAGCCTTGATGACCTGGGCCCGCAGTACCTGTTCAACCACCGCGCGCCACACCCGCTTCACCACCCCCACGGAGACCATCCATGAATCAAGTTCGTCGTCGCTGCACGTTGTCGCGGCTGATCGTTGCCATCGGGCTCTGCGCCACGCTCCATGGCGGCCTGGTTGCCACGGCCCTTGCCCAGGACTACCCCAGCAAGCCAGTCCGCCTGATCGTGCCCTTTTCTGCGGGTGGTACCACCGACATCATGGCCCGCTTGCTGTCCAACGGCATGGCTGCCGCGCTGGGCCAGACGGTGATCGTTGACAACAAGGCCGGCGCAGGCGGCGCCCTGGGTACGTTGGAGCTGGCGCGGCAGCCCGCCGACGGCCACACGCTGGGCATGGCCACGGTCTCGACCACGGCCACCGGGCCGGCGACCAACAGGAAAGTCGGCTATGACCCGCTGTCTGACTTCACCCCCATCATCAATGTGGCGGCCACGCCCAACGTGATCGCCGTTCACCCCGGCTTCCCAGCGCGCGACTACAAGACGTTCTTGCAGGTGCTCAAGAGCAACCCGGGCAAGTACAGCTTTGCCACGGCGGGCAACGCGTCCATAGGGCACATGCAGATGGAGCTCTACAAGAGCTTGTCCGGCACCTTCATCACCCACATTCCGTACCGTGGATCCGGCCCGGCACTGAACGACACCGTGGCGGGGCAGGTGCCCATCGTGTTCGACAACCTGCCGTCCGCCCTGCCGTTCATCAAGTCGGGTCAGCTGGTCGCCATCGTGATCGCCGCTCCACAGCGCCTGTCGCAACTGCCGAACGTGCCGACCTTCAAGGAAGTCGGGCTGGAGCCCGTCAACCGCATGGCCTATTACGGCGTCGTTGGCCCGAAGGGGCTGTCCAAGCCAGTGGTGGAGAAGGTGGCCGCGGCGATCAGAAAGACGGTCGAGCAAGCGGACGTCAAGCGCCGCATCGAGGAGACGGGCTCGCAACTCATCCTGAACACGCCTGCGGCGTTCGAGGCACAGATTCGCGCCGAGCTGACGGTGTACCGGCAGGTGGTCGAGACCCAGAAGCTCACCTTGGACTGAGCAAGGCGGGCGCGCTGGCTGAGCTGTCGAACGTCGCTGTTCGGCCAGCCGGTCGAATGTGGCGCCCCTCCTTCCGCGCTGACATCAGCGGGGAGGGGGGCCCGCCCGCATCCCGCTGCTTGTTGACGATGGCGGTGGCTGGTCGTGGCCAGCCACCGCCACCGATCTCAACGCAAGGGTCTGTGCGACACCTTCGCAGCGCTGCCCACGGCCACGGGCATGGCCTGTCGATCTGCGGACAAGCGCTTACTCGGCTTGGCTCGCATATCGCTGGCGGGCCGCGCGCAGTTGTTGGGCCAGCGTGGCAGCCGGCACCGCATTCAGCAGCACCTGGCCGTAGGCAGCCGGCTGGCCGCCTTCGCAATGCTGCTCGAAGGTGATGTCCAGCTTGGTGGGGTTGCCCGAGCTGTCGAACTTGAGCTGGTTCACGGTGAACTTGCCGCTCAGCGTGTTGCAACCCCGGCCGTCGCCGTACAGGCTCAGGCCTGGCGAGGTGGCGTCCTGGAACGGGAAGCGCTGGGCATTTTTGTAAGTGCCCCTTTTGTAGGACGTGCCGGTGGGAGTGGCCGTGTCGAAGTACCACCAGCTGTCACCCGACACCGAGGCGCTCACGCCGCCGGAAAAGTTGCGTGAGAACCCGATCGAGGCATTGTTGGGGCTGAACTTGTAGCTGCGGCCGCCTGTGATGTAGTCACCCTTGTCGCCATGGAAGCTGATCTCGGTGCGCGGGGCGTCCGGGCTTTGCACCATCACCACCACGTCATCGGTGGCCACCACGCCGACCTTGTCCGTCACCGTCAGCTGAAAGCGCAAACTCGCGCCCGACAGTGGCACGGTCGGGGCGGTGAAACTGGGTTGGCTGACGGTGGTGCTGCTGAGCGTCACGGCCGGGCCATCCAGCTGCGTCCATTGGTAGGTCAGGCGGCCCTTCTTGCGGCCGAACGACTGGCTGCCGTCCAGCGTGCCCGCTTCGCCGGCGATCAGGCCAAAGTCAGCCCCTGCAATGGCGGCCACGTCGGGCACGGTCAGCGCGAATTTGCTGTTGTAGCGCACCGCACCATACAGCGGTGGGCCGCTGACCTCGCACTTCTGCAGGAAGTCGATCGCCAGTTTGGAGACCTTGCCGTCGCTGTCGCGCTGGTATTCCAGCACCTTGAACCAGCCCAGCAGCGTGTTGCAACCTCGGCCATTGCCGCTCATGCTCAAGCCCGATCCCAGCGGGGAATTGAAGGGGTAACGGGCGGCGTTGGCATAGCTGCCGGGGGCCAGCTTGCCGCCAACGGGGGCGGCAAAGTCCAGGTACCACCAGTTGCTGGGGTCGGTCACGCTGAGGTGGGCGTCCCGCTCGCCGCCAGAGGCGGTGACGGTGGCAGCCGGGGCGGTCAGGCTCTGGCTCAGGCCCTGACCGATGTAGTCGCCGCTGGTGCTGATGTACTTCAGTCCGGTCGTGGCCGCCCATAGGGAAGGGGCTTGTGCGGCCAGCAGCAATGCCAGCCCCCAGGTTCTGAATCCGCGCATGGTGTTTTTCCTCCTGTTTATGTTTCCCACCACGGGCGTCACTGCGCGTCACTGCGCGTCACTTCACCACGGCGGAATGCGCGGGCAGTCTACTGATGCGGACTGCGATATCGCAGGCAAGAGCAAGTACCCCCCTAGTTTTGAGAACGGTCACTGACATGCGCAGCTGATGCGCAAGGCAAAGCGGTCCATGAAGTTGACCGGCTCGAGGAGTCGCCGTTCAGCTTTTGCGTGGCCGAAGCCGTTGCCGACACTCCGCGATGGCGTCACCACCTTGGCGCCGCCACCCGCCAGTAACGACAAGTCTTGCCGGGCGGTTTCCGGTTCTGTGTCTATCCACCGAGGAGCCTGTCGGTTCTGCAGCACCTGCATGCGCCATCAAAAATGGGCGCGGAGCATTGCCCCGCGCCCATCACGCAAGGCCGGTCAACCGGCCTCGCAGATCACAACGCCTCCGCATCCCTGTCCTGCATCAGCCCCTCCGCTGCCTTGCGCCCGAACAGCCAGAACATCGCTGGCGTGAGGAAGGTGTCCAGCAGGGTCGCGCTGATCAGGCCGGAGAAGATCACCACGGCCACCGGGTGCAGCACTTCGGTGCCGGGTTGCTCGGCTTCAAACAGCAGCGGTGCCAGCGCGAACGCGGTCACCAGCGCGGTCATCAGCACCGGGCTCAGGCGTTCGAGTGAGCCGCGCACGATGAGTTGCGGGCTGAACGCTTCGCCTTCGAAACGCATCAGGTTGATGTAGTGGCTGACCTTCAGGATGCCGTTGCGCACCGAGATGCCCGCCAGCGTGATGAAGCCCACCAGCGCCGCCACTGACAGCGGCTGGCCCGACAGCCACAAGCCGGCCACCGCACCCACCAAGGCCAGCGGAATGTTCACCATGATGAGCGCGGACAGCACCGCCGATTTGTAGCGGCTGTACAGCACCACGAACATCAGCACCAGCGACACCACCGAGAGCATGCCCACCAGCCGTGATGCTTCTTCCTGCGCCTGGAACTGCCCGCCCAGGGTGATGAAGTAGCCGTCGGGCAGGCGGGTGTCGGCCACCACCTGGCGGATGTCGGCGACGATGTCCGAGAGCGCCCGGCCCGATGCATTGGCCGACAGCACGATGCGCCGCTTGCCGTCGTCGCGGCTGATCTGGTTCGGCCCGTCGCCGTCTTCGATCGTGGCGATGCTCGACAGCGGCACACGGCCACTCGGCGTGTCGATCAGGATCTGGCCCAGGCCCTCGATGGAGCGTGCCGATTCAGGCAGCCGCATCACCAGCGCGAAGCGCCGTCCGCCCTCGACGATCTGCGTCACCTTCTCGCCTTCGACCATGGCCTGCAGCGTGGCCAGCACCTGGGGTGCGGGCACACCGTATTGCGCCGCGGCCTCGTGGTTGATGCGCACCTTGATCTGCGGCGCCAGCACCTGCTTTTCCACCGCCAGGTCGGCGATGCCCGGGATGCTGGCCAGTCGGCTTTGCAGGGCGTCGGCCTGGCCACGCAGCGCGTCCAGGTCTTCGCCGAAGATCTTGATGGCGATCTGCGAGCGCACGCCCGAGAGCATGTGGTCAATGCGGTGCGAGATGGGCTGGCCGATCTCCAGCGCCGCCGGCAGGTTCACCAGCCGCGCCCGGATGTCGGCCCGGATCTCGTCCATGCTGCGCGTGAGTTGCGCGGTGGGCAGCAGGCCCACGTCCAGCTCGCTCACATGCACGCCTTCGGCATGTTCATCCAGCTCGGCGCGGCCGCTGCGGCGCCCCACGTGCGTCACCTCGGGCACCTGGCTGACCAGCACCTCGGCCTTTCGGGCCAGGGCAGAGGTTTCCGCTAGCGTCACGCCGGGGTTCAGGCGCAGGCCGATGAGCAGCGTGCCTTCGTTGAAGGGCGGCAGGAAGGTGGTCGGGAAAAACGGCACCGAGGCCCCCGCCACCAGCACCGCCACACCAGCCGCCGCCATCGCGGCCTTGGGTGCCTGCAGCACGCGCTGCAGGCTGCTGCGGTAGCGCGCCTTCAGCCAGGCCAGCACGCGCGTGTCGTCGTGCTCCAGGTGCTTCATGCGTGGCAGCAGGTAGAAGCTGAGCACCGGCGTGATCGTCACCGACACCACCAGCGAGGCCAGCGTCGAGACGATGAACGCGATGCCCAGCGGCACGAAGAGCTTGCCCTCCAGCCCCGGCAGCGCAAACAACGGAATGAACACCAGCACGATGATGACGGTGGCGTAGAGGATGGCCGAGCGCACTTCCTTCGTCGCGCGCGCCACCACCTCGATCGGGTGCAGGCGCTGGCCCGGCGCGTGGGCACGCTCTGCCTTCAGCCGGCGCAGCACGTTTTCCACGCCCACCACCGCGTCGTCCACCAGCCCGCCAATGGCAATGGCCAGTCCGCCCAGCGTCATCGTGTTGATCGACAGGCCGAAGTACCGGAACACCAGCGCGGTGATGAAGATCGACACCGGGATGGCCGTGAGGGCGATCACCGTGGGCCGCAGCGTGCCGAGGAAGAAGAACAGGATCACCGCGACGAACACCGACGCGCCGATCAACTTGCCTTGCAGCGTGGTGATCGAGGCCTCGATGAAGCTGGCCTGGCGGAAGGTGACGCGCGGCTCGGCCATGCCCGCCGGCAGCGACGACTTCAAGCCACCCAGTGCCTCTTCAATCGACAGGGTCAGTGCGATGGTGTCGGCCGTGGGCTGCTTCTGAATGCCGAGGATCACGGCGGGCTGGCCTTCAAAGCCGGCATCACCGCGTTGCGGCGCCGCGGCAAACGTCACGTCGGCCACCTGGCGCAGCAGCACGGGCTGGCCGGCCTTGGCGGTGATGGCCAGGTCACGCAGGTCGTCCAGGCGGGAGGTGCGGCCGATGTGGCGGATCAGGTATTCCCGCCCGTTCAGCGCCAGAAAGCCGCCCGAGGTGTTCGACGAAAACCCCTTCAGCGCTTCTTCGATGTGCGCATGCGTGATGCCCAGCGTGGCCATGCGCGCCGTGTCGGGCTGCACCTGGAACTGCCGTACTTCACCGCCAATGGGCACCACCTGTGCCACGCCGGAGATCGCCAGCAGGCGCGGGCGCAAGACCCAGTCGGCGTACTCGCGCACGGCCATCGGGCTGATCTTCTGCGTGTCCACCGGAATGGCGATCTGCATGATCTCGCCCATGATCGAGCTGATCGGCCCCATGCGCGGCACCACGCCTTCGGCCAGGCCTTCTTCCATCGACGACAGCCGCTCGGACACGAGCTGGCGGGCGCGGTAGATGTCGGTGTCCCAGTTGAAGGTGACGTACAGGAATGACAAGCCGGCCGACGAGGTGGAACGCACCGACGCCACACCGGGCAGGCCGTTCATCGCGGTTTCCAGCGGGAAGGTGATGAGCTGCTCCACCTCTTCAGCGGCCATGCCGCCGGCCTCCGTCATGATGGTGACGGTGGGCTTGTTGAGGTCGGGGAACACGTCGACCGGGGTGTGCGCCAGCGTGAACGCGCCCCAGGCCATCAACACCAGGCTGGCGATGATGACGAGCAGGCGGTTGGCCAGGCTGTTGTCCAGCAAGAGTTTGAACATGTCAGCGCACCTGGTTGATCAGCGCGGCACCGGTGGTGGCTACGCGGTCACCGGCGGTGAGGCCGGCCGTCACGGCCACGCTCACGCCGTCCAGCGCTTCCGTTGACACCACCCGCGGCTCGAAGCGCTCGGCGGCTGTCTTGACCCAGACAATGGTCTGGTTCGCCGGGTTCTTCATCAAGGCGGCGGCTGGCACGGCGATGCCCTTCACGCGTTGCTTCGTCTGCACGAACACGCGCACGGGTTGGCCCACGGCCAGGCCTTGCAGCGCGGTTTGCACACCGGTACCTTGAACTGAAAACCCCATCGGCAGCGCTTGCTCACGCAGGCTGCGCGCCGCGCCGGTGAAGACCAGCGGCAAGCGCTGCTCACCCACGGCCAGGCTGGCGCTGGCCACGTTGGCGGCCAGGGCGGGGTCGAAGCTCAGCGCCTCGATGCGCAGGCGCGCGGGGTCGATCACCTCGAACAGCAACTCGCGGGCGTCAACCACCTGGCCGGCAACCACATGGGCCGAGGCGATCACGCCGGAGACGGGGGCCGTCAACGCTTCGCGGGCGGCCAGGCCACCGCTGATGGCGGCGATGCGCCCGCCCAGGCTGGCGGCCTCGCTCTCAGCCGCTTCGATGTCTTTGGCGGGCACCGTGTCGGCCAGCTCCTTCAGGCGCGCCAGCCGCTTGTCGGCGAGTGATCTGGCTGCGCGCAGTTCTGCCAGTTGCGCCGCCTGGCTGGCCAGCTCCACCGGCGCGGTGGCGGGCGCCACATAGGCCAGCACCTCGCCCTTCTGCACGCGCTGGCCCAGGGCCGGCAGCCCGCGTGGCCCAGCGGTGATGCGGCCGGTATTCATCGGCTGCACCTTGCCCCCGGCGTTGGGGTCCATCACCACGGTGCCGTTCAAGGCGACGGAGCGGGGGAGCTCGGCCTGCACCGCCAGGAGTGTGCGCACGCCCAGCTGGCGCTGCGCGGGCTTGGGCAGGAAGACGCTCCCATCTGGCTGGCGCTGCGGGCCGCTGGTGGATTGCACAGGCGGTGCTTCGCCGTGGTCATGGCCTTCGTCGGCGCGGGTTACGCCAGCGGACATCAGCAAGGCGCAGGCGAGGCTGGTGGCGGCGAGCTTGAAATTGAATGCGCGCTTCATGCTGCTTCTCCGGTGCGTGCCTGGTGGCTGGGCTGTGGGCTGGCTCGTCGATGGAGCCACCAGCGTCGGCCCGCCAGAGCCAGCAGACCCAGCACCACGGCGGCGCCCGCGCCCCAGGCGAGTTTGTTGGGCGCGTGCGATTCCTCGTGGTCGTGGCCATCACCCTCCCCATGGGCCTCTTCAGCACCGTGCAAATCCAGATCGCCCTTGAGCTCACTGGTCAGCGCGCCCACCGTCACCTTGGCGGTCACTGGCCATTCGCCGGCATTGGGCGCTTGGGCCAGCGTCACCTCATAGGTGTCCTCACCGTGCTTCTGTGCTTCCAGCTTCTCGCCGGCGAGAGAGAGTTCGATGCGGGCATCGCGCACCGGTTGGTTGTCTGCGAACCCGTCGAGGTAGAGCGTCACGTCCTTGCCGTTGATCACGCCGACCAGCTCGAACTGATCGGACGTGGCGGTGAAGCGCGGCAGGGCAGGGCCGCTGGCGGCTGCGGGGGCGTCGCCGTGGTCATGGCCCTCGCCGGCGACAGCTGGCAGTTGGGTGGCCAGCAAGCTGCTGCCCAGGGCGGTCGCCAAGGCGAGCTTGGTCAGGGTGGGTGTGAATGTCATGAATGGGAATCCTGAAAGGGATGTGTTCGCTGAGCCTGGCTGGATCAGCCGTGAGGTCCTGATCAAGGTCATGGCAGCAGCCCCAGCGCCTGGCGCCACGCCGAGATGGCGGCGGCCAGGTCGATGCGGGCGCGTGCGGCCTGCCGCTCTGCGTCGGCGGCGTCGGCCTCGATGCGCAGGCGGGTCGGCAGGTCGGTTTCACCCAGACGGAACGACTTTTCGAAGAAGCCGCGGGTTTCAACAGCCAGCTGTGCGCGCCGCTGGGCGGCTGCCAGCTGTGCACGTGCGGCCTCGGTGCGTGCTTGTGCGGCGGCGCGTTCAGTGCTCAAGCGCTGGCGCTCCAGCGCCACCAGGGCCTGCTGCTCCAGCGCGTCGGCGCGGGCGTTCGCTTGCCGGGCCGATTGGGCCGCGCTGCCGCCAAACGGCCAGCGCACGCCCAGCGTCCAGGTTTGCTGAGTGGGCTCGCCTGCGGCGCTTCGCGTGCGGGTGGTGGCCAGCTTCAGCTCCGGGCTGGCGCCTTGCTGTGTTGCGGCCAGCAGGGCGGCGGCTTCAGACGCGGCGGCGCTGTCTTGCAGGGCCTGCAGCGCTGCGTGCCCGGGCTCGCTCGTGTCTGCTGGGGGCGGCTCACCACCGGCATCACCAATGGCTTGGTGGGCGTCTATCAAGCGGCTGGTGTTCAGTCCAGTCAATGCGGCCAGCTGCTGCAAGGCACCAGCCTGTGCTGCACTGGCTTGGGCGACCAGGCCTTCAGCCGCTGCCACCGCGCTGTCTGCCTGATGCTGGTCGGCGCGGGCCAGCTCGCCGGCCTTCACCCGCTTGCCCGCATCGGTGGCCGTGGTGCGCGCGGTGCGCAGTTGCGCCTGGGCGGCGTCAAGCTCTGCAGCGGCGCGCTGCCAGGCCCACCAGGCTTCGCGCACGGCGCCGGCCAGCTTCAGCCGGGCGGCGGCGGTGCGGCTGTCGAGGGCGCGTTGCTGTGCCGCGGCCAGCGTCTGGCTGCGGTTGCGCTCACCCGGCAGCCACAGCGGCACGCTGACGCCGAGCTCCAGCTCCTGCATGCCGACGTTGCGGTTCAGGCGGTCGGTCTGGTTCGACAGCTCCACCGCTGCTGGCCAGGGTGTCCAGGCGTTGGCGGCTTGCTGCTCCGCGCTGGCGGCGGCCTGGCGGGTGGCCAGTGCCACCGCCTCGGGCTGCATTGCCCAGGCGGCGTCGAACACCTGGCGCAAGGGGCTCGTCTGTGCTTGTGCTGAAGCCACACACAGGTGACTGGCCGCTGCCGTGATGCAAGCCAACTTGAGCCAGCTTGGGCGGCGCGGGTGGTGGGTGCGCAACTGCGCACCCACAAGTGGAAATGGGGTTCGGGTCATCCGATGCTCCTGGATTGAAAAGACAAGCCACGGGAGATCGGCGAGGTGCGTCCGCTTGGGCACCGTCAGCGCAAGGCAGCGGCGCTGAAGACGCAGGCGTCAGTCAGCGCGCACCACGGCGCAACGGGCTTCGTGGAAGCGGAGTCGGGGGAGGAAAAACTGGAGAGAAAACTGGAGAAAAAGCCCCGCCTCGCCGATCAGGCGAGGGCGCGCCACTGAGGGCGTTCAGGGGGGCTTTGGGCGCGGGTGCGCAGCGCGTCTTGCGACGAGGCTACCCAAGGCGCAGCGCCTGCAGCGGGCACCATCGGCTCGGGCGGAACGGCCACGCTGGCGCAGGTGCCGTGGCAATGGCCGCAGTCGAAATCAAAGCCTGCGGTGCTGCCTGAATCGGCGGTCTTGCTGCTGCCTGCGTTTGCGCTGTTTGCGGCGTCGTCGCCTGCATGCTGGTGCTCATGGTGGCCCAGATGCTGCGCCGGCTTGTTGCCTTCATGCCCGCAATACGCAGCCACCGCCGCCCAGCTGAACTGGAGCGGCAGCAGGCAAAGCAGGAGGATGGCAAACCAACGGCGCATAGCAAAAGTCTAGCAGGCGTGTGAATGCCAATGCGCGGATCAGGCCTGCTTCGGCCGGCCATTGCGAGCCTTCAAGCCCGGCTTTGCGATGCTCTTGCAATCACTCGGGCACCATGGCCGGCAGCTCCGCCACCAGCGTGTCCACGGCCAGTCGCAGGCGCAGCGGCATCTGCTGATGGGCCGCCCACACGGCGCTGGTTTCCAGCGGCACGGCACGCTGGTCGGTCAGCAGGGGCACCAGGGCGCCGGTGGCCACATGTTCACGCACCAGCCAGCTCGGCACCCAGGCGACACCCATGCCAGCCACGGCGGCTTCAACGATCAGTGCCAGGTCGTCCATCCGGATGCGTCCCCTGGGTGCGATCTCGACGAGCCGGCCCGATTCGGCTTCGTACTGGATCGGATGCACGAAGTCGGCGCGTCGGTAGAGCAGGTGCTCGTGGCTGTCCAGGTCTGCGATCTGGGTGGGCGTGCCTCGCTGCGCCAGATAGGCCGGGGCGGCGCACAGCACCTTGCGCTGAGCGAGCAGGCGGCGCGCGCGCAGCGTGCCATCAGGCTTGAGCACGCCGTTGCGGATGGCCAGGTCATAACCTTCGGCGATCAGGTCCACCGGCCGGTCGGTCATGCTCAGCTCCAGTTCCAGCCCCGGGTGCAGGGTGGCCCATTTCAGCAGCACCGGCGCCACGCACAGGCGCCCGAACAGCACCGGCAACGTCACGCGCAGGCGGCCGGTCACCTCCTTCCGGCCGGATTCCAGCAGTGATTCGGCGGCCGCCAGTTCATCCAGCGCGCGCTGGCAGCTCTCGTAGTAGATGCGCCCGTCTTCGGTGAGCCCCAGGGCTCTTGTCGAACGATGGAACAGGCGCACCCGCAGCCGCTCTTCAAGCCGCGTGATGGCCTTGCCCACGGCGGACCGGGTGACGGACAGCCGCTCGGCCGCGCGGGCAAAGCTGCCGGCCTGCACGGTTTCGACGAAGACAAAAACCCCGTCCAGTTGATCTGGTGTCATGGCTGGATTGGTTCCGGCTGGGAACCGGTTGTGCAACTAAATGGATACATTGTATACGCCGGGTAAACCATAACATCTCTTCCCATCGGCACCAAGCCCTGGTGCACCGGTTTGAACAACAGGCGATGCACCCCACCGTGGTCGTCGCCCCTGCAGGAGAGATGCATGCTGGTTTCCATCGTTTACGACAGCGGCTACGGCCACACCGCCCGGCAGGCTGCCGCCGTTGCTGAGGGCGCTCGCCGCGTGGCGGGCGCTGACGTTCGCCTGGTGGCTGTGGCCGACGGCGACATTCCCTGGGAGACGCTGGCGCTCAGCGACGCCATCGTCTTTGGATCGGCCACCTACAACGGCACCATCAGCGCCCGCTTCAAGAAGTTCATGGAGGACTCGACCCGTCCTGCATGGATGCCGCAGGCCTGGCGCAACAAGGTCGCTGCCGGCTTCACCAACTCGGGCGCCATGCACGGCGACAAGCTGAACTCGCTCATCACCATGGCGCTGTTCGCTGCGCAACAGGGCATGGTCTGGGTCGGCCTCGATCTCTTCCCGGGCAAGACTGCCGCCGAGAAAAATCGCGTCGGCGGCTGGCTGGGCGCCATGGCGCAGTCCGATGACGCCGCACCGGACGTCACCCCGCCGACGAGTGATCTCGAAACCGCGGCCCACCTCGGCCAGCGCGTGGCTGAGCTTGCCGCACAACTGCGCGCCGGCCGTGCCGGCTGATGTTTCGCCGGACGCAGCACCCTGCCAACCTCGATCCTGATCCATCATGAAACTGCTTTGCCTCGACATTCCCCAGCCCGGCGCCACGCTGGAGCAATACGGCCCGCACATGCTCGATGAGGTGCGTCACGCCTGGGATCTCTACAAGACCGGCTTCGTCCGCGACATCTACTTCCGCCAGGACCGTCCCGGTGTGGCCATCGTGGCCGAAGCGGATTCGGTGGAAGCTGCGCGCGAGCAGCTCATGACCTACCCGCTCGCGAAGGCCGGCCTCATCGGCTGGGAGGTGATTCCGCTCGGGCCGATGCTGAACTGGGAGCTGCTGTTCGCGAAATCGTGATCCGTGACCCTGCACAGGCAGATCAGATTCCCTTTGACGAGATCGAGCGCTTCATCAAGCGCGCGATCGCTTGATGAAAAGACACCCCACATGAACGCACTTCCCCGCATCGCCCTCGGCACCTGGTCGTGGGGCAGCGGCTTCGCCGGCGGTGACCAGGTGTTCGGCAATCACCTGGGTGCGGCTGACCTGCAGCCGGTGTTCGAGGCGGCCGTGGCTGCCGGCCTCACGCTGTGGGACACCGCGGCCGTGTATGGCATGGGCAGCTCCGAGTCGATGCTCGGCGGTTTCGTGAAGGCTCTGCCGCCCGGCACGGTGCAGTTGTCGACCAAGTTCACACCGCAGATTGCCGACGCCGCGGCACCGAATCCGGTGGAGGCCATGCTGGCGCAGAGCCTCGGGCGGCTGGGCGCCGAGCACATCGACATCTACTGGATTCACAACCCCACCGACGTGAACCGCTGGACCGAGCACCTGGTGCCCTTGCTGCAATTCGGGCTGGTGAAGCGGGTGGGCGTGTCGAACCACAACCTGGAGCAGATCAAGCTGGTGAACGCCACGCTGGCGACGTTCGGCCACGCCATTTCGGCGGTGCAGAACCACTACAGCCTGCTCTATCGCTCGTCCGAGCAGGCGGGCATCCTCGACTACTGCAAGGCCAACGGCATCACCTTCTTCGCCTATCTGGTGCTGGAGCAGGGTGCGCTCACGGGCCGCTACAGCGTGGCGCACCCTTTGCCAGAAGGCAGCGGGCGTGCGGCGACCTACAACACGGTCCTGCCGCAGTTGCAGCAGCTGACGGATGCGATGCGCGAGATCGGCCAGCGCAGCGGCGCCAACGTGGCGCAGGTCGCCATTGCCTGGGCGATTGCCAAGGGCACGCTGCCCATCATCGGCGTGACGAAGGTGGCCCAGGTGCAAGACGCCGCAGCCGCTGTGAAGCTGGTGCTGAGCGAGCCCGACATGCAGCGCATCGAAGCGCTGGCAGCCCAGGCCGGGGTGGATACCCGCGGGGCCTGGGAACGCTCGATGCACGCCTGAGCGTGCCGGCCGACCATCCGATGAACCAGCTCGTTGCTCCCGACTTGACGGTGCTGCGCACGGCGCAGGCGTGGCTGGCCGCGGGCGATGCCGTGTGGCTGGCGACCGTGATCGACACCTACGGCTCCGCACCCCGCCCGGTGGGTGCGATGGCGGCCGTGAACCAGCGCGGCGAGGTCGTGGGCAGCGTTTCCGGCGGTTGCATCGAGGACGACATCACCGACTGGCTGCGCCGTGATGCCCTGGCCTGCAAGCTGGGCACCACACTGGTCTACGGTGTGAATGCCGACGAGCGCGCCCGCCTGCGCCTGCCGTGCAATGGCCATCTGATGCTCTGGCTGGAGCCTGCCGATGCGATGCAGCTGGCACAACTCCTGGGCCACATCGACGCCGGCCACTGCGCTCGCCGCACCCTGCAGCTGACAGACGGCACGGCGGTGGTCTCGGCTGCCGACCCGGGTGAACGGTGCCGCTTGATCGGGCAGACGTTCGTGCAGGTGCTCGGCCCCACCCACCGCCTGGTGCTGATTGGCGCCAGCGACGTGTCTCGCTACCTCGCGCCCATGGCCCTCGGCCTGGGCTTTGCCGTTCAGGTGGTCGACCCGCGGACCGAGTACCTCTCGACCTGGCCACATGCAGGTTGCGAGTTGCTGGCCGACATGCCCGACGACCTGCTGCTGCGGGAGCCTGCCGACGTGAACACGGCGGTGGTGGCGCTCTCGCATGACCCCAAGCTCGACGACCTTGCGCTGATGGAAGCGCTGCAGCAGCCGGCCTTCTACGTGGGCGCGATGGGCTCGCCGCGCACCACGCAGGCACGCAAGGCCCGACTGGCCCAGTTTGACCTCGACGCCGATGCACTGGCCCGCCTGCGCGGTCCGGTGGGTCTCGACATCGGCGCCCGCACACCACCGGAAATCGCCATCTCGGTGGCGGCTGATCTGGTGCGGGTGATGCGGCAGGGTGAATCTCGCTCGCCCGTTGCCGCCAGCCTGCCTTCCCGGCTTTCCAGCTCAACCTCCTCTCAACTCGTCACACCATGACCACACTCAAGATCAACGATCAGACGCGCAACACCAGCGCGCCGGATGAAACCCCGCTGCTGTGGGTGCTGCGCGACGAGCTCGGCATGACCGGCACCAAGTTCGGTTGTGGCATGGCGCTGTGCGGCGCCTGCACCGTGCATGTCAACGGCCAGCCCACACGGGCCTGCCTGACGCCGGTCAGCGCGACCGAGGGCCAGGCGGTGCACACCATCGAGCACATGCAGAACGACAAGGTCGGGCGCGTGGTGCAGCAGGCCTGGGTGGAGCTGAACGTGGCCCAGTGCGGTTACTGCCAGGCCGGCCAGATCATGACCGCCGTGGCGCTGTTGAAGACCACCCCCAAGCCCACCGAGCGTCAGATCGACGACGCCATGACCGGCAATATCTGCCGCTGTGGCACCTATCCGCGCATCCGCGCAGCCATCCAGCTGGCCTCGCGCCGCCTGAACGGAGACAAGGCATGAACACCGTCCAAGCCCAGATGCCGCGCCGTCGCTTCCTGCAGACCGCGGCTGCGCCTTTCGCCCTGGTCATCGGCCTCGAGGCGTCGGCTGAAGAAGCCCTGCCCCAGAAGTTTGGTGCTGATTCCATGCCCGGCGCCACGGTCGACAACCCGCTCGTGTTCGTGTCCATCGCCGCCGACGGCACCGTCACCATCATGGCCCACCGTGCCGAGATGGGCACGGGCGTGCGCACCAGCCTGCCCATGGTGGTGGCCGACGAGATGGAGGCGCGCTGGGACCGCGTGAAGGTGCTGCAGGCGCCCGCAGACGAAGCGCGTTTCGGCAACCAGAACGTTGACGGCTCACGCAGTGTTCGCCACTTCTTCGCGCCGATGCGCCGCGTCGGCGCGGCCGTCCGCCAGATGCTGGAAGCCGCCGCAGCCGCGCGCTGGGCCGTGCCGGTGAGCGAGGTCAAGGCGGTGCAGCATGAGGTGCTGCACCTGGCCAGCGGTCGTCGCCTTGGGTATGGCGAGCTGGCCGCCGATGCCGCCCGCTTGCCCGTGCCCACCCGCGCGCAGCTGCCGTTGAAGCAGCCAGCCGAATGGCGCTACATCGGCAAGGGCAAGACCACCGGCGTTGACCAGGTGGCCATCACCCGCGGGCAGGCCAGCTACGGCATGGACGCCGTGCTGCTCGGCATGGTGTTTGCCGTGGTGGCGCGGCCGCCTGTGGTGGGCGGCCAGCTCAAGCGCGCCGACACGGCGGCGGCCTTGAAGGTGCCCGGCGTGTTGAAGGTGATCGAGATCCCCGGTTTTCAGGGGGCGCCGGTGTTCCAGCCGCTCGGGGGCATCGCCGTGGTGGCTCGCAACACCTGGGCTGCGATGCAGGGCCGCAATGCCCTGAACCCGCAGTGGGAGGACGGCCCGAACGCGGGCTACGATTCCGCAGCGTTCCGCCGTGAGCAGGAACGGGTCGTCAAGCAGCCGGGCACGGTGTATCGCAATGAAGGCGATGCGCCCGGCCTGCTGGCCCAGGCATCGGCTTCGAAGCGATTTGCCGCCGAGTATTTCGTGCCGCACCTGGCCCACGCCACGATGGAGCCACCGGTGGCCACGGCCGTGGTGAGTGAGGCGGGCTGCGAGATCTGGACATCGGTGCAGAACCCGCAGGCGGCGCTCGACGGCGTGGCCGGCGCGCTGGGGCTGAAGCCTGCGCAGGTGAAGGTCCATGTGCTGCTGCTGGGCGGCGGCTTCGGCCGCAAGTCCAAGCCTGATTACGTGACCGAGGCCGCCCTGGTGGCCAAGGCCATGCCCGGCACGCCGGTCAAGCTGGTGTGGACACGCGAGGACGACATCCACCACGGTTACTACCATGCGGTCTCGCTCGATCGTCTCGAGGCGGCCCTGCAGCCCGACGGTCTGCCCGAGGCCTGGCTGCATCGCACCGCCGCGCCCACCATCACCTCGCTGTTTGCGCCCGGCGCCAAGGCGGCCGCGCCTTTCGAGACCGGCATGTCTGCCACCAACATGCCGTTTGCCGTGCCCAATGTGCGTGTCGAGCGTGCGGAGGTGTCGGCGCACGCGCGCATGGGCTGGTTCCGCTCGGTGGCCAACATCCCGCATGTGTTCGCCACGCAGAGCTTCATCAGCGAGCTCGCCCACCGCGCCCGCAAGGATCCGCTCGCCTATGCGCTGGCCCTGCTCGGGCCAGACAGGAAGATCGATCCGCTGAAAATCTCCGATGTCTTCAACTACACGGAATCACCGACCGAGTACCCGATCGACACCGGCCGCATGCGGGCAGTGATCGAGGCCGCTGCCCGAGGCGCGCGCTGGGGCCGCAAGCTGCCGAAGGGCCACGGGCTGGGCCTGGCGTTCGCCTACAGCTTCGTGACCTACGCTGCCACCGTGGTCGAGGTGGCCGTGAACGGCAAGGGTGAGCTCACCATCGTGGCCGTCGACATGGCGCTGGACTGCGGGCCGCAGGTCAACCCGGAGCGCATCCGTGCGCAGATGGAAGGTGGCGCGATCATGGGGATCTCGCTGGCCTTGAGCGGCGAGATCACCTTCCAGAACGGCCGCGTGCAGCAGAGCAACTTCCATGACTACGAGGTGCTGCGACATGCGCAGTCGCCGCGCACCATCCGCACCCACCTCGTGGGCGGTGATCCGGCGTTGCCGCCAGGCGGTGTGGGCGAACCGCCGGTGCCGCCAGTGGCGCCCGCGCTGCTCAATGCCATCTTTGCGGCCACCGGCCGGCGCATCCGCTCGCTGCCGGTGCGTGATCAGCTGACCGCCAGGCGCACGTGACCGCCCCCGCCAGCCCACCAGACACGGCCCTGACCTTGCCCCCGGCGATGGCGCTGCGCAAGGCCATGGGCGGCCGCGATGCCCACGAGGCGCACCGCACCTCGACGCCCCTGGAGTTGCTGTTCGATCTCAGCGCAGTGGTGGCCGTGGCTGCGGCGGTGGGCCTGCTGCACCACGGCCTGGCCGCGGGTGAACCACTCGGGCCCGTGTTGTGGACGCTGGTGCAGGCCTTCTTCTACGTGTGGTGGCCCTGGATGAGCTACACCTGGTTTGCCAGCGCATACGACACCGATGACGTGGCTTTCCGCCTCGCCACGCTTCTGCAGATGAGTGGCGTGCTGCTGATTGCGGTCGGGCTGCAGCAGGGCCATCAGGGCGAGGTGGCCGCGGCGGTCGGCTTCGGCTTGATGCGCCTGACCTTGGTGGTGCAGTGGTGGCGCGCCTCGCGCGAAGACCTGGCTCGTCGAGCCACCTGCCTGCGCTACGCAGGAGCCATCGGCGTCATCCAGCTGTTGTGGCTGGCCCGCGCCTGGGCGGCGCCTGAAGCCTGGAGCCCACCGCTGTTCGTGCTGCTGATGCTGCTGGAGATGGCGGTGCCGGTGTGGGCCGCGCGCAGCGGTGACACGCCGTGGCATGCCCATCACATTGCCGAGCGCTACGGGCTGCTCACGCTCATCCTGCTCGGTGAATGCGTGATGGCCGCCGTCAACGCCATGGCCGGCGTCATCCAGGCGCGGGGCTGGAGTGTCTCGCTGGTGGGTGTGGCCCTGGGCATCGTCGGCCTGCTGATGACGCTGTGGTGGGCCTATTTCCTGGTGCCTTTTCCGCAGGTGCTGCACCAGCGGCGCGAGCGGGCGTTCGTCTGGGGCTACGGCCACGCCATCGTCTTCGCCGCCCTGGTGGCCCTGGGCGCTGGTCTCGAACTGGTGGCTGATGCGCTGGCAGCCGGTGGGCAGGGTGAACGCCACGTTGCCTCGGCGAGCCTGGCCATCGCCTGGACGGCGGTCAGCGTGGTGCTGTTCATGGGCAGCCTCTGGTGGCTCGGTGGCCACACCACGCGCCGTCTTGCACGCAGCCCGGTCTATCTGCTGCCCGTGCTGGTGGGCGCCGTGGCTGCGGTCGGGGTGGTGTGGCTGTGGCGAGCCTGGCCGGCAGGGCTGCTGTTGCTGGGCGCCGGGCCGGCGCTGATGATCGCGTGGATCACCCGTGATCGGCACCTGCAGCCCGAGCGGTTTGCCGTGCGCTGATTTGGCTAAATCAGTGCAAGTCCCGGGCGCCGTCGGCGCTGGCGCCTCGTACAGTCCGCGCAGCCCCACCCGCCCCGCGGGCAGCGCCTGCATGCTTGACCTTGCTGGCCTGAATGGGCGCTGATTTAGCGGTAATTCAATCTGATAGCAGGCCGCCGCCACGAACCGGAGAAGAGCATGTGGACACGTCGACGCCTGGCAATGACGCTGGGCAGTGGGCTCGCGTCAGTGATGACCGCCGAGGCCGGTGCAAAGGCCGTGAAGCCTGGCCCGCAGAACCCCCCGCAGCACGCTCCGCAAAAGCCGCCAGACTGGAGCCGTACCCCCGAGGGCAGCCGGCAGGCTGATCTGGGCAACGGCCACTACCTGAACCCGATCCTGGCCGGTGACCACCCTGACCCGACCGTGCTCAAGGACGGCTCCGACTATTACATGACGTTCTCGTCATTCCAGGCCTACCCCGGCGCGGTGATCTGGCACTCACGGGACCTGCTGAACTGGACGCCCATCGTCGCCGCATTGACGTGCCCCATCGGCACCGTCTGGGCGATGGACCTGATCAAGCATGAGGGTCGCTTCTTCATCTACATCCCGGTGCTGCAGGACAAGGGCACGGCCTTGTACGTGATCTGGGCGGACCACATCCAGGGCCCGTGGTCAGAGCCGGTGGATCTGCGCATTCCGGGTTGCATCGACCCTGGCCATGTGGTGGGCGAAGACGGCCGCCGCTACCTGTTCGTCAATGGCGGGCGCCGCGTGCGCCTCACGGCGGACGGCCTGGCCGCTGACGGCCCGCTGGAGAGCAACGCCTGGCAGCCCTGGCAATACCCGGCCGACTGGGAAGTGGAGATGTTCGCGCCGGAGGGCCCGAAGCTGTTGCGGCGCAACGGCTGGTTCTACCTCATCTCCGCCGTGGGGGGCACGGCCGGGCCGGCCACCAGCCACATGGTGACCGTGTCGCGCTCGCGGTCAGTGCACGGGCCGTGGGGGCACTGCCCGCACAACCCGGTGGTGCGCACCCGCGACATCTCTGAGCCGTGGTGGTCACGCGGACATGCCAGCGTGGTCGAGGGGCCGAAGGGCGATTGGTGGATGGTTTATCACGGCTACGAAAACGGCTTCCGCACGCTGGGACGCCAGGCCTTGCTGGAGCCGGTGGAGTGGACGGCCGATGGCTGGCTGCGTGCCCGCGGTGGCCGTCTGGATCGCCCGCTGCCGGCCCCTGGCGGCAAGGGCAATGCCGTCAACCCGCCCGGCCTGAGCGACGACTTCTCGCGCAGCCGCCATGGCCTGCAATGGGCCTTCCACGCGCCCGCTGCCGACGAGTCGTCGCGCCTGCGGCATGCCGATGGCGGGCTGGTCATCCGCGGCAAGGGCGTGAGCCCGATCGATTGCTCGCCGTACTGCTGCATCGCCGGTGACCGCAGCTACGAGATCACCGTGGATCTGGAACTGCGCGGCGACGTTGTCGGTGGCCTGCTGCTGTTCTATGACGAGCGTGGCCATACCGGCCTGGGCTTCACCCGGGGCGAGATGCGCACCTTCGGTTACGGCCAGGAGCACACCTGGATGCGGGAGGCGATGACGGTGTCGCGGGTGCGCATTCACCTGCGCAACCGCGACAACGTGCTGCGCTGGCGCTATTCGCTGGACGGCGGGGCGACCTGGCGTGATCACGGCTGGCAGATGGAAGTCTCGGGCCTGCACCACAACGTGTTTGGCGGCTTCCTCAGCCTGCGGCCGGCGATTTTCAGCGCCGGCAACGGCGAGCTCGTGGCGCGTGACTTCCAGTACCGGGGGCTGCGCTGACGCTGGGCGACAGCGCGACCAAGATCACAACTGCTGCGCCACCAGCCGGTCTTTGAGAGGCGACACCAGGCCTCAGAACCCCGCCGGGTAGGTGGCCGTGGTCGTCATGGTGATGGGCGTGCCCACACCGGCACCGTACTGCTGCACGTTGATCATCGGGAACAGCAGTTTCTCGGCGGCGGTGTAGCCGTAGGCGGCCACCTGGGCGCTGGCGCTGGCGGTGTAGGTGATGCCCCACAGGTCGAACACCGGGCGCATGTCGCGGCCGATGATGCGCGAGGTGGCGATCACCATGAAATCGTTGCCGTCCATGCTGCTGGGGTAGGCCGCGTAGGTGCCGAAGCCGAGACCGGCCGCGCTGGTGGCCCAGCTCGATTGCGCGGCGCCCATGTTGCGGTCCAGCAGGTAGAGCAGGGTGTACAGCTCCCAGCCGTCATTGAAGGTGCCGCTGCGATGGATGCGGGCGTATTCCACCAGCTGGCGATAGAACATCAGGCGAACGGCACCGTTGGCACCGTAGCTGCTGTCGGTCCACATCGCGGCCTTCATCGACGCGATCGGGTCGGACGTGGCCAGGGCCGTCTTCATCAGGTCGAACGGCGCCTTGGCGCTGCCGCTGCGCGACAGCGGCGAGGCCGGCAGCGTGTTCTTGTTGAACATCATCTGCTTGTGGATCGGGAAGATGTTGTTCGACACCTCCGTCGACAGGCCGCCGTAGATGTTCAGGCGCGAACGCTGCAGGTTGTGGCCGATCTCGTGGCTCTCGCCCCAGCCCAGCGGCTCCAGCGCCCAGCTCTGGTCGTACGGGTTGCCCGAGCAGCCGGCGCCACAGGCCGCGTAGTTGTCAGAGATGAGGTGCTGCATCACGTCGCGGCGATGCTGCGTGCCGGTGCAGTCCCAGCCCTGCGCGGTGCAGAACGCGCTGACCGTGGGGGCGAGCGTGAAGGTGCCTGCAGTGGCCGAGTTGAAGCCGGCCAGCTCGTAGGTGTCCTTGATGGTGTACGTCCACATGTTGCTCACCAGCTTGGCCATGTCGTCGTTGTACGTGGCCAGGGTCTTGCGGAAGTTGGTGAGGTTGGAATGCACCGTCAGGAAGTCGGTCGTCAGGCCCACCCAGTTGGTGGGCGTGCTGGCGATCTCGGCCTTGAACGCGGCCACTTCAGCCGCGTTGTCGGGGTTGCGCAGCACCGGGTGGGTGATCCCGCCGTCGATCTGCACGGTGACGGCCGGCGCGCCCGTGGCTGCGCTGAGGAACAGATAGACCGGGCCGCCGAACGGGCTGGTCAGCGTCACGGTCTTGCCGGCCACCAGCGGCACTCGCGGGCTGGCCAGCTGGGTCGGGCGGTCGTAGGTGTCGTAGACGTGCGTGGTGTCACGCAGCATGTTCAGGCCCACGGTCACGCCCTGCGTGCCGCTGTCGGTGCGCTGCAGCGTGACGGTGCGGCCGGGCATCACGTACAGCCCGGTCATGTATTCGCGCGAACCGGTCTCGGGCGAGTTCGCGCTCACCAGTTTCGAGATGGTGGGCGTGGTGGCAGGGAACAGGCCCGAGAAGTTGCCCAGGTTGCGGGCAACAGCGTTGGCCGGGCGGTTGATGTAGGCCGTGAAGTCGGAGAAGTAGGCCTGGAAAAACGCCTGGCGATCCGCCGTGCGCGTCATCGGGTAGCTCACGGATTCGCGGTACTTGTCGCCCAGCAGCACCATGCGCTTTTCCAGCGCATACCCCGGTTGCGAGAACAGCGCCACGCCCTGGGCGTCGAGTGCGCGCAGCTGGCTGCGCAGGGCCTTGCCAGGCGCCGTGAATTCATTGATCAAGGCGGCGTTGCCCGAGGTGGTGCCGTTGGCTTCACACAGCGTGCGGCCCAGGTCGTTGAAGCAACCGGTCCAGTCGGTGGTGAAGTTGTTGGCTTCCAGGCGTTGCACCAGGGCCAGCCAATCCGCGGGCGTGGCCGGTGTGTTGGGCTGCGTGGCCGGATCAAACGTTTTCAGGCCTTCCTTCGACCAGTAGTTGTTCGACACGCTCAGGCCGAAGTATTCCAGCAGGCGGGCGGCCAGGGTGTTGGCGTCGCGGTAGTGGTGCAGGTAGAGCACCGGAATGCCGCGGGCCTGCGCCGCCGTCACGGCGCTCATCACGGTGTCGGCGTTGTAGCCGGCAGGGAATACATCGTCACCGCTCACGTTCGGGCCTTGCTGGCGGCCGATGATGAGCAGGTTGGCACCTTGCAGGCAGGCGTTCAGCTTGTCGCCGTCGCAGCTGTCATCGGTGGCGGCCGTGGCTGCCACGCCGTTGATGGTGACGCCCGGGAACTGCGTGTTCAGCCAGGTGCGCACCTTGCCTTCATGCGGCCACCAGTAGGTCTTGTCGCCGGGCAGGTGGGCAGTCACCACCTTGAAGTTGTCGAAGCTGGTGCGGCCGGTCAGCCAGCCGATGGTGTTGCGCACGGCGCTGTCCATCGCGGCATTGCCGGGCACGCCCATCGGGTTGCCGCCGAACGCGGCATACCGCGCGCCGGTGGTGGGGGCGGTGCCAGCCACGGCCAGCGCCTTGGCGGTGCCCGCGGCGTTGTCGGTGTAGCGCCAGTTGCTCGGCATGAAGACGTGGTTGCGACCCTGGTCGAGCACGTTCAGCGTGGTCGAGTCGTGCGTGGGGTTCCAGTCGATCGCGCCCAGGCTGTTGGCGTTGGCGCTGCCGTCTGCGTTCAGGCCGTACACCGACTGGCGCACTGCGCCGTAGGCGGCGATCACCGACTTGAGTTCAGTCTGCACCGAGGCAGACACCGTGGCCAGCGTCACATCCTTCGCATTGCCGCTGCTCAGGGCCGCAGACAGGGCCGTGACTTGCGGATCCACCACCACCGGGGGCGTGGTGTCGCCGCCGCCAGCGGTGTTGCCGCCGCCCGTCTCACCACCGCCGCCCCCGCCACCGCAGGCGGCCAGGGCCAGCCCCAAGGCCATGGCAGGCCACAGTGGCAGCTTGGGCCGGCGCTGCGCGTCGAGGTTGATCGAGCGATGTACGGGCGTGTTTTTCATTCTTCAAACTTCATGGGTAAGCGGTGCGGCCGGCGATTCTGCCCGGGCCTCCGGGGCCCATCTGTAACGAAGTGCTGTGCGCAGGCCACGTCGTGCGGGCAGCCCGATATCGGCATGAACCCGGCAGATGTGAGCTCGACGGGCGCCTGCTCACCAGCTACCGGGGCCAGCGGTGCACACACGCGTTGCACGAGGGCGGCGGCCTGGTTTTGAAGTGCTCGCCACCACCTCGGCGCATGGCGATGAAGTTGTGAGCATTTGAAATAGTGGCGCGATGCCCGTGCGCCCAACACCGGCCACCGGGGTGGTGCGGCGAGGCCCCGTCTTGCCTCAGTGGCTTGCGGCCACCCGTGCTGGCGCACCCTGCCCAGGCCTGATAGAGGCGGTGCTCGTCAACGTCTTCAGGCGCTCGGCAAACTCGGTCGGGCGGCCCAGGTAGGCGCCCGTGGTCAAGCGCTTGAATTGGCCGCCGGCTTCCACCACGAAGCTCGGGTAGCCCGGTGCACCGAGCTTTTCCATCAAGCCCCGGCTGGCCTGCATGTGTCGCTGCACCATCGGCCCGCTCAACTGCCGGAGTGTCTTGCGAAAGCGCTCGCCCGGCAGGCCCAGCTGGCCGGCCAGGCTCACCAGCACGGTTTCGCTGGCGATGTGCAGGCCGTCCACGTAGTGGGCCTTCTGCAGTTGCAGCAGCATGTCCAGGCCGCGCCCACCCAGCTCGTCGGCGGCCAGCATGGCGGTGATCGGTGGCGCTGAATCGAGGATGGCGGAGCGGTCATTCAACAGCCCCTGCGTGTAAGCGCTGCCGAACGGCTGCCCGGTGATTTGCGCGATGCGCGCGTCGTGCTGCATCGACATGGCTTGCCAGGCATCGCTGACGGGCTGGGCCATCGGGCCGATGCGCAGCCCGCCGGCATGCCATTGCACGTGTATTACCGGTCTGGCGGCTTCGACCAGGGGGGCGGCGCCGTGGCACCAGGCGCAGAGGGGGTCGACAAAGCAGTGCAGAACGGCATCACGGGACATCGGGAACACCTGAAAAAGCCAGCATCAGCCCCTGAAGCACGGGGTGTGCGTCTGACTCTAGGTGCGGCCAATCGCGCGATAAACCTCGATTCGGTAGACAGTTTGTTGCACTGATCGATCAGGTTGTCTTGTGGGCCTTGGTGATCTTGGTCAACTTGCGCGCCGTGACGGGCTTGGCAGTCGTTGTGGCAGCGATGGCCTGGTCCCACGGCGCCACGTCACCGCCGAATCGCTGTGCCAGGAAGTCCAGCATCAGGCGAAGCAACTGCGGCTGATGCTGCCGTGAGAGGTACACGGCCTGGATGGCCAGCACCTCGGGCTCCCAGTCGGTCAGCAAGGGGATGAGGCGTCCGTCCCGGATGGCTTCGCTGGCGTAGTAGGTGGGCAGCAGAGCGATGCCGCCACCGGCCAGCGTGGCATTGAGCGTCACGCCGGCTTCGTTGCTGCTGAGCTGGCCGCGCACCGGCACCTTCACCGTGTGGCCATCGCGGCGCATCACGAATTCATGCCGGCCCACATAGGAGTGGGTGATGCAGCGGTGCTGTTTCAGATCGTCCGGCACGGCAGGTGTGCCATGCGCCTTCAGATAGGCCGGGGCCGCACACACCACTGAGCGGCACTCGGCCAGCTTGCGCGCCACCAGCGTGTCGTCGATGCGGTTGCTGATGCGCACGGCCAGGTCGATGCGCTCTTCAACCAGGTTCACGGCCCGCTCCAGCACGATCAGCTCGATGCGGGCCTGCGGATGCAGGTTCAGGAAATCAGCCACCGCGGCGGCCATGTGCGCTTCGGCGAAGGAGGTGGCGGTGGTGATGCGCAAGGAGCCGCTGGGGGCGCTGCGGCGGTCGCCGGCCACGCTCTGCACGTCATCGGCCAGTTCCAGCATCTGGCGGCAACGCTCCAGTGCCTCCGAGCCTGCGTCGGTCAGGCTGACCCGGCGGGTGGTGCGGTGCAGCACCCGCACGCCCAGCCAATGCTCCAGGCTTTCCAGATAGCGCGACACCATGGCCCGCGACATGTTCAGCACGGTGGCGGTGTCGGTCAGGCTGCCGCGCTCGGCGACTTCCACGAACACCTGCATGGCCTTGAGGCGGTCCATGATTGATCCGATCTGGTTGACGAATTGGCGCCGAGTTTACGGTTCTGCGGTGTTTCCTGAATCAATGTCGGGTGGCCGTCCTTCGAAACATCCCGGCAAAGCCTGAATTGCACCGGATTGCGCCAGCTTCAAACCACGCTGCGCCAGCGCCTGTCCGTGCACAGTCGTGTCAGCGTTGTCTTGTGCCCAGACATCGTGCCGGAGGCATGGGCGCAACGCGCGCCAGACACCATGATCCGGAGACATCGATGAGCCAACTCACCATTGCCCAGCGTTTGACCATCGGCTTCGGCCTGGTGCTCGGCCTGCTGGCCGCCATCACCGTGACGGCCCTGCTGCACCTGAACAGCTCGGCCACGCACATGCAGTCGATGATGGAGGTGCCACTGACGAAGGAGCGCCTGGTCAGTGACTGGTATGCCAACGTCAATGCCGGCGTGCGACGCACCGGGGCGATCGCTCGCAGTGCCGACCCCTCACTGGTTGAGTTCTTCGCGGATGACGTGAAGGCGGCGAGCAAGACCTCGGGCACGCTGCAGAAGCAGATCGAGGAGCTGCTGGCCAGCGACCGCGAGCGCGAGGTGTTCAAGGGCCTGAGCGAAGCGCGCAAGACCTTCATCCGGGTGCGCGACGACATCGCCGAGCTGAAAAAAGCAGGGCAGTCGGATGCTGCCCTGGCCAAGCTCGACAAGGAATTCAGGCCCGCCGCCGAGGCTTACCTGGCGGGCATGCTGAGTTTGCAGGCCCTGCAGCGCGAATCGATTGACCAGCTCGCAGCCGAGCTGCGCGCCGAGAACGAGGCCGGCACCCGCTTGCTGGCCGCCTTGGGCATGTTGGCCGGCCTGGTCGGCGCAGCGGCGGCCTGGGCGATTGCCCGCAGCATCACGGTGCCGCTGGCGCGCGCCGTGACCGCCGCCAAGCTGGTGGCCGAAGGCGACCTGACCCAGCGCCTGACGGCACGTGGCCGCGACGAAGTGGCGCAGTTGCTGTCTGCACTGGGCCACATGCGTGACCGCCTCGCGGCCGTGGTGGGCCATGTGCGCAGCGGCGCCGAGGGCGTGGCGCATGCGTCGCGTGAGATCGCCCAGGGCAACCAGGATTTGAGCCAGCGCACCGAGCAGCAGGCCGCGCACCTTCAACAGACAGCATCGACGATGGAGCAGCTGGGCAGCACCACGCGCTCCACCGCCGACCACGCCTCGCAAGCCAGCGACCTGGCGCGCAACGCCTGCGACGTGGCGGCGCGCGGTGGTGCCGTGGTTGACCGGGTGGTGCAGACCATGCAGTCCATCCATGGCAGCTCGCAGCAGATCGGCGAGATCACCGGCGTGATCGACGGCCTGTCCTTCCAGACCAATATCCTCGCGCTGAACGCGGCGGTGGAAGCTGCGCGTGCCGGTGAGCACGGCCGCGGCTTTGCCGTGGTGGCTGGCGAGGTGCGAAGCCTGGCACAGCGCAGCGCGCAGGCGGCCCGCGAGATCCGGCAGCTGATCACGGCCAGTGTCAGCACGGTGGCCGAAGGTGCCGCGCTGGTCAACGAAGCCGGCACGACGATGCGCGAAGTGGTGTCGTCGATCCAGTCGGTCAGCCAGATCGTCGGCGAGATCAGCGTGGCCAGCCGCGAGCAAAGCGGTGGCGTGGGCCAGATCGGGCACACCATCACCGAGATGGACCACGTGACCCAGCAGAACGCCGCGCTGGTGGAGGAGGCCGCTGCGGCCGCATCCAGCCTGGAGACCCAGTCGCGTGATCTGGTGGCCGCCGTGGCGGTGTTCCGGCTGGAAGGCAGCAGCGCCCAGCCGGCCCTGGCGGGCTGAGACAACTGCGCAAGCCGCAGGGCAACGCGCAGATGCAGGCGATAGGCGCCGGGCGCGAACGCGGGCCAGCGAGCGCCAGCGGCTTCACGCTGATCGAGCTGGTGATGGTGGTGGTCATCCTCGCCGTGCTGGCGTCTGTCGCCCTGCCGCGGTTTCTGGACATCGGCACCTCTGCGCGCGTGGCCGTGGTGAACGCGCTGGCCGGCACGCTCAGAAGCAGCGCAGAGACCTTGCGCATGGCGTGTGCCGTACGCAGCACCCAGTGCGACGTCAATGCCCGCATGGGGTCGATCACCATGGACGGCAAGACTTACGGGCTGAACTACGGCTGGGTCGGCGCGGGCACCGGCATCAACACCGGCCTCATCGATGAGGCGGTCATCCATTCGGGCTTCAGCGTGTCGATCGCCAACCCGTACACCACCTTCATGCTTGACGGTGCGCCCACCCCGGCGACCTGCAGCGTGCGCTACGGCAACGCCTGGGCCACCGGAGCCATCAGCATCACCATCAACACGGCAGGTTGCTGAGCGCTGGCAAGGGCCCCTGTCAGGCCTGATGCAGCAGCGCCTGCTCGAAGCGCACGAGCTCTTCCGCCAGCGTGCCGCGGCTGCGGAAGTGCTTGCCAGCCTGCTCGTACCAGTACTGCGCGTCCTCCAGGTCGCCCTCCTGGATGTGCACGATGCCGTGCAACCAGTTCGCCATCGGTGAGGCTTCGCGCTGCACCAGATCGTGCGCCTGCGTCCAGGCGTTGGCGCGCAGGTGCTGCACCACCTGCATCAGGTGATCGCGGTGGGCCGGGGTGACGGCGGGCTCAGGATCCGCAGGGGGCGGGTTCATGGTGTGCATCCGTCGATGCCGCAGAACGGCGGGTTGATGTCGGTGGTGGCCTGCTCGCGGGGGCCGGTGCCGGGTACCTGGGCCAGACGGGCCTGCCAGGCTTCAGGTTGGCCCAGATAGGCGCCCATCTCCAGTACCGTGAGTTTGCCAGCCTGCTCCAGCACAAAGGTCGGAAAACCACCGCCGCCCACGCGTGAGAGCAGCGACAGGCTTTCAGCGATGTGGGCCTGCGTGGCTGCGCCTTCCAGCTCGTCGAACCTGGCGTTGAAGGCGTCGGTATCGAGCCCGATGGCTGCGGCCAGCTCGCTCAGCGTGGCCCGGTCAGCGATGCGCCGGCCCTCCACGTAATGCGCCTGCTGGATGCGCGACAGCATGTCCAGGCCAGCATCGGCACCGGCCAGGGCCTGTGCGGCCAGCACTGCGGTGATGGGCGGGCCGGAGTCCAGCATCACCGTGGTGTCGTTCAGCAAGCCGTCGGTATAGGCCTCACCAAAGGGCTGGCCGCTGACCTGCGCGATGCGCCGGTCATGGGGCAGCACAAACTGGCGCCATGACGGGCTGATCTGGCGGCGGGCCGAGCCGGTCATCATGCCGCCCGCATGGGGCTGCACCGTCATCATCGAACGGGCCACACGCACCAGCGGCGCAGCACCGTAGCACCAGCCGCACAGCGGGTCGTGGATGTAGTGCAGGGTGGGGGCGGTCATGGCGGTGTCCTTCAAGGGTGGCGGTGTTGAGGACTGAACTTTATGGATTCGGCTTGGTTTGATAAACAGCGCAGATGACAAAAGATTGATGCATGGATCGAGCGGCTGGTCGCTGCTCAAGCGCCTGCTGATCCGGGCTCGCCCAGCGAGGTGGAGTAACGTCAGGCCCGCTGCCGATGCTGGCAGCGCCTTGTTGTTGCGCCCGCCATGCATCCCGATACCGCCACGCTGCGTTCGTTCAGTCAAAGCCTGCTGACCTTGGCCGAAGTGGCCCGGCGGGCGCCCCCTGACAGGCTGATGAACGATGCCCTGATGGTGCTGCGCCAGCTGCTGCCGTTCCGCTCGGCCTGGTGGGGGGAGTGTTCAGACTCGGGCACGCCCCTGCCGCGCAAGAACTGGCTGCATGGCCGCATCAACCTGAGCGCGTCGTTTGCCCGCGAGTGGAATGAGCTGGCTGATGACGACGTGTTCGCGAGCGACTCGATGCGTGAGCTGGGCACGGTCATCCGCGCCAGCGGCCATGACGACCTGCCGCCAGACGTGGAGGCCTTCTCGCGGCGGCATGCGCTGGACCATGCCATGGCCATCACGCTGGAAATGCCGGACAGCGGGATGATGTTTTTCGTCTCGCTCTACCGCAGCGAGGCCGAGCCCGGCTTCGACGATGACGAGGCCGAGCGCTTTGCGCAGTTCACCATGCACCTGCTGCAGCACTGGCGCTTCCGGGTTCAAGACCTGCTGCTGGACGCGTCGTCTGGCGCCTCTGATGGTTTTGCCCTGGCGGATACGCGGGGTGGTTTGCTCTACCTGGGCGCAAGGCTGGGCCAGGTGCTGCACAGCCGATACCCGGACTGGGTTGATTCACCGTTGCCGCTGGAGGTGAGCGCGACGCTGGCCAAGGCGCCGTGCGCGCTGGCACTGGGGCCGGAGCGCCTGACCCTGCAGCCCTGCGGCGAGCTGGTGGTGATTGCCCTGGACCGTGGTGGCCGCTCGTCCATGCTGCCGCCGCGTGAGCGCAGCGCGGCCATGCTCTATGCCCAGGGCCACTCCTACAAGGAAATCGCCCGCCTGCTGCAGCTCAGCCCCGCCACCGTGCGCACCTACCTGCGCAGCGTCTACCTGCACCTGGGCGTGCGCAACAAGGTCGAATTGCTGGGCGCCCTCGGCCACGGTAGCTGAGTCGCCCGGGAATTGCCCGGCCCCCTTCGCATTTGCAGGGGGCTGCAGGCCCCCCCCGCCAGATATCGTGGTTTGACCCACAACAATCTGGAGTGCCCACATGAACTGGAAACATGCTTCGGCTGCGTCTGCCGCAGCCCTGGCGGCCGTCGTTGCCTTCATCACCGGCTGCGGCGGACAGGACGACCGCACCGCCGACACCGTGCTGCGCAATGGCGTGGTGGCCACCATGGACGCCAACGACAGCCTGCAGCAGGCCGTGGCGCTGCGCGACGGCAAGATCGTCTACGTTGGCACCAACACGGGTGTCGCGCCCTACATCACCAGCTCGACCAAGGTCATCGATCTCGGTGGCCGCATGCTGATGCCCGGCTTCATCGACGCCCACCTGCATTCGCTGGCCGGCGGCCGTGCGCTGCTGGTGTGCGATCTGGCCTATGCGCCGCTGAGCCATGTCCAGCTGGTGGGCAAGCTGCAGGCCTGCCTTGACGCCAGCCCGGGCGGTGAACCTGATGCCTGGCTGGAGGCCGTCAACTGGGACCGCCAGGCCACCTCGGGCCTGGACGGTGACCCGACCAAGGTGCTGCTTGATGGCTTGAAGACCAGCCGCCCGATCGCCATCACCTCCAGCGATTTCCATGCCGTGCTCGGCAACTCCCGCGCGCTGGCGCTGGGCGGCATCACCAAAGCCACGCCAGACCCGGCAGGCGGCTCCTTCCTGCGTGACGCCACCGGTGCGCCCAACGGCATGTGCATTGATGCGGCCGGCTTCGAGCTCAAGGCGGCCATTCCGCCGGACTCCGACGCCGACCTGCTCAAGCAGGGTCGTGCTGCGCTGGCCGCACTGCGCGAACAGGGCATCACCTCGTTCATGGACGCGGCGGCCGGCGAGTCGCACGGCAAGACCTTCCTGGCTTTGCAGAAGGCGGGTGAGCTGACCGCGCGGGTCAACCTCGCCATCAACATGTCGCCGGACGCGGCTGCCGCCGACCCGGTGAAGGCCGTGGCCGATGCCAAGACGCTGGGCAATACGTTCGACCAGGGCACGCCGGGCGTGTCGCCGGGTGTGCGGGCACGGGTGCTCAAGCTGTTCATCGACGGCGTGGTCAATGCGCCGGCCGACAACGGTGCGCTGCTCTCTCCGTACTTCACCAACGCCGGCACCGAGGCCGCGCCGAACTGGGTGCCGGGCACGAACTCGGGTGTCGTGTATTACCCGCCCGAAGTGCTGAAGCCATTGCTGCTGGCCGCGGCCGATGCCGGCCTGGACGTGCATGCCCACGCCACCGGTGATCGCGCCGTGCGCCAGACGCTGGACGCCGTGGCGCATGTACGCACTCAGCGCCCCGCCAGCAATTTCCGCCCCGCCATCGCCCATGCGGAAACCGTGGCCGTGGCCGACTACCCGCGCTTTGCGGCGCTCGACGTGATGGCCACGATGTCGCACCAGTGGGCGCAGCGCGCGTCCTACTCGATCGGCGACACCGAGAACCACCTCGGGCCAGAGCGCTTCGCCCGCATGGAGCCTTCGGGCAGCTTGCGTCTGGCTGGTGCGCGCGTCGTGCACGGCAGCGACTGGCCGATCGACCCGTTCGATACCTTCCTGGCACTGAAGGTCGGCGTCACCCGGTCGGGCGACCCGACCAACCCGCACAGCGCCGCCAGCCTGTCGCCGGTGTTTGAAGGGCGCATCAACGCCGACCCGGGCCTGAGCCGCGCGGACGTGCTGCACGGCATCACCCGCAACGCGGCGCGTCAGCTGCGTCTGGATGATGTGGTGGGCTCGATCGAGGTGGGCAAGTTCGCCGATCTGATCGTGCTGGAACGCAACTTCCTGCAGGTGCCCGAAGAAGAGCTGGGCCGCAACAAGGTGCTGCTGACGATGGTGGGCGGCAAGGCGGTGATGGCCAAGGACGCCTTCGCTGGCCTGGTGGCCACGGCACAGGCGGCCACGAACCGACGGGCTCAGGTATTGAGCCTCAACGGCTCAACGGGCCACAGCATTCCCGCTGCGGTCAAGGGCGCGCCGCACGGCGACGGGCATCGGCACTGAGCACATACTGGCGTCCCACACCACACCGAGGCTGTCATGCGTTCATTCACGGGCAAAACCTGCATCGTCACCGGTGCGACTTCCGGCATCGGCCTGGCCATTGCCGAAGAGCTGGCCCGGCTTGACGCGAGGCTGGTGCTGGTGGGGCGCAATCAAGAGGCTGGTCAGGCGATACAGGCGCGCCTGCAGGCGGCAGGCGCGGCTGCGGTGTTCGTGCGCGCCGATGTGACCGAGGCGCAGGCGCCTCAGCGGGTGCTCGACACCGCGCTGCAGCAGTTCGGCAGTGTGGATGTGCTCGTCAACAACGCCGGGATGCTGATCAATGGCTCTGCGCTGTCGTGCACCGACGAGCAATGGAGCCGCATCCTGGATGTGAACCTGACCGCCGCCTTCCGCTTCACCCGGGCGGTGCTGCCGGGGATGATCGGGCAGGGCCGCGGAGCCATCGTCAATGTGGCGTCCGACTGGGCCTTGATGGGCGCGCGGGATGCGCTGGCCTATTGCGTCTCGAAGGCGGCGCTGGCGCAGCTAACCCGCTGCGTGGCGCTGGACCACGCCACCGCCGGCGTGCGGGTGAACGCGGTGTGCCCCGGGGACACCGACACCCCGATGCTGGACCAGGCCTTCCACAACCCCGATCGCCAGTGGAAGGTGCAGAAGCTGGCGGACGGCATACCGATGGGGCGCGTGGCGCGGCCCGAGGAAGTGGCCAAGGCCGTGGCCTTCCTGGCGTCGGATGACGCCAGCTTCATGACGGGGGTGCTGCTGCCGGTGGATGGGGGGACTTCGGCGCAGTAACAGCGCCCGGCAGGGCTGATTGCATCGATCTGGTTGACAAACATTAGCGCGGGTCGCTGTTTATCTTCAAGGAGGGCATCAATAAAGTCTCGTTCATCGACAGGCAGCCCGCCGGTCGAAGCCCTGACGGAGACCACCATGAACAGCCCCCTGAACAAGACCCTCACCACCCTGGCCGTTGCCGCCGCTGCCACTCTGGGCCAAGCCCACGCCGCCCCGCTGAAGCTGGAGGTGTACAACGCCGACGCCAACAGCTTCAGCGTCACCTCCACGCTGGTGACGGGCGAGAAGGAAGCCATGGTGATCGACGCTGGCTTCACCCGTGCCGATGCCCTGCGCATCGCTGCCAAGGTGCTCGACAGCGGCAAGCAACTCACCACCATCTACGTCAGCCAGGCGGACCCCGACTACTACTTCGGTGTGGAAACCCTGAAGCAGGTGTTCCCCGATGCCAAGGTGCTGACCACGCCGGCCGTGCTGGCCAAGATCAATGCCAAGCTGGCCGCCAAGATGGCGTTCTGGCCGCAGCGCATGGGCGCCAATGCACCGCGCAAGCCTGTGCTGCCGGAGGCCTTCACCGGCAACACCCTGACGGTGGACGGAGAGCGCGTCGAGCTGCGCGGCCTGCAAGGCGTGCTGGCACATCGTCCGTATGCCTGGATCCCTTCGGCGCAGGCCATCGTGGGCAATGTGGGCGTGTTTGGCCAGGTGCACGTGTGGACGGCCGATACCCAGAGCGCCGCCGAGCGCCAGGCCTGGGTGCAGCAGCTCGACGAGATGGCCGCGCTGCAGCCCAAGGTGGTGGTGCCCGGCCACATGGTGGCTGGCACGCCGATGGACGCCAGTGCCATCGCCTACACCCGCAGCTACCTGACCGACTGGGAAAAGGCCGTGCCGGCCGCGCGTGACAGCGCCGAGCTGATCGCCCGCACCAAGGCGGTTTACCCGAAGGCCGTGGGCGAGCTGAACCTGGGCATCGGCGCCAAGGTGGCGAAGGGCGAAATGGCCTGGTAACGGGCTGAACCCGGCCCGCCAGCGCGCATGCTGGCGGGCCTGCGTGACGGACTACCGCGCATCAGCATGTGCAACCAACGGGCAACAAAGCAGCAACGGAGCGGCTTCAAAGTGCAGCTTGCACATTTGATGCTTATCAAGAGGAGCCCCGTTCATGTTTGCCCGCACCCTTGCCTGGTTGTGCAGTGTCCTGATGTTGAGCCTGGTCGCCGCCTGCGGCGGCAGCAGCAGCAGCTCAACTGACGACACCTCAACCACCACCACCTCCGGCACCGCGCCGTCCATCACCACCCAACCTGCCTCCCTGACGGTGGTGGCCGGTGGCAGCGCCACCTTCAGCGTGGTGGCCAGCGGCAGCGGCACGCTCAGTTACCAGTGGCGCAAGGGCGGCGCAGCCATCAGTGGTGCCACCGTGGCGAGCTACACCATCGCGGTCACCTCGGCGGACGATGCTGCCAGCTACGACGTCGTGGTCACCAACAGTGCCGGCAGCGTCACCAGCTCGGCCGCCACGCTGACCGTCACCACCACAGACGGCAGCACCGTGCCCACCATCAGCAGCCAGCCGGCTTCCCTGTCGGTGGCGGCTGGTGCGTCGGCCAGCTTCAGTGTCACGGCCACGGGCAGCGGCACCCTGGCCTACCAGTGGTTCAAGGACGGCACCGCCATCAGTGGCGCCACCGCCGCCTCGTACAGCGTATCGAGCACCACCTCGTCGGACGCCGGCAGCTACACGGTGACCGTGAGCAACAGCGCAGGCTCGGTCACCAGCTCGGCCGCGGTGCTGACGGTGACCGTCACCACGTCGTCGTCGAGCGCACTGGCCGCCGACGCCACGACGGCGGCGCAGGCCTTCATCGCCACGCTGAGCAGCAGCCAGCAGTCCAGCGTTCAACTCAGCTGGAACCTGACCACGGCGCGGCAATGGTCGAACCTGCCTGCGTCGATGGTCAGCCGCAACGGCTTGGCCTGGAAGAGCCTGAGCACCGCGCAGCAGACGGCCGCCCGCGCCCTGATCGCCACCGCGCTGAGCAGCACGGGCAATATGCTGCACCAGGGCATGCAGGCCGCGGATGATGCGCTGGTCAGCCTGTACGGCGCCAGCAGCAGCACCTACGGCAGCGGCAACTACTACATCGCATTCGTGGGCACGCCCTCGGCCACGGGCTACTGGCTGCTGCAGCTGACGGGCCACCACCTCACATACAACATCGCCTTCAATGGCACGGTGAAGTCGCCCACGCCGCTGTTCCTGGGTGTGGAGCCCAAGGGCTCGTTCACCCTGAACGGCACCACCTGGGATCCGATGCTGGCGCAACGCACGGCGGTGTCCGAGCTGGGTGCCGTGCTCACCTCCTACAGCGGCGCCTTGCTGAGCGGCACCTACAGCGACCTGCTGTTCGGCGCCAACGGCAGCGGCGGCATCGACGGCACCTACCCGAAGAGCTACCCGACCACCAACCGTGGCCTGGCCTACAGCAGCCTGTCGGCGGCGGACCAGGCCAAGGTGCAGGCGGTGATCACGGCCTACGTCAATACGCAGGCCACCGAGTACGCCGATGACCTGCTGGGCGCCTACCTCAGCAGCACCGCGCTGGCGCAGACCTACGTGGCCTACAGCGGCACGGGCACGGTCACCAGCAACGGCAACTATTTCCGCATCGACGGGCCGCGGGTCTGGATCGAGTTCTCGGTGCAGCGTGGCGTGATCGTCAGCAGCGACATCCACTTCCACACGATCTGGCGCGACAAGACCGGGGACTACGGTGGCAAGTGCTGCTCCTGATCGTGCGCCGGGCCAGCGGGCTCAAACGATGAGCCAGCGTTTCGCAAACCGCCTGCGCTGGCTGGCTGAGGGCCTGCTGTTCGTGCTCCTGGTGCTGGTGGGGGCGCATGCGATGGCGCACCCGATGCCCGAGAGCCGGGTGTGGGTTGACACGACCGAGGCCGGCGTGAACCTCACGCTGCAGCTGCCGCTGAACCGGCTGGAGCTGGCCTACGGCCGGTCACTGTCGGATGCCCCGCAGGCGGTGCTGGCCAGCCATGCGGACGACCTGGCGCTGTACCTGCTGCAGCACGTGGGTGCGCGCAGCGGACTGCAGGGCGAAGGCGCCGGCTGGACGGTGTTGAGGCCCAGGCTGCATGTCGAGGGCGAAGACGGCAGCGCGGAGCTGGTGGCGGAGATGGCGCTCGTGGCACCTGAGGGGGCTGACCGCCGCCGCCTCATGCTGCTGCTGGATGTCATCACCCATGAGGTGAAAACCCACCGGGTGCAGGTCTTCCTGCGCCATGACTGGGAAGGCGGCCTGGCGGGTGGGGCGCCGCTGCCGCTGGGTGAGTTGAACAGCGAGGTCACCCAGCTGCCCGTGCCGCTGCAGGCCATTGCCAGAGGGGCCAGCCAGTGGCGACTGCTGCAGGACGGCGCCCGGCACATTCTTGAAGGCACCGACCACCTGATGTTCCTGTTCCTGCTGCTGGTGGTGGCGCCGCTCACCGCGTCGGCGGGCCGCTGGGGCGAGGCGCGGCCGGTGGCGGCTGCCTTGCGCCGCGCCGCGCTGGTGGTGAGTGCCTTCACCGTGGGGCACTCCATCACCTTGCTGCTGGGCAGCACCGGCGTGCTGCGCGTGCCCGCACAGCCGGTGGAGGTGGCCGTGGCCCTGACCGTGCTGCTGGCCGCCGTGCAGGCCTGGCGGCCGCTGCTGGCGCGCGGGGAGGTGTGGATGGCGGCGGGCTTCGGGCTGATCCATGGCCTGGCGTTTTCCGCCAGCCTCAGCGGCGCGGGCCTGACGGCCTGGCAGCATGCGCAGGCCTTGCTGGCGTTCAACGTCGGGATCGAGTTGATGCAGCTGGCGCTGGTGGCCCCGGTGCTGCCCGCCTTGCTGCTGGTGGCCGCCAAGGCGCCTGGCAAGTACTGCTGGTTGCAGCGCCTGAGCGCGCTGGCCGGCAGCTTCGCCGCCGGTTTCTGGCTGGTGGAAAGACTGGCCTGAACGTCTCCGGCTGATTTACTCGAAAGTTCGCCAAATCAGTGTTTGTCCCGCATTAGTAAGTTCATTGAACAAACTAAATTGCGGCACCGGTCGTGACACGAACCGGTCAGGGCGCCGGCCACGCATGTCGGGCGTCTGCCGCAACAAACGGAGACAACATGAAACTGGCTTTTTCGAGCATGACGCTGCTGGCTGCGGCCATCGGCTGGTCCATCACCCCGCAGGCCCGGGCGCAAACCTGCACCGCCACCACCATCACGCCGTACGTGAAGGTGGGCACCGGCGCCTGGACCGCCACGGCGGCTGCGTCCACCACCGCCGGCACCGCCGTGTCCTTCGGCCCGCAGCCCAACACCGGAGGCTCGTGGAAGTGGTCGGGCTGCGGTGCCACAAGCACCGCGCGTCAGCTCAACCTGACCGCCAAGGCCAGCTGCACCGCCGTGGCCACCTACACCAATGCCTGCGGCGCGAAGTCGACCAAGAACTTCACCGTCACCGTGGCCGGCATGCGTGATCTGACCTCGGTGCAACTCTCGCGCCTGATGGGCGCCGGCTGGAACCTGGGCAACTCGCTCGAAGCCATCGGCGGGGAAACCGCCTGGGGCAACCCGGCCACCACGCAGGCCACGATCAACGCCGTCAAGGCCGCTGGCTTCAAGAGCATCCGCATTCCGGTGTCTTGGAAGCAGTACGCCGATGCCAACGACAACATCAGCGCGAGCTGGATGGCGCGTGTGACCCAGGTGGTGAACTACGCCCGCACGGCCGGTCTCTACACCGTCATCAATGTGCACTGGGACGGCGGCTGGATGCAGCCCACCTACGCGCAGCAGGCCACGGTGAACACCCGCCTCACCAAGTTCTGGACGCAGATCGCCAACAACTTCAAGGGCTACGACGACACATTGCTGTTCGCCGGCACCAACGAGGTGATGAAGGACGGCGACTACGGCACGCCGTCGGTCGAGTACTACTCGGTGCAGAACAGCTTCAACCAGACCTTCGTGAACGCGGTGCGCGCCACGGGTGGCAACAACCTGGCCCGCCATCTGGTGGTGCAGGGCTTCAACACCAACATCGACCACACGGTCAGCTTCGCCACCGTGCCGAGCGATTCGGTGGCCAGCCGGCTGTCGATGGAAGTGCATTTCTACGACCCCTACAACTTCACGCTCAACGCCGACAGCAGCATCTGGCAATGGGGCGCCGGCGCCACCAGCGCGGCCAACACCGAAACCTGGGCCAACGAGGCCTTCGTGGACGCCCAGTTCCAGCGCATGAAGTCGCGCTTCGTGGACAACGGCGTGGCCGTCATCCTCGGTGAGTTCGGCGCCATCCGCCGCACCGAGTACAGCGGTGCCGAGGCCTACCGCACCGCCTGGAACCAGTACGTGGCCCGCTCCGCCTGGCTGCACGGCATGGTGCCGATGTACTGGGACGCCGGCGCCACCGACAACCACGGCACCGGCCTGTTCGTGCGCTCTTCCGGCGCGAACGCCTTCCCGGCGATCACCAGCGCCATCGTGAACGCAGCGAAGTGAGTGCGGCCCGGGCGGCTGCCTCGTGCGCCGCCCGGGTCATTGCGCCGACCCTTTCCGCTGCTGACCCTTTCCCCTCCGCTTCCTGATCTTTCACTGCCCCGATGTTGATGTCTTCACTCTGGCGCCATGCCCGCCTCCTGCCCTTGCTCCTCGCCGCGGTGCTGACCAGCTGCGGCTCCGGTGGCGCCGATTCCGCCACAGCCGCCGGGGGCAGCTCAGGGGGCAGTTCAGGCGCTGGCTCAAGTGGTGGTGGATCCATCACCAGCCGCTACCCCGACTACAACACCCGCCCGCTGGCCGCAGACGCCACCGGCATGGCCGACACCGCCGTGCAGATCGCACCGAAGATCCGCATCGGCCTGAACATCGGCAACACGCTGGAGGCGGTGGGCGGCAAGTCGGAAACCTCCTGGGGCAATCCGAAGATCACCCGCGAGTTCGTGCTGGCCACCAAGGCCGCCGGCTTCACCGCCATCCGTCTGCCCGTTTCGTGGGACCAGTACGCCGATGCCACCACCGCGAAGATCGACGCTGCCTGGCTCGACCGTGTGAAGGAGGTGGTGGGCTGGTGCATCGACGCTGACCTGCGCGTCATCGTCAACATCCACTGGGACGGTGGCTGGCTGGAAGAGAACGTCACGCCTGAGCGCCAGGCCGCCAACGTCGACAAGCAGCGCGCCTTCTGGCAGCAGATCGCCACCCACCTGCGGGACGTGGATGGCCGCCTGATGTTCGCCGGCGCCAATGAGCCGAACGTGAAGACGGCGGAACAGATGGCCGTGCTGATGCGCTATCACCAGACCTTCATCGATGCGGTGCGCGCCACTGGCGGCCGCAACGCCTGGCGCACGCTCATCGTGCAGGGGCCGAGCACCGATGTGCAGCTCACCAGCACCCTGATGACCGGCTGGCCCACCGACACCGTGGCCGGCCGCCTGATGGCCGAGGTGCACTACTACACGCCCTGGGGCTTTGCCGGCCAGCTCAAGGACGAAAGCTGGGGCAACGCCTTCTACTACTGGGGCGCCGGCAACCATTCAGCCACCGACACGGCCCACAACCCGACCTGGGGCGAGGAAGCCACCGTTGACGAGATGTTCGGCCTGATGAAGCAGCGCTTCGTCGACAAGGGCATCCCGGTGATCGTGGGCGAGTTCGGCGCCGTCAGCCGCACCGAGCTGACTGGCGAGGCGCTGCAGTTGCATCTGGCCAGCCGCGCTGCTTACTTCAAGGTGGTGACCCAGCGCGCGCTGGCCCATGGCCTGGTGCCGTTCTACTGGGACACCGGAAGCCTGATCGACCGCACGCTGAACACCGTGAAAGACCAGCAGGCGCTGGACGCCCTGATGGCCGGCGCGGCCGTGCCCTGACCACTGTGCGCCTGGCGGGCCGCCTTGCCGCATAAAATCCGCCACCCCTGACCCGGCACGTCGCCAAGGGCCGGGGGCACGTACACAAGGAAGCGGCAGCCATGGGCGCGCAGTGGAAAGCAAAGCACAAGGACCTGGCCGCCAACGCCAAGGGTCGTCTGTTCGGCAAACTCGCCAAGGACATCATGATCGCCGCCCGTCACGGCGCTGACCCGGCTGCCAATTCGCGTCTGCGTCTGGTGGTGGAACAGGCCCGCAAGGTGTCGATGCCCAAGGACACGCTGGAGCGCGCCATCAAGAAGGGCGCCGGCCTGACCGGCGAGGCGGTGCATTTCGAGCACGCCATCTACGAGGGCTTTGCGCCGCACCGCGTGCCGGTGATGGTGGAGTGTCTGACCGACAACGTGAACCGTGCAGCCTCCGAGATGCGCGTGCTGTTCCGCAAGGGGCAGCTGGGCACCTCGGGTTCGGTGTCGTGGGACTTTGACCATGTCGGCCTGATCGAAGCCGAGCCCACCGCCCCGGGCGCTGACCCGGAAGTGGCCGCGATCGAAGCCGGCGCCCAGGATTTCGAGCCCGCCGACGACGGCGCCACGCTTTTCCTGACCGACCCGACCGACCTGGACCTGGTGAGCCGCGCGCTGCAGGGCCAGGGCTTCACCGTGCTGTCGGCCAAGCTGGGCTATCGCCCGAAGAACCCGGTGGATGCTTCCACCCTGAATGCCGAGCAGCTGGAGGAGGTGGAAACCTTCCTGGCTGCACTGGATGCCAACGAAGACGTGCAGAACGTGTTCGCCGGCCTGCAAGGCTGATTGGCCCAACCCCTCTTGAATTCGATCATGACCGACACCAACAACGCACCCGACACCACCAACGCTGCAGCCGCGCCGGTAGCCGCCCGCCCCGAGCTGCCCGATCACCTGTCGGTGGACCCGCGCAGCCCCTTCCATGTGGCCGCCATCTTCGAGCACGACATCGGCATCCGCTTCAACGACAAGCAGCGCTTTGACGTCGAGGAATATTGCATCAGCGAAGGCTGGATCAAGGTGCCGGTGGGCAAGTCGGTCGACCGCAGGGGCCGTCCGCTGACCGTCAAGATCAAGGGCAATGTCGAGGCCTTCTACCTGTGAGTCGGTGGGCTGGGCGCATCGCAGCTGTTGCGGCCCTGATGGTGCTGCCGCTGGCTGCGCTGGCCAGCCCCGCTGGTGAGCCCGCCACCGGGTTGGCCTTGCCGAAAGACGTGCGCAGCTACCTGGAGCGCCGCGAAGCCTGCGAGCACTGGCGCGGCGAGGAAGGCTACGACGCTGCCCGGCGCCGCGAGATCGTGGCGGCCGTCTGCGAGACCTGCCCGAACCTGCTCTCCACCTGGGTGCGCCTGATGCGCACCTACGAGGCCCGGCCCGAAGTGCGCGAGGCCTTGTTCGACCAGCGCGACGATCGGGAGATCATCACCGCTGCGCGCGAAGCCGAGCTCTGCCGCAAGCCCGCCAGGACACGCGGCAAACCGGCCACCGGCCAGCACGGTTAAGCTGCGGGCTCCTCCACCCCGACAGCGGGCCTTTGCCGGCCACGCGAACCGCATGAAATCAAACCACCGTCGGCCAGCCGCCCATGTTGTCCTGGCTGCTCTGATCGCGCTCGGCGCGGGTGTTGCCCGGGCAGAGTCTCAGGACGCTGCCAAGGCGCCGGCCAAGCCCGGCATCGGCATGGCGCTGAAGGTCGAGACGGAGGGCATGCTGGGCCTCACCGTGGCCAAGGTCGTGGTGAGCGAGGTGAAGCCGGGCTCGCAGGCTGAAGCTGCCGGCGTGCTGGCGGGCGATCAGATTGTTCGCGTTGAAGGACAGCAGGTGCCGGGCGGCAACGCGCTGTCACTGCGTCCGCACATGAACTTCGTGCCGGGCGAGCCCAAGAAGATCGTTTTCCGGCACCCGTCGGGCACCGAGTTCGAGGTCACGCTCGTCAAGCCCAAGACCTGACGGGCGTGCCTCGTGCCGGTCACTTCACCGTGATCGAGATGACGCCGGAGCCGCTCAGGCCGCGGGCATCCTTGCCCGCTACCGTCACCTTGTAGCTGCCCTTCACGGTCTTGGCCCATTTCACTTCACCGGCGGTGCTGATCGTCATGCCCGAGGGCATGCCGGTGGCGCTGTAGGTGATGGCGTCGCCGTCCGGGTCGGCCCCGACCACGCGCAGCGTCCACGACACACCGATCGGCACGGTCACGCTGGCCGTCGGCATCACCGGGGCGCGGTTGGGCGTGGTGACCGTGATGGTCACGGTGCCTTCAGTCACACCGCCGTTGGTGTCGCTCACCCGCACCAGCGCGGTGTAGGTGCCGGCTACCGGCTTGGGCCAGCTGATCAGGCCGGTGGCGCTCATCGTCATGCCGCTGGGGGCGTTGGCGCCCAGCGCATAGCTCAATGCCAGGCCAGCCGCGCTGGTGCCCTTGAGTTGCAATGTGAAGGCCACGCCGGTGCTGGCATTGGCATTGACGCTGACAAACACCGGCGCTGCGGTCACCTTGTTGATGACCAGGCTGACCGTGCCATTCACCTGCTGGCCGCTGCTGGATGTGACCGTGACCTTGAAGCTGTAAGTGCCCGCCACCGGGGTGGCCCAGCTCAGCACGCCGCTGCTGGTGGCGGTGAGGCCAGCGGGTGCACCGGTGATGGTGTACGTCAGCGGGTTGCCCAGGCTGTCTGTGGCGGCCCAGGTGGCCGTCCAGGCGGTGGCGGCACGGCCGGTGGGCAGGTTGGCGGCCGGCAGCGGCGGCGTGGGCACGGCGGCGCCACTCAACTGGGCCAGCAGCGCGGCGGCTTGTGGCGTGCCCAGGCCGGTCGGTGCATCAAAGCCGGTGCGTGCCGAGCAGGCTGCGCAACCGCCGTTGTTGCCGGTGTTCACGTCATAGAAGGCGCTGGCGTAGGTGCTGGCATTGGCAGCGATGCCGGTGTAGAGCGCGGTGTTCACCTGGCCCAGGGTGCCCTTGCCGGCGGCGGCGCGCTTGGCATTGGCCACGGCCAGCAGGCCCGCCCATTGCGGTGCGGACACGCTGGTTCCGCCGTAAGAGTAGAAGGTGGCGCTGGTGGCCGTGGACGACATGATGGCCGTGTACTGGCCGGTGTTCGGGTCGGCATTGAAGCTGACGTCGGCCACGCCGCGCATCTTGGTGGCGGTTTGCCCCGGGATGGTCACGCCAGACTGGTAGGACGGCATCGTCACATAGGCGCTCAGGCCACCACCAGCGCCTGACCAGGCGGCTTCGCTGCGGGCTGCGCTGCCGTCATAACTCAGCGAGGTGCCCCCCACCGCCAGCACCTTGCTGGAGACCGCAGGCCAGTTCACTTCGTAGCCCGAATCACCGGTGGAGGCGACGTAGCTCATGCCGCTGCCACCAAAGGCCGAGTCCCAGGTGCTCGTGTAGCTCGATTCGGCGCCGCCGAAGCTCATCGACACCACGCCCGGGCCCATCGCGTTGGCCAGTTGCACGGCGCCCAGCAGGTCGTTGTTGTTGGCGCTGGCCGCCTCGATCAGCACGATGCGCGCCTTCGGTGCGATGGCATGCGCCCATTGCACGTCGAGCGCAATTTCGCCCGCCCAGCCGGCGTTGTAGGCCGGGGCGGTGGCGGTCATCTTGCCGGCGGCGGTGGCGTAGACCTTCGAGAAGGTGCAGCCCGTGGTGGGCGCGGCTGCCAGCGGCAGCGTGGCATTGGCGGCAATCGCCACCTTGGTGCAGACCGGCAGGCCGAACTTGGTGTTGAAGGCAGCGAGCTCGGCCTCGATCTTGGGGTCATCGTAGGCATCGACGATGTAGATCGTCTGGCCTGCGCCCAGCTCGGCGGGGGCGGCCGTCAGGGCCGGCAGGCCGTAAGCCGCGCGGATCTGCGCCGGGGTGTAGACCGTGTTGACCTTCGGCGTGGTGGCCAGCGCCGATGCGCCGAGTGCGCGTGAGCGGCCGAGCGCGTCGGTCAGCTCGTCAGGCGTCAGGCGCAGCGTGCTGACGCGTGCGGCTTCAGGGCTGAGCACTTGTTGCTGCGGTGCGCGCAGGGCGCTGCTCTCGGTGCCATCGGCGTCGATGTCATCAGGCTGCACGGGCACCAGCGGCGCCATGTGGAAAGTCGGGTTGACGCTCTGGGTGCGCGCGGCCTCGGCTGCGGCCCGGTCGGCGGACGTCTCGGCCGCCATCACCGTATTGCCTGCGGCCTGTACGGTGCTGTCCTGGCTCCCGCCGCCACAGGCGGCCAACAACAAGGTGGCTGAGCCCAGGGCCAGCAGGGTGGCGGGGCGGAGGTGGCGGGTCAACAGGGCGGGGCGCATGGGTGCAGGCTTTCTGGGCAGGCCTGACGCACGGCATGGCACACCCCACCTGCGGAAGACGCAGCCTGGGCCTGGCACGCCAGCACGCCGGACTCAGCCGTGTGTGGACAACCGGCATCCTCGTCCTGGTGGGGCGAGGTGCCGGCCGGCGCTGTTGGGCCGGTGAGGGCCAGAGCAGCGAGTGCATGCGGCGCCTTGCAGCGCCGCCGGAAATGCGGTGATCAAACACCTCATTTCATGACATCGATTGTCCTGCTGAAGTGCTTCCAACACACCGGCCTGCGCCGTGCAAGCCACAGCGCCAGGCGCACTAGTTAACGGTTTGCGCCCGCTTGGACACCGTCAATCCACCATCGAGAACGTCAGCCCGGCGTGGGTTTCCAGGCGCTTGACCAGTGTCAGGCCCATGGCAGCGCCCGCGGTCCACACGCCGCCGGGTGTCATGCGCTGGTCCACGTCCTGCAGCAGGCACAAGGCGCTTTCGCTGATCATCTTGCAGGTGGAACCGTAGCCCGGATCGCGGTCGCCGGTCACCTTCGTGGTGAGCTTGCGCCCGTCGGCCGTGCGGCCCATGAACAGCACCTCGTAGCGACCGGTTTCGCGCTGATGCTGGTTGGGGCCCTGGCCCGGCTTGGGCAGCAGGAAGCGCTGCATCAGGCCACGCACCGGGCCGATGCCCAGCAGGCGGGTCTGCAGCTTCGATTGCCGCGCCAGGCTGCGGGCGCGGCTTTCATCGCGGGTGAGCATGCGCTCGTCGTAGACGAACTGCGTGCCCCAGGGGTGGCCGCGCAGGGCGTTGGTGCGGTGCACGTTCTTGGTGTTGATCGGTGCCATCACGAACGGGCCGGTCCAGGCGCCGGCCAGCTCGTCGTAGGCGGCGTCATCACCCGCGGGTTGCGGTGGGCCGGTGAAGCCGTGCGTCAGCGCGAACGGGTTGGCCATGGTGCGGGCCAGTGCCGGGTCTTTGCCCATGGCTTCGATGGTGGCCAGCGCACTGGCCAGCGTGCCGCCCGACATGCCGCCCTTCATCACCTTCACGCGGCCGTGCACCTGGGCCAGCGGCGCGCCGGTCAGCTGGGTGGCGGCGTGCTGCAGGTACAGCACGCCCAGGTCGAACGGGACCGAATCGAAGCCGCAGGAAAACACGATGCGCGCACCGCTGTCGGCGGCCGGGCCCTGCAGCAGCGGAATCATCTTCGCCATCCAGGCAGGTTCGCCGCACAGGTCGACGTAATCGGTACCGGCGCGCGCGCAGGCCATCACCAGGGCTTCACCGTGGCGCTGGTAGGGCCCGACCGTGGTGATGACCACGCGGGCTTGCGCCACGAGTTGGGTCATCGCGCCGGCGTCACCTGCATCGGCTTCGATCAGGGGCAGCGTGTGCGAGGCGCCGAGTTCGCTGCGCAGCGCTTCCAGCTTCGGCAGGCTGCGGCCGGCCATGGCCCAGCGCAGGGTCTGGCCTTGATCGCCGAAGCGGGCCAGCAGGTATTCAGCCACCAGCCGGCCGGTGAAGCCGGTGGCGCCGAACAGGATGATGTCGAAAGGACGATCGGTGGATCGATCAGACGGGCGGGTGGGGGCGGTGCTCATGGGCGCGGATGATCACATGCACCGGGGCCGGCGCCCCTGCGGGTTCACCAGGGGGTGTTCATCAGGCTGCGTTCACCGTCCAGCCAGTGCTGAACGGCGGCGGGCATGGCGGCGGCCAGCGGCGGCATGCCGAGCGCGGCGTAAGACTCCTCGTTCGATACCAGGCCGCCCTTGCCCACTGCCGCGCCCTTGGTGTAGCCGGCAGCGCACAGGCGGTCGCCATCAACGAACTCGAAGCGCATGTAGTTCCAGCTCCGGTCGCTGGCCTCCAGACGGAAGCGCAGGGTGTAGCGCTGAAAGGGCTGCAGGCCGCGGCGATAGGTGATGAACGAGCCGCCCGCCATGGGCCGCCAGCCGCGTTTGAACATCACGCGGGCGAAGCCGGTGCGCACGAAGTACTCGATCAGCATCAGGTCGATCAGCGTGAGGTAGCGGCCATTGTTCATGTGGCCGTTGGCGTCGAGGTCGTTCGGCAACACGCGGAATTCGCGCTCAAGGGTCTGGCCGACCACCAGGGGTGGCAGGCGGCGGGCCCGCAGCAGGGTCCAGAGCAGGCGCAGGTAGAGATTCATTCTGGCGTTACAGTTGGTTCAATTCAGAACAGTCTAGTTCAATATTGAACTTCATGTGGAGCGCCCGATGCCCAAGCCGATGGCCCAGACAGACACCTTGCCCGCCGGCGCCCGTGCCCGCAGCCGCAAAGCCGCCAGCGTGAGCGCCCCGGCCATGCAGGCCTGGCTGAGCGTGGTGCGCACCTACCACCTGTGTGATGCGGTGATGACCCAGCGCCTGGCCGGGCTGGGCCTGCGCCTGCCCGAGCACGAGGTGCTGGTTAACCTGCTGACCACGCCGGGCATGAGCCAGCAGCAGTTAGCGCAGCGCTGTTTCGTGGCGAAGAGCGGCGTCAGCATGCTGGTGAGCCGGCTGGTGGCCCAGGGCTGGCTGCAGCGAGAGGCCGATGCGCTGGACGCCCGCGTCTGGCGCCTGAGCCTGACGCCCGAAGGCGAAGCGTTGGCCACGCAGGCCCGCCAGATACAGGCCGAGGTGGTGTCTGCCATGACCAGCGCTAGCTCAGCCGCCGAGCTGCAGGCCTTGTCTGCCGCCATGGGCCAGGCCGGGCAGGCGCTGGAGGCGATGCTGGCGTGAGCGGCATGCCACCTTCGTCTCCTTCACCCGCCTCTGACCGACCTTTTCCCGCATCATGCGGGCAACGTTGAACATCGCCACGCTGCGCCATGACCATCGACTGGATCCACTTCACCCCCTGGGCGTCCCTGCTGGGCGGCCTGCTGCTGGCGCTGGCCGCCGGCCTGTACCTGTTCGGCCATGGCCGCATCGCCGGCATTGCGGGCATCGTGGCCGGGCCGATCAACGCGCTGCTGGCGCGCACCGGCCTGCGGGCCGAGGCGCACCGCCTGGCCTTTGTGGGCGGCTTGCTGCTGGCGCCTTGGCTGTGGCAAGTGGTGCAGCCTTTGCCGCCGGTGACGGTGGATGTGGGCGCACCCGCGCTGGTGCTGGCGGGCCTGCTGGTGGGTGTGGGCGCGCGCATGGGCAACGGCTGCACCAGTGGCCACGGCGTGTGCGGCCTGAGCCGCTTTTCGTTGCGCTCGTTGGTGAACGTGGCGGCCTTCATGGGGGCGGGCTTCGTCACCGTGTTCGCGCTGCGGCACGTGGTTTGAGGAGCGCACCATGGGCTCCTTGATCGGATTTTTCAGCGGCCTGTTGTTTGGTCTGGGCTTGATCCTGGCTGGCATGACCAACCCGGCGAAAGTGAAAGCCTTCCTCGATCTGACCGGCGCCTGGGACCCCAGCCTGGCCTTGGTGATGGGCGGCGCGGTTGTTCTGGGCATCGTGCTGTTCGCCCGCGCTGCCCGGCGCCGCCTGGCCTGGAGCGGCGCACCGATGGAAATACCCACCGACCGCACCATCGACCGCCGCCTGGTGCTGGGCGGTGTGCTGTTCGGCATCGGCTGGGGCATTGGCGGCTTCTGCCCGGGTCCGGCCCTGGTGGCGCTGGGTGCCGAGCTGGGAGCCGCGCATAACAGCGGCCTGGGCTCGGCGGCCATCTTCGTGGCGGCCATGCTCGCGGGCATGGTGCTGCATGACAAGTTTCTCGTGAAAGGCTGAGCATGCTGGTCTTCCGACAACTCTTTGACGCGACCTCGTCCACCTACACCTACCTGCTGGGCGATCTGCCCTCGGGCGAGGCGGTGCTGATCGACCCCGTGTATGACAACGAGCGGCGCGACCTGGCCCTGGTGCGCGAATGTGGCTTGCGCCTGGTAGCCACGCTCGACACCCATGTGCATGCCGACCACGTCACCGCAGCCTGGTTGCTGAAGCAGCGCTGCGGCAGCGAGATCCTGCTGTCCCGTGCTGCGGGCGCAGCCAACGTCGACCGCGCCTTGCAGCATGGCGACCGCGTGAGCTTCGGCAACCGACACCTGGAGGTGCGTGCCACGCCCGGCCACACCAACGGCTGCCTGAGCTATGTGCTCGACGACCACAGCATGGCCTTCACCGGCGACAGTCTCTTGATCCGGGGTTGCGGTCGCACGGATTTCCAGCAGGGCTCTGCCGCCACGCTGTACCGCTCGGTCCGTGAGCAGATCCTGTCGCTGCCGCCCGGCTGCTTGCTCTATCCCGGCCATGACTACCGCGGCGTCACCGTCACCAGCGTGGCCGAAGAGCTGCGCTTCAACCCGCGGCTGGGCGGTGATGCGAGCGAGGCTGATTTCACCGGCTACATGCAGCACCTCGGCTTGCCGCATCCGAAGCAGATGGCGGTGGCCGTGCCGGCGAACCTGCAGTGCGGCCGGCCCGAGGGCACGGGCGCCTTGCCTGTTCAGCCTGACTGGGCGCCGCTGACCTTCACCTTTGGTGGCCTGTGGGAAATTCGGCCAGCGGCACTGGAAGAGTTGCTGGCCGCACGAACCCTGCCAGCGCTGCAACTGATCGACGTGCGAGAGCCGCAGGAATTCAACGACAGCCTCGGCCACATTCCAGGCGCGCTGTCTGTGCCCCTGCCTGAGCTGATGGCCCGGGTGGGTGAACTCGATCCTGCTCGTCCGTTGATTGCGGTGTGCCGATCGGGCGCGCGCTCGGCCCAGGCGGTGGTGCTGTTGCAGAAGGCAGGCTTCACGCAGGTGGCCAATATGGGCGGTGGCATGCTGCGCTGGATGGCGGAGCTGCTGCCGGTTGAGGTGTCATCTGCGTGATGGGCCAACCAGCCCATGCGCTGTATCGTGGGGCCGGCTGTCATTCAACACTTCTGCGCCGCCTGCGCCTTGCCTCACCATGACCACTTCTCACGCTGCTCCCGCCCCGTACCCCGTCGGCACCCCCGGCCAGCCTTGGGCTGCACCTGAGCGGGCCGCCTGGCTGGCTCGCCAGCCGCTGCGCCGCAGCTACCAGGACGAGGTGCTGGCGCCGCTGCTGGCGGGCGTGCCGGGTGAGGCTGAGTTGTTCTCGTACGGTGAGCTGGACTACACCCGCCTGGGCCTGGGCACCTACCCGCTGATGGCCGTGCGCAGCCGCGACTGGCGTGACGACTTGCCCACCGTGCTGGTGACCGGCGGCGTGCATGGGTACGAGACCAGCGGCGTGCAGGGCGCGCTGCAGTGGATCCGTCAGGAGTTCGCCCGGCATGTGGGCCTGGTCAACCTGCTGGTGCTGCCGTGCATCAGCCCGTGGGGCTACGAAACCATCAACCGCTGGAACCCCGATGCGCTGGACCCGAATCGCCAGTTCCGCGCCGACAGCCCGGCGGGTGAGGCGGCGCTGGCCATGGCCTGCGTGGCCGCCCATGCGCCCCGGGTGGACTTGCATGTGGACCTGCACGAAACCACCGACACCGACAACAGCGAATTCGGCCCGGCCAAAGCTGCGCGCGACGGCAACACCTTTGTGCCGCATCCCATCCCCGATGGCTTCTACCTGGTGGGCGATACCCCGCGCCCGGAGCCCGAATTCCAGGGCGCGCTGATCAAGGCGGTGCGCGAGGTCACGCACATCGCCGAGCCCGATGCCGATGGTTGCCTGATTGGCTCACCCATGAAGCAGCCCGGTGTCATCCACTACAACAAGCGCCCGTTGGGCTTGTGCGGTGGCCTGACCGATGCCCGCTTCGTCACGACGACCGAGGTCTACCCCGACAGCCCGCGCGCCACACCCGCCCAGTGCAATGAAGCGCAGATGGTGACGGTGTCTGCGGCGATGGCGTGGCTGCTGGCTCAAGGCGCTTGAAGCACTGCGCGCGCTGATCGGGTCAGAGGAGAAGCGGAAGGAGGGTCATGGCCCTCCGGTTTCAGCCTCAAGGGCCTCGTGCGCCAGCGCTGACGCCGGCAGCCCAAAGACCCTGTCAAACACCCAGGTGAAACCGATGGCGTAGAAGAAGAAAAACGCCAGCAGGCCGAGGTTGGCCACGAAGGCCTGCAGCGGGGTGATTTGCAGCCAGACCGACATCACCGGGATCAGCATCACCACCAGCCCGCCCTCGAAGCCGATGCCATGCGCCAGCCGCCGCGCCAATGAGCGGCCCTTGATGGTCTGGCGGGTTTCCCAGCGCTCGAAAAGGGCGTTGAAGACGTAGTTCCAGGCCAGCGCCACGGTGGACATCACCACAGCCAGGCCGAGGGTGGAGCTGGCGGGTTCATCGAAGGCCAGGCTCAGCAGCGGCCCCACCACGGCGATCGCCACGGCTTCGTACAGCACGGCTTGAAGAATGCGTCGGGTGATGGGTTTCATCGAGGGTGCTTCATCGGAGTGTGGCCTGGCCAGGTGGCGGAGGCTGTTTGTCGCTGCGCGCCAATGCGGTGTCGAGACAGGCCCACGCCGGTGCACTCGCGGCCCAGATGTTGGCCGTGGGCTGAATGGCCGAGGGGTCGTCCAGTGTGCCGAGGCGTACCACCGTCATGCCCGGTCGGCCGGAGGAATCCGCGAACAGGTGGCTGCCGCAGGTCGGGCAGAAGCGCCGCCGCAACTCATTGCCGCTGTCAGCCGTGCTGGTGAACGCGCTGGTGGAGCCGGTGATGTGCAAGGCCTCGGTCGGGAAGATGGCGTTGGCCGTGCCGTTGGCGGCCAGCTTCTGGCAATCGCGGCACCAGCACACCCGCGATGCCACCGGCTCGGCGTTGAGGCTGAATCGCACCTGGCCGCACAAACAGCCGCCTTGATAGCTCGCCATGTTGTCTCCTTGTTCTGAAGGCGTTGATTCTGCTTGAGGCCCCGCGGGCGATCAGCGGAACGCTCGCCAGCGGGTTTGCAGCGTATCGAGGTCCACCGTCACGAAGCCGGGCTCGGTGTATTGCTTCGGCTCCGACTTGTTCGGAATGAACAGGCCGCTGCCACCGCCGCCGTAGGGGTGCCGCTTGCCGTCGCCGCCGTCTTCAATGCTGTAGATAAAAGTGGTGGTGCTGGTACCGGCAATGCCGCAGATCAGCACGGAGGCGTTGAGGGTATTGGCCAGGTGGTGCAGTGACTCGGTCCAGTAGGGCTCGGTCAGCATCGCGCCGAAGGAGCTGACGATGATGGGCACGCCCGGCCCGGCCCCGGCGGCGCGCGCCCGCCTTACCAGCGAGGCCATGAAATCGGCCTCGGGGCCAGTGTCAGCGTCGGCACAGATCAGGGGCAGGCAGCGGTGTGCGCCCCACGCGAACAGCTTGACGATCTGGCCGGGGCAGAACTGCTCGTTCTGGAACACCACCTGCTTGTCATAGGTGTCCACGACATGGCCGCCATGCACCAGGTAGCTGCGATTGCGCAGGATGCGCGTGCTGTCATGGCCCTCATCGGCCACATAGCCGCCGGCAATGAAGCTGCGCTCGGGGTGTTGCTGCGCAGCTGCCTCCAGGCGCGCGATGGCGGTGCGGTGGTTGATGCCGGCGCTCCGCCAGAAGGGGTAGCTTTCCGGGAAGACCACCAGGTCGGCGGGCGGCGCTTGGGCCAGCCAGTCCGCGAGCTCTTCATGCCGCCAGTCAGTGCCGGCGTCCAGTTGTACGAGGCTAACTTTCATTCAGCGTGTTCCGTAGCAAGGAGAGAGGGTGTCGCACTGGCTTCGGCGCCTGCCAGCCACAGCGGCCACCAGCAGGAGAGCAGGGGCTCGGTGATGCTGCCCAGCTGGCGCGGCTTGGGCAGGTGCTGCAGGCGCCTCCGCAGCAGTGGCAGGTTGGTGAGCCGCACTGCCAGGGCCCGGCAGGTCCAGGTTTGAAGGATGTGGTCGGCGAGTTTGCCCAGGGGCAGCAGCCCGCAGTGGTTGACAGGCGCGTCAGGAGCCAGGCCCATCTCGGCCGCGCAGGCCCGGCGCCAAGCCAGAGGCCAGCCTTCGAACTCCGCGCTTTGAAAGGTGCCGGCGGCGTGGGTCACCGTGACGCGGGTGGCTGGCAGCAGGCCGGCTGGCAGCGCCGGGTCTTCAGGGGCCGGTGTCGCGTCGCGGCGCCATGTCACAGCGCCGTCCCGGGCAGTGCCGAAGTGCACTTGGAGGCGATCGTCGCAGGCCTGCAGCAGACCGGTGTGCCCGTCCTGTTCGATGTGGCTGAGATGCAGGGCAGCCCCACCGCCAAGCGGCTGCATGGGGATTGCCGACACGGCCTCAACGCTCCCCATGGCCGCGAGGGTGTTGCGCCAATCGGCCAGGCGAAGTCGCCAGCTTTCAAGGTCCATCACGCTCCAGCACAGGTGCTGTCTTGTCTGGTTGTTCGGCCGAATGCCCAGGCGGCCCATGCGCGCGGGGGACCACACCACGACCACACCCTCGGCGCACTCCACGGCCAAGGCGCCACAGTGGCCGGCTGACGCCGCTTCAGTACCCGGTGTGGTGTCCATCAGCCGCAGCTGACGCACGCTACCGAGCGCCCGCAAAGCGCCGTCTTGCCTGAGTCTGTGATCGTGCATCGTCGTCGAACTGGTTGTTGGAATGCCTCCACGGTAAGTGGGCGTTTCGCCGTCGGCAAGTAAGAAATAACTTTGGCACCCAGCACGATGGGATGTGCACTTTTCGCTGCGCACCGACCCATCAAAGCCGAACTGGCGGACCGGATGGCGATCTTTTGAAACCGAAAGGGCTAAACAATAACCATTCGGTATAGTAAGTTAATCAAGCGATTGATTAACTTCGGTATGCTGCCGCACCATGCCCACCCGCCCGTCCATCGATTCCTCGTCGCCCGCCCCGGCCACACTCCCTCGCGCCGACGGCGAAGCCAGCCGCGCGCGCTTGATGGAAGCCGGCTTGCGGCTCTTCGCCGAGCAGGGCTATGCCCGCACCTCCACCCGTGATCTGGCCCAGGCTGCCGAGGTGAACGTGGCGGCCATCCGCTACTACTTCGGGGACAAGGCGGGGCTGTACAAGGCGGTGTTTTTCGAGCCGCTGACCACGCCTGAGGAAGACATGGCTCGCTTCGGTGGTGGCGATCTGTCGCTCGACGAGGTGCTGGCCGGCTTCTACGAGTGCTTTCTGATGCCCTTGATGGACGGCGACACCGGCCGCTGGTGCATCAAGCTGCGCATGCGCGAAATGCTGGAGCCCACGGGCTTGTGGGCCCAGGAGGTGCAGCACGGCATCCAGCCTATGCACAACCTGCTGGCGCAGGCCATGTGCCGTCATCTGGGCGTGGCTGAAGTAGACGATGACATTCACCGCCTGGTCATTGCCCTGTCGGCGTTGGGCGTGCACTTGCATGTGGGCCACGACGTGATTGCAGCCGTGGCGCCGCAGCTCAACCAGGGCGACGGGCATGTGGCGCGCTGGGGGGAGACGCTGGTGCGCTTCGCCAAGGCGTTGGTGGCGCATGAGGCTGAGCGGCGTGCCGGGCAGCCGGCGCTCCGTGCTGCAGCGCCTGTACCAACGAGACGCAGCAAGCCGGTATCTCTGCCCGCATCCAGCCTCGCGTCCACCGCAACGACCAACTCCCGGGAGTGACCGCCTTGTCCGTCCTTCGCCCATTCTTTCCAGGCCCGGCGCCGCTGCGCGTGGTTTGTGCCCTGACTGCGGTGGCGCTGGCTGCCAGCGTGGTAACCACCAGCGCGCGAGCGGCCAGCGCCGAGGCAGCAACGCCCACGGCGCCGGCAGCCAACTGGCAAGCGCCGCTGCCGCACGGCGGCACACTCGCGTCGCTCACCCAGTGGTGGCAGCAGTTTGATGACCCGCTGCTGGCCAGCCTGGTGGCGGCCGCACAGCAGGCCAGCCCCGACATCGCCAGCGCTGGCAGCCGCCTCGCGCAGGCGCGTGCCAATGGCGTGGCGGCCGGGGCTGCGCTGCTGCCCTCGGTAGACGCTTCCGCCCAGGTGCTGCGCACGCGGGCCGATCTGGCCAGCCCCATCGTCAGCACCGGCAGCGCGGGCTTGTCCGCCAGCTGGGAGATCGATCTGTTCGGCGCCGGCCGTGCCGCGCGCAACGCCGCGCAGGCACGCGCCGACGGTGCCCATGCCGATTGGCACGACGCCCGCGTGGCGGTGGCGGCTGAAACCGCCAACAGCTACCTCGACCTGCGGGCCTGCGAAGCCCAGGCCGCGAGCGAGCAGCAAGATGCGCAGTCGCGTGCCGCCACGGCGCGCCTGTCCGCGTTGCTCACCAGCGCCGGGTTTGAATCCGCCAGTGCGCAGTCGCTGATGGAGGCGGCAGCGGCCAGCGCATCAGCTCAGGCAGATGCGCGACAGACGCAGTGCGCCCAGTCGATCAAGGCGCTGGCGGTACTCACCGCGCTCGACGAGGCTGAGTTGCGGCAACGCCTGCAGGCGCGCACCGGGGTGTTGCCAAAGCCGGCGCAGTGGCAGGTCAACACCGTGCCGGCTGCCTTGCTGCAGCAACGGCCTGACCTCTACAGCAGCGCCCGCGCGCTGGAAGCTGCTGCGGCCGATGTGCAGGGCAGTGAGGCCCAGCGCTGGCCGCGCATCAGCCTGGCCGGCTCACTCAGCCGTGCACAAACCCGTTTTGAAGGTGCCAGCCTCACTGGCAATCTGTGGACGGTCGGGCCGCTGCAGGTGTCGGTGCCGTTGTTTGATGCCGGCCGACGCAGCGCCAACATCGATGCTGCACGCGCCGCTTACGAGGCCGCCACGCTGACCTACCAGCATCAACTGCGCAAGGCCGTGCGCGAGGTGGAAGATGCCTTGTTGCGCCTGGACAGCGGCACGCGCCGCCAGGCCGACCTGCAACGTGCGGCCACCGGCTTCGAGCGCGTCATGCAGGCCACCCGCAGCCGCCAGATGGCCGGTCTGGCCAGTGCGCTGGACGCCGAAGACGCCCGCCGCAACTGGCTGCAGGCCCAGCGTGCCCATCTGGACGCGCAACGTGAACAGGCCGCGGCCTGGATCGCCCTGTACCGCGCGCTGGGCGGCGGCTGGTCTGCCGAGACCTCGCTGAACGCCAGCCCGAACGTCAGCCCGAACGTCAGCCCGAACGTCAGCGCGCCCCCTGCGCAACTGAACACCGCGTCAACAGGCGCCGCCCTGTGACCGCCCCCCGAACACCGTGCGACCGCACATCGAGCCACGACCATGAAGCCACGCCTGTCCACCTTCACCACCACCTCGCTGCGCGCCCTGGAGCAGCACCGGGGCCTGTCGCCCCGCTTGTTGTCGCTCACCCTGGGCGCGGCCGGTGTGCTGGCGTTGATGCTGCTGGCGGAAGCCAGTGATGCCCAGACGCCGGCCCCCGCCAACGGCGCCTCGACACCTGCCAAGGCCGCGCTGACGGTGAGCGTGGTGCAGCCCGCGTCCACGCAGGTGCCGGCCGTGCTTTCGGCGAACGGCAACATCACGGCCTGGCAAGAAGCGCTGATTGGCGCCGAGGTGAACGGCCTGCGGCTGGCCGAGCTGAAGGCCGATGTGGGTGACCGGGTGCGCCGCGGCCAGGTGCTCGCCACCTTCCAGGCCGAGACGGTGCGGGCCGAGTTGCAGCAGTCACAGGCCGCGCTGGCTGAAGCCGAGGCCACGGCCGCCGAGGCCATCGCCAACGCGGACCGCGCCCGCACCTTGAAAGACAGTGGCGCCCTGAGCGCCCAGCAGATCCAGCAATACCTGACGGCCGAGCTCACCGCCCGCGCCCGTGCAGCGTCGGCCAAGGCCAACGCGCAGGCGGCCCAGCTGCGCCTGAACCAGACACAAGTGCTGGCGCCGGACGACGGCATCATCTGCGCCCGCCCGGCCACGGTAGGCATGGTGGCCGGTGCTGGGGTCGAGCTGTTCAAGATGATCCGCGGTGGCCGGCTGGAGTGGCGCGCCGAAGTGCCTGCGGCCGATCTGGTGCGCATCAAGCCTGGCCAGAAGGCCACGCTGGTCACGCCGTCGGGCCGCACCGTGGCCGGCACGGTGCGCAAGGTGGCACCCACGGTGGACGCCGCCACCCGCAGCGGCCTGGTCTACGTCGATTTGCAAGCGGCAGCTGACAGCGACGCGCGCCCCGGCATGTTCGCGCGCGGCGAATTCACCTTCGACACCCGCCAGGCCCTGACGCTGCCCGCTTCCGCCGTGCTGCTGCGCGACGGTTATGCGGTGGTGATGCGCGTGGGCAGCAACCAGCGCGTCAGCCAGGTCAAGGTGCAGGTGATTTCGCGCGATGCCGACCGCGTGGCAGTGAGCGGTGTGCCAGCCGATGCCCGCATCGTGCAGCGCGGTGCCGCCTTCCTCAGCGACGGTGACACGGTGCGCGTGGTGAATGACCCGGCGCCCTCGGCCTCTGCGCCGGCTGCGGCCAAGTGATGCCCTCGACCCGTTTGTGAAAGTCTTGCCATGAACGTTTCCGCCTGGTCGATACGCAATCCCATCCCGGCCGTCATGCTCTTCGTGCTGCTCACGCTGGCCGGGCTGATGAGCTACAACAGCATGAAGGTGCAGCAGTTCCCGGACCTGGAACTGCCCACGGTCTCCGTCACCGCTTCGCTGCCTGGCTCGTCGCCGTCGCAGATGGAAACCGAGGTGGCGCGCAAGCTTGAAAACTCGCTCGCCACGCTGCAGGGCGTCAAGCACATCACCACCAAGGTGCAGGACGGCAGCGTCACCATCACGGTGGAGTTCCGCCTGGAAAAGCCGACCCAGGAAGCGGTGGACGACGTGCGCGATGCGGTGAACCGCGTGCGCTCTGACCTGCCGGCAGACCTGCGTGATCCGCAGATCAGCAAGCTCAACCTGTCGGGCGCCCCCATCCTCACCTACACCGTGGCTTCGCCGCGCATGGACGACGAGGCGCTGAGCTGGTTCGTCGACAACGACATCACCAAGGCGCTGCTCAACATCAACGGTGTGGGCTCGGTGGCGCGTGTGGGCGGCGTCACGCGGGAGGTGCGGGTAGAGCTGGACCCGGCCCGGCTGCTGGCTCTGGGCGCCACGGCGTCGGATGTCTCGCGGCAATTGCGAGCGGTGCAGCAGGAAGCCGGTGGTGGCCGCACTGATTTTGGTGGTGCGGAGCAAACCGTGCGCACCATCGCCACGGTGCAATCGGCCGAGCAACTGGCGCAGCTGGATGTGCCCTTGAGTGACGGCCGGCGCATTCGGCTGTCGCAGGTGGCCACCGTCAGCGACACGGTGGCTGAGCGCCGCAGCGCAGCGCTGCTGAACGGCAAGCCAGTGGTGGGTTTCGAGATCACCCGCAGCCGTGGCGCTGGTGAGCTGGACGTGAACGCCGGTGTGCTGCGGGTGCTTGACCAGCTGCGCGCGGCCCATCCGGATGTGGAGTTCAGCCAGGCCTTCAACACGGTTGATCAGGTGGCGGATGACTACGAAGGCTCGCTGACGCTGCTGTACGAAGGCGCCATCCTGGCCGTGATCGTGGTGTTCTTCTTCCTGCGCGACTGGCGGGCCACGCTGGTGGCAGCCACGGCGCTGCCGCTGTCGGTGGTGCCGGCCTTCATCGGCATGGCGTGGCTGGGGTTCTCGGTGAACACCGTGACGCTGCTGAGCTTGTCGCTGGTGGTGGGCATTCTGGTGGACGACGCCATCGTCGAGATCGAGAACATCGTGCGCCACCTGCGCATGGGCAAGACGCCGTACCAGGCCGCGATGGAGGCTGCGGACGAAATCGGCCTGGCCGTGATCGCCACCACCTTCACGCTGATCGCCGTGTTCCTGCCCACCGCCTTCATGAGCGGCATTCCGGGCAAGTTCTTCAAGCAGTTCGGCTGGACAGCGGCACTGGCCGTGTTCGCCTCGCTTGTGGTGGCCCGGGTGCTGACACCCATGATGGCGGCCTACCTGCTCAAGCCCATCAGCGGTGGTGAGCCGCCGGATGGCTGGGTGATGACGCGCTACATGCGTGCCGTGCGCTGGTGCGCCAGCCACCGCCGCACCACGGTGCTGGCGGCGGCGGTGTTCTTCGCCGGCTCGATTGCGCTGGTGCCGCTGCTGCCCACGGGCTTCCTGCCGGCCGATGACTACGGCCAGAGCCAGGTCAGCATCGAGCTGCCGCCGGGCAGCACCTTCCGCGACACGCTGCAGACCGCTGAGCAGGCGCGCGCCCTGGTGCAGCAGAACCCGCATGTGAAGCAGGTGTACACGGCCGTAGGTGGCGGTGCTTCGGGCAGTGACCCGTTCGCCGGTGGTGGCGCATCGGAAGTGCGCAAGGCCACCTTGACGCTGACGCTGACCCCGCGCGCCGAGCGCCCCGGCCTGCGCAAGCAAGCCATCGAGGCGGACCTGCGCACCCGCATGCAGCAGCTGCCCGGCGCCCGCGTGAAGGTGGGTCTGGGTGGCTCAGGCGAGGCGTATGTGCTGGTGCTGTCAGGCGATGACGGCGTGGCGCTGGCCGAGGCCGCCAAGGCCGTGGAGCGTGACCTGCGCACCATTCCGGGCCTGGGCAACATTGCCTCTACCGCCAGCCTGGTTCGGCCAGAGCTGGTGGTGCGGCCGGATGCCGCCCGCGCCGCCGATGCCGGCGCGACGACCGCCGCGATGGCCGACACGCTGCGCATTGCCACGTCTGGCGACTACGACAGCAGCCTGCCCAAGCTGAACCTGGCGCAGCGCCAGGTGCCCATCGTGGTGAAGTTGAACGAGGCCGCGCGCCAAGACCCGGCGCTCATCGGCCAGCTCACCGTGCCCGGCAAGCAGGGGCCAGTGGCGTTGTCAACGGTGGCCAAGCTGGGCCTGGAAAGCGGCCCCGCGCAGATCGACCGTTATGACCGCCAGCGCAACATCAACTTCGATATCGAGCTGAACAACCAGCCGCTGGGCGATGTGGCTGCGGCCGTGCAGAAACTGCCGAGCCTGCAACAGCTCCCCGCCGGTGTGCGCCAGGCCACGCTGGGCGATGCAGAAGTGATGGAAGAGCTGTTCGCCAGCTTCGGGCTGGCCATGCTCACCGGCGTGCTGTGCATCTACATCGTGCTGGTGCTGCTTTTCAAGGGCTTCATGCAGCCGGCCACGATTCTGGCGGCGCTGCCGCTCTCTCTCGGCGGTGCTTTCGTGGCATTGCTGCTGACCAAGAGCGCGTTTTCGATGCCCTCGCTCATTGGCCTGATCATGCTGATGGGCATTGCCACCAAGAACTCCATCCTGCTGGTGGACTACGCCATCATTGCCCGCGCCGGTGGCATGAGCCGCTGGGACGCAGTGATGGACGCTTGCCACAAGCGCGCCCGCCCGATCGTGATGACCACCATCGCCATGGGCGCCGGCATGATGCCGATTGCGCTGGGGCTGGGCAGCGACCCGAGCTTCCGTCAGCCGATGGCGGTGGCGGTGATCGGCGGGCTCATCACCTCCACCTTCCTCAGCCTGCTGGTCATCCCGGTGATCTTCACCTACGTCGATGATCTGGTGCAGTTCAGCGCACGCCAATGGCGCCGCTGGGTGCCGACTTCCCGGAGCACTTCATGAAACCTGATCGAGCCTTGATGGCCCCACGCCTGACGCGTCGCCGACTGCTGGCACTCACCGGGGGCGTGGCGCTGGGCAGCCTGGCGCTGGGCCGGGTGTGTGCGCAGGATGCTGCCGGCGGTGTGGTGGCCGGTGTTGAAGCGCCACCCACCTTCCGCACCATCGACATGGACTGGGCCGACGCGACCCGCGACCGCGCTGTGCCTGTTCGGCTGTATCTGCCTGAGGCGAGCCAGCCTGTGCCACTGGTGGTGTTTTCGCACGGCATCGGCGGGTCCAGGCTGGGCTACAGCTACCTCGGCAAGCACCTCGCGGCCAATGGCATCGCCTGCCTGCACCTGCAGCATGTGGGCAGTGACCGCAATCTGTGGTTCGGCAACCCGTTCACGCTGGTGGGGCGCCTGCAGAAAGCGGCCGATGAAGTGGAAGCCCGTGCCCGTGCCGCCGACCTGCACTTTGCATTGACCACCTTGCTGGCGCAGCCCGAACTGGCCCCGCGCATCGATGCGTCTCGCATTGCCGCGGGCGGCCACTCTTACGGCGCCAACACCACCATGCTGGCGGCCGGTGCGCGTGTGCAGCGCGGCGGTGAGGTGCTGCAGCTGGCTGAGCCCTTGCTGAAGGGCGCGCTGCTGTTGTCGTCACCGCCGTTTTATGGCGAGCGTGATCTGAGCCGCATCCTCGGCCCCATCACCGTGCCCACGCTGCACATCACCACCACCGAAGACGTGATCAACGTGCCCGGCTATCACAGCCCGGTTGAAGACCGCCTGGCGGTGTACCAGGCGATGGGCAGCCGGCAGAAGGCGCTGGCGGTGTTTGAAGGCGGCTCGCACAGCATCTTCACCGACCGCACCGGCCCGGGTGGCCCGGAGCTGAACGCCCGGGTCAAACAGGCCACGCAAGACTTCGCGCTGGCCTTCCTGCAGTCGCTCTTCAATGGCTCAGCGCAAGCGCCTGGCGTGAACTTCATGGCAGTGCGGGACAAGCACGCCAGCCTCATCCATCGCTTCGATAGCGTGGCCTGACGCCTGCGTGAAGTTGTGCGCGCTCCCGCCTGGGGCGTCTGACAGTGGTTTCAAAAGACGCGGCATTGGCAGGCGCTGGCAAGCCTGTCGCTTGACGCTGCAAGGTGGCCGCCGAGACAGTGCATCCGTTCCCTACAACGGATTGATCGCGTGTCCTCTGCCCACATCCACTTGCTGGATCGAATCCATTCGCTGCCTGAAGCGATCGAGCTGACCTCATCGACCGTGCAGGCGCTTTACAGCGCGCTGCAGGTTCACCCCGACCTGGACGCGCCCAGTCGCCTGCAGGCTGAGTGGCTGCTGGCGCGGCGCCTGTCAGACACCGGCCATGTCAGTGCCGTGATGCAGATGTGGCACGGCGTGCAGCGCACGGCGCGGCTGGCGGATGCGGCCGATGTGTGGCGCGTGGCGGGGTGTCAGCTGGCGCGCTGCGAATCTCTGGCGGGCAACCATGTCACGGCGGTCAGCCATTTCATTGCTGCCTTGTCCGTGGTGCCAAAGGCATCGCAGTTGCCGATGAGCGACCCGCGGGTGCTGTGCGACCTGGCTTTCCTGTTTGACGGGCTGGGCGAGCACGAGGCGGCTCACCGCATCTTTGATGCGGCCATGGGCCAGTCCGTCGGGCTGGTGGAGGTTGGCTGGATCTGGTGGCCGTTCAGCCTGGTGCGGCGCATTCAGGCGCTGGGGCACCTGCTGCCGTTTGATCTGCCGATGAGCCCGTTGCTGGAGAGCAGCGCGTCGCAGCACAAGGCGCTTTGCAGCACCTTGCAGGCGGTGCTGAAGGTGCTGGCCCCGGTGCAGCCTGTGCCCGGGGGCGTGGCCGACGAGCGTCTGACACGTGGCCTGCGGCTGGTGGAGCGTGTGGTGGCCACGGGTGCCCTGTCACCTCTGCTGGCGCTGCGGCTGGACAACGCGGTGTGGGCCCGCGCCAGCGACCACTGGGCGCCGCAGATGCTCAACAGCGCCACCGTCACCGCACACATGCTGGCCGGCCACCATGACCAGGCCCTGGCAGTGGCGCGCCACACCATGGACTGGGTGGCCAGCCGTGGGCACGCATCCGGTTATCCGGAATGGCTGCTTGACCTGGTGCGCGCGCACTGGGGCCAGGGTGACCACCAGACGGCGCAGGCGGTGTTCAAGCGGCAGCGCGGCGTTGAGCAAGCCCGCGCCCGCGAGCGCATCGAGGCCGTGCGCCTGCTGCGCGAGTTTCTGCAAGGGGTGACGGGCATGGCTCACTGGCTGAGCCCGCCGCCTCCTCAGAGTGGGCATATCGCCTCTGAGCCTGCGCCCGGCTCAGTACGGCCGACGTCGGTGCTGCATGCCCGGGCCATCGAGCGCGCGGTGGTGCTGATGTCGCAGCACCTGGAGCATCCCTTGTCATTGGAGGAGCTGTGCCGGCGTGCGGGGGCGTCAGAGCGCTCGCTGCAGCATGCCTTCCAGCGGGTCTACAACCAGGCCCCCACGGCCTATTACCGGCGCCTGCGAATCGACGGCTTTCGGCGAGCCTTGATGGCACAAGGCGGGCACGTACCAATTCATCAGCTGGCGGCGCAGTTCGGCTTCAACCATGCCGCCACCCTGGTGCGCGTCTACCGGCAGGAGTTCGGCGAGCTGCCCTCTGACACCTTGCGTGAGGCCATGCTGCGCCCTGGGGCAACTGGTGGACGCAAAGACGCGGAGTGAGGGCAGACGGATACGGCCGCGTCAGCCCTCTTGAGCAAGCGCGTCGAGGGGGCTACGCACCGCACCGCCGCCCATCTTCAACACATGGGTGTAGATCATCGTCGTGGCGACATCTGAATGCCCGAGCAACTCTTGCACGGTGCGGATGTCGGTGCCGCTCTGCAGCAGGTGGGTTGCGAAGCAATGCCTCAGGGTGTGTGGCGTGGCCGGCTTGGCGAGGCCTGTGGCTTGAACGGCGCGCTTGAACGCCCGCTGGAAGGTCTGGTCGTAGAGGTGATGCCGGCGGATCACGCCGCTGACCGGATCTGTTGAATGGTGGTCTTGAGGGAACACCCAGAACCACGGCCAGCTTGACCCCATGCGCGGGTACTTGCGCTCCAGCGCATGTGGCATCTCAACCCCGGCGGTACCGGCCTCCACGTCTGCAGCCCACAGGGAACGCGCCAGGCCCAGCTGAGCACGCAGTGCCGGCACCAATGTCTGCGGCAGCATCACCACGCGGTCTTTCGCTCCCTTTCCTTCTCGCACGATCAACGCGCGCTGGCCGAAGTCCACATCCTTGACGCGCAACCGCAGCGCTTCGGTGATCCGCAGACCGCAGCCGTACAGCAGCTGTGCGAGGAGCTGATGCTCGCCAACCATGGCGCGCAGCACGTGGCGCACTTCCTCCACGGTCAGCACCACTGGCAGCCGGCGTTGCCGCCTCGGATGCCCGATTTCCTTCAGCCAGGGCAGTTGCTGGCCCAGCACCTTGCCGTAGAAGAAGAGCAGGGCGGACAGCGCCTGGCTGTGGGTGGAGGGCGCCACTGATCGTTCATCTGCCAGGTGCGTGAGAAACGCCTCCACGTCGGACCCGCCCAGCTCGGCGGGATGCCGCAAGCCGTGAAAGCGGATGAAGGCCTTGACCCAATAAACGTATGCCTCCTCGGTTCGGAGGCTGTAATGCATGAAGCGCAACCGTTCACGAAGCTGCGCCAACAGGCGCGGTGACTTTAGCGGTGGCAGTGGTTGACCGAGCCGTTCGGGGCGCAGAGTTTTGCGTGGCGGCAGTGCGGGTACAGCGGGAAAGGTGACTGGCATCATGGCCCCCCGGTGAAGCGCCCCGGGTTTTCAGGAGGCTCCAACTCTTGAGAAGATGGAGCCATGAACAAGTCGAACAAGTTCTCACCTGAGGTCCGCGAGCGCGCTGTGCGCTTGGTGCAGGAGCATCG